>CAJMOP010000243.1 GCA_905215115.1 uncultured bacterium | reverse complement strand
GCGGAGACCGGAACTGCAGCGCCAGTGTCGACGCAGGCGTTCGACGTGGTCGTCATCGGAGGCGGCCCCGCCGGTATGGCAGCCGCGCTTGCCGCGCACAAGGCCGACGCGCGCGTGGCCATCGTGGAGCGTGAGCAGCATCTGGGCGGTATCCTGCGCCAGTGCATCCACCCCGGTTTTGGCCTTTCGCACTTTAAGCAAGAGCTCACCGGCCCCGAGTATGCACAGCGTTTTATCGACCAGGTGCGCGCGACCGACATTGCGCTGTTCTTGGACAGCATGGTGCTTGGAATTGATTCGGGCGCGTCCACGGAAGACGCCTCACTCCACACCGTCACGCTCATGAATCCCTCCGGTATGCTGCAGCTCACCGGGCGTGCCGTCGTCCTTGCCATGGGCTGCCGCGAACGAACGCGCAGCGAGATCAAGATCCCCGGCAGCCGCCCCGCCGGCGTGTTTACGGCCGGCTTGGCGCAGCGATACATCAATATCGAGAACCTCAAACCCGGCTCGCGCGCCGTCATTTTGGGCTCGGGCGACATCGGGCTGATCATGGCGCGCCGCTGCACGCTCGAGGGGATTTCCGTCGAGGGCGTGTACGAGCTCATGCCGTACGCCAACGGCCTGCGTCGCAATGTTAAGAACTGCCTGGAAGACTTTGGCATTCCACTGCATCTGTCTACCACGGTCACGCGTGTGATCGGGCACGATCGTGTGGAGGCTGTCGAGGTAAGCCAGGTCGACGAGCATCTTGCACCCATTCCGGGAACCGAGCGCATCGTTCCGTGCGACACGCTACTGCTTTCGGTGGGCCTGATTCCCGAAAACGAGCTTTCGGTTGCCGCGGGCGTGGAGCTGGACCCACGTACGCGCGGCGCCGTGGTGGACCAGAGCCTGCAGACGGGCGTGCCGGGCATATTTGCCTGCGGCAACGTGCTGCACGTGCACGACCTGGCAGACAACGTGACAACCGAGTCCGAACGTGCTGGTGCGGCTGCGGCAGCGTGGGCG
>CAJMOP010000242.1 GCA_905215115.1 uncultured bacterium | reverse complement strand
GTCAGCGTTGCGAATCTGCTCCGGATCGTCCGACGTGCAGGCGGCGGCACCGGCGCGCGCAAGCCCGCGCACGACGCTCGACAAGTTGCCCTTGTGGTAGTCGACCACCACGATCTTCGGTTCGCCCACGCGACCCCTCCTCCTCATCTTGTCCGAAAACCACCACAAAGCGGACAGGCACCTTCGTGGTGGTTTCTGCCTTTGTAGCGGTTACAGTGAGCCCTTGGTGCTAGGGATGCCCTGCACGCGGGGATCGAGCTCGCAGGCGTGGCGCATCGTGCGGCCCACGGCCTTAAAGGCGGCCTCGATAATGTGATGCGAGTTGCCGCCCGCCAGCTCGCGCACATGCAGCGTGAGCTTGGCATCGCGCGCGAAGGCGTAGAAGAACTCGACCGCCAGCTCGGTATCGAAGCTGCCCACGCGCTCGGTCGGCACGGGCAGCTCGCAGTAGGCCTGCCCGCGGCCCGAAATATCAACAGCAGCCATCACAAGCGTCTCGTCCATGGCGATCGCCGCGTCGGCAAAGCGCGTAATGCCCGCCTTGTCGCCCAGAGCCTGGCAAAACGCCTCGCCCAGCACAATACCCGTGTCCTCGACGGTGTGGTGCGCATCGACCTCCACGTCGCCCACCGCGTGCACCGTCAGATCGAACAGGCCATGACGGCCAAAGGCGTTGAGCATGTGGTCGAAAAACGGTACGCCGGTCGAGATATCGCACACACCGGATCCATCCAGGTCGAGCTTGACGACAATGTCGGTCTCGCCCGTCTTGCGGGTTACCTCGGCATAGCGGTCCATCTACATCTCCTCCTTCACCAGCGCGGCAAACGCGTCCAGCACCTCGTCGTTTTCCTGCGGGGTGCCCACGGTAATGCGCAGGCAGTCCGCGAGCCCCGGCGCGTAGCTAAAGTCGCGCACCAAAATTGAATACTCGTCGCGCAGACGCTCGCGCACGCGCGTGGCATGCGGCGTGCGCACGAGCACAAAATTCGCCGCGCTCGGCCATGCCTCCACGGGCATGCCCTCGGCAGCCATTGCGC
>CAJMOP010000241.1 GCA_905215115.1 uncultured bacterium | reverse complement strand
GTTCAGGGCGTCGAAGTCATACCATTCGGTCTCCACCTCGGGGCCGGCGGAGATCTGCCATCCCATGGAGATGAACAGGTCCTCGACGTCCTCCATGAGCTTGGCCAGCGGGTGGCGGGCGCCGAGCGGGCGACGGTTGACCGGCAGCGTCATGTCGACGGTCTCGGCCTCCAGCGCGCGCTGCTCCTCCTGCGCCTTGAGCTCGGCCTCCTTGGGGCCGAACGCGCGGCCGAAGTCGGCGCGGAGCTTGCCTATAAGCTTGCCGGCTTCCTTCTTCTGATCGACCGGCAGCGACCCGATGGCCTTGCTGGCCTTGGTCATCGCCGATTCGGCACCGGCGTATTGCGTTTTGATGGCTTTGAGCTCCTCCAAGCTGGAGGCGTTCTGAATCTTGCTGATGCCCTCGGCGACCGCATCGGTCACTGACTGGGCATCGAAGAGAGCATTGTCTGCCACGAGAACCCTTTCGTCCTACCTACAACTACCGAAACTACCGGTTTATCTGCGCCAAAAATCAAATAATCCAAGCGTTTACCGAGTTCACATTGTCCCTATATGGCTCGACATAGCCATACTCATGAGCATGATCGCGGCGCTGGTCGCCAGATTCAGCGACTCGGCCTTGCCATAGAGCGGAATGCGCACGATGTCGTCGCACCTACCCAACAGACCCGGCTCAAGTCCGCGGGCCTCGTTGCCGAAGATCACGGCCTTGCCCACCCCGGCGAGATCCTGGTCCCTCAGCGCCTCGGGCAGCTCCCTTGGCTCGCGCCCGTCCGTCCCGTAGACGTCGGCGGCGACGGTGCGGAGCACCTTCTCGCCGGCCCATCCGAAGAACTCGTCCACGCCCATCGTCATCACGGGGATATGGAACAGCGAGCCCGCGGTCGCGCGGATCACCTTGGGATTGAGCATGTCGACGCAATCGTCGACGAACACCACGGCATCGCATCCGGCCGCGTCCGCCGCACGGATAACCGTGCCCGCGTTGCCGGGGTCGCGCACCTGCCAGAACGCCGCGACGAACGGCTTTTCGGGCAATTGC
>CAJMOP010000240.1 GCA_905215115.1 uncultured bacterium | reverse complement strand
GTTGAGCGCGTCGGCCTTGCGCTCGCGAATGGAAACATGGGCCTCCTGGCGGGCAGCACGGTCGGCAGAATCCGCCGCCGCCACGCGCACGCGCTCGCCAATGACACCGGCGTTTTCGGGCGCCGCGGTCAGCGATTCCTCAAAGGTAATGCCCTCGTCGCCAAAGGTGAGCTCCATCGACTCGCGCGCGCCGCGGTCGGGAATGGCAAACACGCAGGCGTAGCGCTTGCCCACGACTTCCTGAATGCGCGTCATAAATCGATTGTCCGAGCCCGCAATGGCCGGCTGCTCAATCTTGAGCTCTGCCGTCACCGCGCCGCCGGCACGAATCAGGCTCACATAGTTCAGGCGTTGCTGGGAACCAAAGTCGAGTTGCTGGGCACGCACGTACAGGCCGTCCAGACGGTCGACCCCCGCCTCGCCGGCACGCGCCTCGATATCCTCGTAGGCGCGCAGGCAATCGTCGAACAGCGAGCGCGGCTCGGACAGCACCACGAGCGCCTTGCCGCTCACATGCGACAACGGGCTCACGGTCTGGCCGTACATCACCGGCAAAAAGCGATCGAGCTCGGGCGTGACGATGCGCGCATCCACCATCTCGAGCAGCGCCGCCAGCTTGCTATCGCTCTGGCTTGCGCGGTAGAGCGCCACGTGCATGTTGTGAACGGCCTCGTCGGTAAGCGCCAGCTCGCGGCAGGGGAAGATCTCGATACTGTCCTCGTTGCCGATGGTTTGGCCCGTGGAGCTCACCATGCGGCGGATGCGGTCAATCTCGTCGCCGAAAAACTCAATGCGCACGGGCGCCTTTTCCTGCGCGGGAAATACCTCGACGGTGTCACCGTGCACACGGAACAGGCCGGGCGCGTCGGCGGCGCCGGCATTGGTGTAGCCCATGCCCACCAGGCGCTGCGGAACCTCGTCAAAAGGAATCTCCTCACCCACCGCAAAGGTCGTCGACTCCCAGTAACAGCTCTCGACCGGCGGCACACAGCGCAGCAGCGCGCGGGCCGAGGCGACCATGATGCAGTTGTCCCCGCGCACGATGCGCC
>CAJMOP010000239.1 GCA_905215115.1 uncultured bacterium | reverse complement strand
CTAGGCGCCGCAGCCGGCATCGCCTCCAACATGGCGAGCACTCGCGCCCCACAGCGCCCGCTCGCCCAGCTCGTCGACGTCGTGAGCGGCGAGAGCCATAGCATCACCTCCGCACAGGTGACTATCGGTCGCGAGCGCTCAGTTTCCGATATTGCCCTGCGCGACCCCAACGTGTCGCGCCGCCACGCCCAGCTCACCTTTACGGGCTCGGATTGGTCGATCGAGGACCTCAATTCCACCAACGGCACGCTCGTCAACAACCGCCGCATTACGCGCTGCCCGCTGCGCAACGGCGATCTGCTGACGTTTGGCCTGAGCACCTTTGAATTTAGGGGATAGTCTCTTATGAACATCGATATCGTCCTTTTTGCAGGCCGCATCGTCCTGGTCGCCCTGCTCTATATCTTCCTGTTCGCCGTCATGAAGACCGGCGTGGGACTTGTGCGCGGGCAGCGTCGCGACTCGGCTATCTGGACGATCGATGTGGACAAGGGTCCGCGCGGTATCCGCGGCATCCACGTAGACATGCTCGGCCCCGTCATCGTCGGTCGCTCGCCATCTTCGGACATCTGCATCAACGAACCGTTCGTCTCGGCCTCGCATGCGCGCTTTTCGCTGCAGGGCCCGGCGCTCATCATCGAGGACCTCAACTCGCTTAACGGCACGCTCGTCAACGGCCGCCAGCTTGTGGAGCCCGCAACGCTGCGCGAGGGCGACGAAGTCCAGATTGGCGACGTGGTCATGAAGGTGAACCGTCGATGATCGACGAGGAGAACAAGTCCGCAACCATGACCGAGGCACCGGCTGCCGCCGTAGCTGCACCGGCCCACGCCGCTCCGGCGGACTCCACACCCGTGGAGCCCGAGGACACCGTGTTCTCCCTGCCTCTTTCGCATGTAACGCATGATATTTCGGATCTCGCCGATAACGAGGGCGAAGAGGATGCCGTAGCGGCGCCCATCGGCGCACATGCTGCGGAACAGCCCACAGCGCCCGAAGCAACCCCGGCGCCGGCTCACTTTGCAGAGCCCGTCGCCGCGGCAATCAACGAGAGCACTGCGGTGTTTGCGGCACCC
>CAJMOP010000238.1 GCA_905215115.1 uncultured bacterium | reverse complement strand
ACCCGCGCGAGCGCATCGCGTCCGCACGCTCCAGCGAATCTTCCATGCCCCAGCCCATCAACACGCTCGATGCCCGTAGGCGCGAACGCACGGGGTCGGCCGGCGCACGCCCCGGCACATCAATCGCATCCTGCACCGCCAACACCGTACGACCGCGGCGCAAAAACTGCGGGACAAGCCGCATGCACATCGAGATCATGAGCGCAATCACCGGTGCGGCATTGCCCAGCAGCGCGAGCACCTTGTCGTATTCGAGCATCGACGCCGCCGCCTCAAACCACAACACGCTCGCCACAAACAGCCCTCCCATGCACAGGCCGTATACCATGCTCTCCAGATACACCGCGCGCATGCCAATACGGAACAGCTCCGTCGAGCCCGAGGCGCTAAACAGCGGATTGAGCACCGCGACGATCAAAATCACCGGCAGCTGCCAGCGGAGCGCGCCCAGCGTGCGGGCAGCCCCACGCGTCGCAAATCCATACGCCAGCCCGCCCGCAAGTGACAGCGCAATCAGTACCGGCTGCATCGAGAACATAGTGAGCCCCAGCGTCAGCACTATATAGAGTGCCGGCACAGCCGGATGCGACATCGAGAATGCCGCGACGGGCTCGCCGCCAAACTCCTCTCGTATGTTGTCCACGGGCACCCCGTCCCCTCGCTCAAACAACAGCTCCGCAGCACCGCCAACGCCGCACGCAAGCAGTGCAAACGCCACGCCGGCGGCGCAAGCCTCAACCGCCGCAAACCAATCGTTACGCGCTCGTCATATGCCTGCGGTATCATATTGCGCCGTGTATCGTTTCCAAACACACGTCTCTATAACGTAACAGGAGATCACATGGACGCAACCGCAATTATCCTCGCTGCCGGCGAGGGCACCCGCATGAAGTCGAACCACTGCAAGGTTTCGCACAAGATCCTGGGTAAGCCCATGGTCCAGTGGATCGTCGACGCTACCATCAAGGCCGGCTGCAGCCGCGTCGTGGTCGTCATCGGCAGCCACGCCGACGAGATGCGCGCCCTCATCGACGGCGCCTACGCCAACAGCGCCACCAAGGTCGAGTGCGTCGAGCAGACCGAGCGCCTG
>CAJMOP010000237.1 GCA_905215115.1 uncultured bacterium | reverse complement strand
CGGCGCTACGCGCCACCTCCCGCCAGCGGGAGGATGAGCGCCCCCCCCACCGACAGCAACTCGGCATTCGGCGTTCATCGTCTCGCCCGGTGCGCCGGCCCACCCTGATTCTCCTGCGTAAAATCCCAGGCCTGCCGTATAGTAGCTGATTCGAGACCCCCAGATGGCCGCGGCCGCGTCATTCATTTGGCAAGGCTGAGGAACTTCCGGGCTCCGCAGAGCACGATGGCGGATAACGTCCGCCCAGGGTGACCTGAGAGATAGCGCAGCAGAGAACAGACCGCCCGCGCAAGCGGGTAAGGGTGAAACGGCGGTGTAAGAGACCACCGGTCCGCTGGTAACAGTCGGTCGCATGGCAAGCCTCATCGGGAGCAAGGCCAAGCAGAAGACGGCAAGGGCTGCTCGCCCGTGTCTTCGGGTAGGCCGCTAGAGCCTGGCGGCAACGTCAGGTCGAGATGGATGGCCATCCGCGTGGCGACACGCGACAGAACCCGGGGTATCGGGGGTCTCGCTTTTCTTTACCCCCCCGAATCCGCATACCTCCCGCCAACACATTCCTCCTACCAATATGAGGGCGCGCGAACGAGACAACGCAATGCCGGCAGCCCCGTTCCCTCCCGCTGGCGGGAGATGGCGCGAAGCGTCGGAGGGTGTTCTCACGCCGGCAATGCGGTAAGACCACCGGATCGACAAACCACCGGGCCGGCAACCCGCCACCCCGCCAAGCCACCGGGGCATCTCCCCCGCTTGCCCCGCGCTGTATCTCATCTAAGAGATAGTTCATTGAGATAGTTCATTCTAATCAAATAGCTCATGGGCTACGGCACGCAGGGTTTCGGCGTCGTGCCCCTTGCGCCCGCCCGAGGACCAGAACCGGCGCTTGCGCACTTTCGGGTCCATGCCCTGTGTCTTGGCGGCGCTGCGCCGCCCCAACTCCCATGCGGCGTCCTCGAAGACACCGCTCATGCGGGCCTCGTCGCAGACCCGCTCCGCCAGCGGACGGTCGACCCCCTTGCGAGCCAGTTCCATAACCGCACCGCGGTATCCCATCAGACGGCCGACGCAGTAGCGCACGGCGGATTGCGCGTACGA
>CAJMOP010000236.1 GCA_905215115.1 uncultured bacterium | reverse complement strand
CATGGCGCTCGTCGGCCGCGACGACTGCCTGGCACGCATCGACCGCGCCCGCACGATGGCGCTGTAGTAGACGCGTAAACGCATGTATCCGAGCCCCGTTCCCCCGAGCGGGGCTCTTGTTTCTGTACCGATGAGTGGGTTGCTGGGACAAAATAATCAGTAGTGTTTGTCCCATGTTCGAGTGACGCAACAAGCTCGATACTCGTATCGGCCATGGGACAAACTCTACTGATTATTTTGTCCCACCCCTTTCAGGTCCGTTCGTTAGAGGTGGTGTATGGCTCAACAACTGTCGCTGTTTGGTTCGCCGGAACCGGAGGAGACTCCGGTGAAGCCCGAGCCTGCGCCCGAGCCCCCTGCCGCCTACGCGAGCGTGGTTCTCGATATCCCCACCCGTGCGCTGTCCGAGCCATTCGCCTACTGCATTCCCCAGTCCCTTGCCAACGAGGCCCAGGTCGGATCGACGGTCCTGGTCCACTTTGGCAACCGTGCTGCCGCAGGCTACATCGTCGACATTGCGCCCGAGCTGGGCGACCTGCAAGGCAACAACGCCCTCGATCCTTCGCGCATTAAGCCCGTCGAAGCCATCCTCAGCAAACCACTCTTTACCGCCGAGGCTGCCCGCATCGCGCACTGGATGAGCCGCGAGTACGTCGCAACGCTTTCCGAGTGCCTGCGCCTGTTTTTGCCTCCGGGCGGTAGCCCGCGCGTGGTCAAGGGCGATGACGGCGCATGGTCGGTTGAGCGTCCCGCCGTCAAGCCAATTCAAAACCGCTGGGTGATGCTTACGCCCGAAGGCTTTGACTACACGCCGCCCAAGTCCGCGGTCCGCCAGCGCCAACTCATCGAGGCGCTCCAGTGCGGACCGGTCACGACTCGCGACCTCAACCTTCTCTATAACAGTATGTCGGCGACCATCAAGTCGCTCGAAAAACGCGGCGTCGTGGTGGTGGAAGAGCGCCGCGCCTGGCGTGGCTGCAGCGAGCAGACCACGCTGTCCTCGGCAAGCGGCAAGGCGCCGGTCTCCCTTACCAACGGCCAGCAACAGGCACTCGCGCAGATTGAGCGCGCCCGTCTGGACGCTCATGGCGACGTG
>CAJMOP010000235.1 GCA_905215115.1 uncultured bacterium | reverse complement strand
GCCGCGTGCTTCAGCGCCACCAAAACGATGTCCAGCCGCTCACGTCCGAGCAGCTCGAGGCTGAGGTCGACGAGACCCTCGACGCCCTTAAGCAGCGCGACAAGCTCGACAGCAGCCGCGAGGTCGCCCCGCTCGTGCCCGCCGAGGACGCCGTGCACGTCGACTCCACCGCCCACACCATCGATGAGGTCGTCTCGATAATCGAGGACCTCATCAACCAAAGGAGGTAGCCCATGCGCCTGTTTAAGCAGACGCCCGAGGACTATTACAACGCCCCCTACGCCGAGTTTCCAGCGCTCATCCGCGGCACCGTCGTCGTAGTCATGGCCATCCTTTGGGCCTTCTCCAAGCTCATGTGGCGCTGGAAGGTCGAGGACGCTGACCTGCTGTTTGAGCGCCAGGAAGGCCGCGGCAGCGTGGTCATCTGCAACCACACCTCTATGGCCGAGCTCTTGGCCGTGGAGACGGCGCTGTTCTTTGGGGGCCGCCGTATCCGTCCCATCTTTAAGTCCGAGTTCGCCAAGAGCAAGATTGTGCGCTGGGCCTTTAGCCGCGTTGGCGGCATTCCCGTCGAGCGTGGTACTGCCGATATGAAGTGCCTGCGCGCCGCCCAACATGCGCTGCAGCGCGGCGAGGACGTCCTGATCTTCCCCGAGGGCACGCGCATCCGCTCGCGCGAGATCAAGCCCGAGGTCCACGGCGGTTTTGCGCTCATCGCCCAGATGGGCAAGGCACCCGTCAACCCGCTCGCCATCTGCGGCTGGTCCGACATCACGCCCAAAGGCAAAAAGCTCATGCGTCCCAAAAAGTGCTGGATCCGCGCCGGAAAGGCCATCTCGCTTTCCGACGCACCGGCTGGGCTTAAGCGCACGGAGCGCCTGACATGGTTTGAATCCGAGGCCATGGGCCGAGTCTATAAGATGCGCGACGAGCTGTGCGCCGAGCATCCGGGCAGGTTCTAGCCATGAGCGAGAACGTGACGAACACCGCCGCGACTGCGTCCGACCAAGCCACCGCGCCCACCATCGAGATTGCAGCTCACGCCGGCACCTGCTACCATCGTTTCCGGTTTCACCGTAGGATGCTCTCAGTTTCAAATTGT
>CAJMOP010000234.1 GCA_905215115.1 uncultured bacterium | reverse complement strand
ATAAGACCCTGCGCCGTATCGGCCGGGTTAGCAAGCGCGCACACCAGGGCACGCACCGTTTGGACCTCGGCAGCCTGGGCAAAGACCGAGCCGCCCGCGATGACGCAGTCGAGCCCCTGGTCGCGGAAGGCCTGCGCATAGACATCGGCGTTGGTCATGCGGCCCAGCAGCAGGACCATGCTGCCCTGGGGCTGGCCCGCTTTAACGAGTGCTTGGAATCGCTCCGCAATCGCACGAGCTTTCGCCTGCGTTCGCTCCTGCGTACTGCCACCGGCAACGAAGATCGCCTGGCGGCGCGATGCCTTCGCCTTGAGCTTGTCCTCGCGTTCGTCGCTCGGTTCAAGATCCAAGAACCCCTGCATCAAACCACCGGTGTCGCCGTCAAAGACGCGCGCCACATAGCGCAGCACCTCGTCGTGGCTGCGGAAGTTGCGTACAAGCTTGACGAGCTCGCCGGCGGGGGCATCGGATGCGACAGCCGTCTCGGGCGCAGCAGAGGAGCCCACTTTGCGCTCCTGGCGGCGGAAGACCTCGACCTCGGCGCCACGGAAGCGGTAAATCGACTGCTGCGCATCGCCTACGGTGCACAGCGCGCGCTCCCCCGCGCCCGTCAGGTAACGGATCAAATCGACCTGCATCTGGTCGGTATCCTGGAACTCATCGATCATGACCATCTTAAAGCGACCTTCATAGGCCGCTCGGATGGCGGGATAATCGCGCAGCGCCTCGTACGCCATGCGCAGCAGGTCGTTGTTATCAAGCGCGGACTGGTCAGCCTTGAGCGCGCGGTATTCCGCCTCCACAGCACGAGCAAGCCCCACCAGCGCATCGAGCGCGGGACCACCGCAGGCCAGCACGATATTGATAAACGCATCGGCAGCCTCGGCCTTGAGTAGCTCCACCTGCTCCTTAGAAAACGCCTTGCTCGCCCGAGGCATGCTGCACGACATCATGAGTCGCGCCGCATCCTCCATGGTTTTGCCGCTCGCCTCAAACGCGTCGATGGCGTCGAGTGCCACCTGTGCCTTTTCGGTCGCGGCCTTGCTCGCACCCAACGCCGCGCGATAGGCGTCGGCAAGCGCCGAGGTGTCAGCCTGGCCGCGCG
>CAJMOP010000233.1 GCA_905215115.1 uncultured bacterium | reverse complement strand
GGGCGGTGATGGGCTCGCGCGGGCCGGCCTTGCGGTCCTGGCGGGCATAGCCGTAGTGGGTGATAACGGCGGTGATGGAGCGGGCGGATGCGCGCTTGGCAGCGTCGGTGGCGATGAGCAGCTCCATGAGCATGTCGTTGACGTTGCCGCCGGCCACGGACTGAATCAGGAAGACGTCGGCGCCGCGGACGGTCTCGTCGTAGCGGGCGTAAATCTCACCATTGGCGAACTGCTTTAGCGTAAGGCCCGAAAGCTCGACCCCAAGGTACTCAGCAATCTTCTGAGCGAGGGGACGGTTGGAGGAACCGGAATACACGCGGATGGACTTGCGCATATTCTCCGACTTCTCGGGATCATTAATCGGCATTACCCTTCTCCTTTATACATCGAATGCCATATAGATGCCTTGTTGCATTGTAACCGCGCGGCGGGGTTTATCGGGTCCTGATAACGTCTTTACCGCCAACGGACACGAACCGACCACTCATCCGGTTGCGCAGGTCACGATAGAAAAAGGAGCCGCCCCCATGGAGCAGCTCCTTTTGTGCTTGGTAAAACGTTATACCTCGTCGTCCTCGTGCAGGCGGCGGCGGTAATCGGCGGCCCAGCCCTCAATATTTACCTGACGGGCGCGGCCCAGACCGAGCGCGTCTGCCGGGACCGGCTCGGTGATGACGGAGCCAGCGGCCACGAGTGCACCGTCGCCAATCTGGGCGGGCGCGACCATCATGGTGTCGGAGCCAATGAAGGCGTCCTTGCCGATGACGGTCTTGTGCTTGTGCACGCCATCGTAGTTGCAGGTGATGGAGCCCGCGCCCACGTTGACGCCGGAGCCCATGGTGGTGTCGCCGATGTAGGACAGGTGCGGCACCTTTGAGCCCTCGCCGATCGTGGACTTCTTGATCTCCACGTGCGTGCCGGCCTTGGAGCCGTCGAGCATGTGGGTGCCCGGGCGCAGGTAAGCGCGCGGGCCGCAGTCGACGCCGTTCTCGATGACGGCCTCGATGGCGATGGTCTCATCGATGGTGCAGCCGCTGCCGACGGTGGTGTCGGTGAGGCGGCTGTTGGGGCCGAGCTGGCACTCCTCGCCCACGGTGACGTGGCCGATCAGGTGCGTCTGCGGC
>CAJMOP010000232.1 GCA_905215115.1 uncultured bacterium | reverse complement strand
CTGAAAAAGGGGCATCGACCTGCGCCGACGCCCCTAAAGTAGACACACATTTTGTCCTATAAGCCAAAAAAGGCCGCCTAGGACCAAACAATACATCCTAGGCGGCCTTTTTGGCGCACATCAGCGACCGTAAGAGATATCGGAGCACAACGCCCGTTGCCGCACCACAGCAGTCGATCATCACATCGGTGATCATGCCGGCGCGTCCCGGCACAAAGAGCTGAATCGTCTCGTCGATCGAAGGAATCAGCAGCAGGAACACCGCCGTGGGCAGCAGCACGTCAAAGGTGCGCCGGCCCTCAAAATCAAAGGCGTGCGTTGCCAAGATGCCGAGCACCATATACTCGGTAAAATGCGCGCATTTGCGAACAACAAAGTTGGTCACCCATTCATATGGAAGTCCCACGCTGTGCAGGAAACCGCGGATAGCTTCCATGACCGTTAGGCTCAGCGAGCCCGACCCCGAGCCGGGAACCAGCGAATTGCCCCAGATCAAGAGCGCCATCAGGCAGGTCACGACCGCCCATTTTCGATTGATCTTAACCATGCAGAAGTTATGCCTCCGCGCGGAGCGGCGCGAAGCTGGCGGTACCGCCCTCGATAACGCTCAGATAGGCACGGCCCGTACGCTTGGCGGTAGAGGACTGCAGGCGCTCGATCTCTTCCTCGAGGATCTGATTGACGCGCTCGTGACGACGGTTTTCCATAATGCCGGCGGCAATAGCCTCGGCCCGCTCGATGCTCTCGCGCGAGATACGGGCAGTATCCTCGGGGAACACAGCGCTGTGACGGCCGACATAGGCGGGGGCAGCAGGCTGAGGGGCAGCGACGGGAGCGGGGGCTGCAACAGGAGCAGGCTCGTCAATCTCATCCAGAATCGCGGTGGCGGCGGCCCACATGTCCTCGTGGCCCGAGTAATCGGCCATGGGGACATCAACCTCGAGCGAGGCGTCCGGAAGGTCGCCGGTGTCGATGCGATCTTGGGCATCAATCGATGCGGTGATGGCTGCAGGCTCATCGAGGTCATCGAGATCGATGTCCGCGGCACCGGAAATGATAGGCATGCTGGCGAGGTTTGCGTTGTACGGCGCAGCCTCAGCCGCCTGCTGCTGGGCAGGAGCGCCCCAAAGCGAGCTTTCGGCGGCACGGCGGGCGGCAA
>CAJMOP010000231.1 GCA_905215115.1 uncultured bacterium | reverse complement strand
CGAAATCACCAAGGAACGCCTCGACCTGCTGCGCGAGGCCGACGCCATCGCCCGCGAGGAGCTCTCCAAGGCCGGCCTCGACCGCGACATCTGGCAGTGCCCCGTGGTTCTGCTCGCCGACGTCCATTCCGTCGGCGTCCAAGGCGACGAGCGCACCTACGGCTCCCCCATCGTCCTGCGACCGGTCAGCTCGGAGGACGCCATGACCGCCGACTGGTCGCGCGTGCCTTATGACGTGCTCGCCACCATCTCCACCCGCATCACCAACGAGTGCCGCCAGATCAACCGCGTGGTACTGGATTGCACGTCCAAGCCGCCGGCAACGATCGAGTGGGAGTAGGCTGATAGGGTTCTGACCTGCATTTTTGAGTGCCGCACTGTGCCGCTGAGTTTCGTTTCGTACGAGAGTCATGGCAAAGCCGCCAGCGATGTTGGTGAGTAAATACGATAACCGAGCCTCCGTTCCCGCGTTGGGACGGAGGCTTTTTCTTTGTCGTTTTACTCCCTTTCACCTGCGATTTCGCAATTTACTCCCCCGTGTTTCAAGACGGCAAGGCACGGTGCGGCATTCGGAGGAACGGGAGTAAGGATTCATCCCAAGTGAGTAGACGCGCGATTTTTGTCTCCGAGAGCCAAACGGGGCCGTTTCGGGGCCTGTGAAACTCAAATCGAACTCAATAGGCTTTTCGGCGGTCTTCTCACAGCGTTTTCCCAGGTGGTTAATGGGGAGTAAAGAATCTCGCCGCCTCAATGAAAACGGGAGTAACCAGGGGAAATGCCGCGGCGTACTGCCGCGTGCCGCCGTGTAAGCCACCGCGTCATTTACTCCCCAGGTGCGCCGGAAATGCCTTGGCATGCAATGGGGAGTAAAAACTCAGCTTACGCAGGCCCGAGCGGCGCTCGCCGCCTGGTCCACCGTCCTGATTCGGTTGCGTTGATCGCGAAATGCGGAGAGCCGCTACAGCGAGGCTTTCCAGTCCTCGTATTCGTCGGCGTCGATCTTGCCGTTTTCGAGCTGCGCGCGCTTCTCTGCCCACAGTTCGATCGCCATCGCGGCTTTGGGCGCGTGCGGCGCCTTGGGGTTCAGGGAGAGGCCCGTGCCGTCGGCTGCGGGCACGATGCCGAAGGAGTCCTCGAGCCGCACGAGCAGCGACATGAGGTCGCC
>CAJMOP010000230.1 GCA_905215115.1 uncultured bacterium | reverse complement strand
AGCGGCCCGTTCTCGCCCACAGGCTTGACGCCGCCCTCGCCAGCGTTACTCATGGTCAATCACATCCAGGCAGGCCTCGATGGGCAGGCCGGCCGACTTGTCCTCTTGGTCGGCATTGCGCTCGATAAGCTCCGCCACCACGCGCATGGCATCGGCCGTCGCGCGCTGCAGACTCCAACCTGCCATAACGCGGCCGACGAGCACCGCCGAAAACGTGTCGCCCGTGCCCGGAAAATAGACCGGAATGAGCTCAAATGGAATCGTGAAGTGCTCCCCCGCCACATGGTCGTAACCGATAACCGCGTTCGTGCCATTGACCACGGCGCTCGTAATGACTACCGACTTGGCACCCAGCTCGCGCACGGCGTCCACAAGGGCGCGGGCCTCGTCGGGCGTGATCTGCTCTGCAATAGGCGCATCGGTGAGCAGACAGGCCTCGGTGTAGTTGGGCACCGCGTAGTCTGCGCACTCCAGCAGGTGCCGCATAAGGCCAATCGTGGACTCGGGCACACCGGCATAGAGCTTGCCGTTGTCGCCCATGATGGGATCGACGAACACCTTGGTGCCCTTTTGCGCGCGGCGGTGGCAAAAGTCCGAGATGATGCGCGTCTCTTCCTCGGTCACGATAAAGCCGGTCGAGATGGCGTCGAACTCAAAGCCGAGCTCCTCCCAGATAGCGAGGCTTTGGCGCACGTACTCCGTGGTGTCGTGGATGTAGAACTTGGGATAGTTGAGCGTATCGGACACAAGTGCCGTCGGCAGATTGTGGATACGGTAACCCATGTGCGACAGCACCGGCAGCATGGCAGAAAGCGCGACCTTGCCGTAGCCGCACATATCGTTAATCAGCAGCAGCTGAGTGTTCTTCATGAGTGTCCCCCTTGGGTCGGGCGCGGCGCGGCAGCGCCACAGTGCGACTAAGTGTAGCGCAGGGGACGTTGTGAACGGGCGCTGGCACCGCAGAGGACGAATTGTTGCGGAAAGGTTACGGGAAGGAGGAAGTTAGTCGTTGGGTGTTCCTATAGTTTTGTCAACCGTCGGGGCTACTCCCGGTAGGGCACCCGGTCGCGCATCACGGCGTATATCGCCCTGAGCCGCTTCCTCGCGACGGCCTTGAGCGCCCGCCCGTGCCCCATGCCCCGCGCCCTGCAGGCCCGGTAGCACTCGCCGTAGCGCCCCGAGGACCTCACCA
>CAJMOP010000229.1 GCA_905215115.1 uncultured bacterium | reverse complement strand
CTCGTTGGTAAGGCCGCACGCCACGCCCTGCAGCAGGGTCGCGCGCAGCGGGCGGGCGCCCACGGTGACGTGCCAAGTGTTGTTCCACCAGGCGGCGGTGACGTTTAAGGAGGGGAAGTCGGTCGCGGCCTTGCGCACGGCCTCGTAGCTCGCACGGTAGTCGTGCTTAACGACCACGACGTGCTCGATCACGTCGCGCACATAGCCCATGTCCACGAACTCGGCGAGCGGCACGCGACCGGCACCCGTCAGCTCGACATACGAATCGAGCGCCAGGAATGCCGAGAGCACGTCCGAGAAGCCAAAGCGGCCGTAGATGCTGCCGCCCACCGTGGCGGTATTGCGCAGCTGCACGCCCACGATATCGTGAACGGCGAACTCGAAGACATTGTTGACAAGCGCGTTGAGCTCGGCATGGCGCTCGAGCTGGCGCAGGGTGCACATGGCACCGATGCGAAACTCGGTCTCGGTCTCCTCGATCTGATCGAGTCCGCAGGCCGAAAGGTCAATCGCCGTCGCGACGCGACGCGAACCCAGGCGCATCCAAATGCCACCGCCCACAATCTTGTTATTGCGGTTCTTCTGTAAGAGCTCATAGGCTTCGGCCGCGTTTCCAACACGGACGTAGGTACCGAACTTGAGCACGTTCTCCCCCATCTCTTCACTTGTCCAGTACCTTTAAGTGTACCAAACGAGGGGGCATAGCTCGTGTCGGGACAAAATGAACCGTTTTCCTCCGTCGCATGCGGATCAAAAAAGGCTCCCAGCCAAGATGACTGGGAGCCTTCTGCGATGCTATATCGAGCGAAGATTTAGCAGACGCCCTGGGCGAGCATGGCGTCGGCGACCTTCAGGAAGCCGGCGATGTTGGCGCCCATGACAAAGTTGCCCTCCTGGCCATACTCCTTGGCGGTGTCGTCAACGTTGTGGAACATGCCGCGCATGAGCTGCTCGAGCTTGCCGTCGACCTCCTCAAAGGTCCAGGACAGGTGCTCGGCGTTCTGGCTCATCTCCAGGCCGGACACGAGCACGCCGCCGGCGTTGGCAGCCTTGCCGGGCATAAAGGCGACGCCGTTCTCCTGGAAGTAGGTCGTGGCCTCGATGGTCGTGGGCATGTTTGCGCCCTCGCCGACCACCTTGCAGCCGTTGGCGACGAGCGCCTGGGCGTCCTCGAGCAGCAGCGTGTTCTCGCGAGCGCAGGGCAG
>CAJMOP010000228.1 GCA_905215115.1 uncultured bacterium | reverse complement strand
TACCGCGACCGCCGCCACCGGCACGCGCCTTAATAAGCACGGGGCAGCCAATGCGCTCGGCCTCGACCGTTGCCTCCTCGGGACTTTTGAGCAAATCGCAGCCCGGAACGATGGGCACGCCCGCCGCGGCGGCCGTTCGACGCGCGGCGTCCTTGTCGCCCATGCTGTCGATCACCTCGGCCGAAGGACCGACAAACGCCAGGCCATACTTGTCGCAGTCGCGCACGAAGCTCGCCTTCTCGGAGAAAAAGCCATAGCCGGGATGAATTGCCTTTGCCCCCGACTTCACGGCACAGGTGAGCACGGCATCGTCGTTGAGGTAGCTCTCGGCAAGACGCGGGCCGCCGATGCAATACGCCTCGTCGGCAAGCTGCACGTGCAGCGCGTCCGCATCGGCCGTGGAATAAACGGCGACGGTCTTGATGCCCATATCGCGGCACGCGCGGATAACACGGACCGCGACTTCTCCGCGGTTGGCGATGAGCACTTTGTCGAACATGAAGCCTTCCTTAACTTTCGTGCATGAGTGCAAAAGACATATCGGCGCGGCAGCAAACCTCACCGTTGACGCTCGCAGTACCCGTCGCAAAGCGGAACGGCCCGCGCGCACGCGTGATGGTGCACACCAGATCAACCGTGTCGCCCGGGCGCACCGGACGCTTAAAGCGCACCTTATCGAGGCTCGTATAGAACGGCGTCGCGCCGCGCGCCTCCTCGTCGCCCATCAGCAGCACGCAACAGTTTTGGGCGAGCATCTCGCACTGAATCACGCCGGGGACTACCGGGTTTCCCGGAAAATGCCCCTGCAAAAAGTACTCGTCACCCGTAATCGTGATCTTGCCGTGGGCCTCGTCGCCCACCAGCTCGGCCTCGTCGAGCAAAAGCATCGGTTCGCGATGCGGCAACAGCTTCTTGAGCTCTTCTTTGTTCATGGACATCACCTATCCGATCCTCATAAGGCAACTGCCGAACTCCACGAGGTCGCCGTCGGCCACGCAGATCTCGAGCACCTCGCCGTCTGCCTCGGCCGTCACCTCGTTGAGAACCTTCATGGCCTCGATGATGCAGAGGGTCTCACCGGCCTTGACCTTGGAGCCCACGTGCACAAACGGCTCGTCGCCCGGCGCCGGGGCAGCATAGAAAACGCCGACCATGGGAGCGGTCACCTCGGTGCCCTTGGGCTCCGGTGCGGCGGCAGGTGCCTGCGCG
>CAJMOP010000227.1 GCA_905215115.1 uncultured bacterium | reverse complement strand
CCGAAGCCCTCGATCATAAGCTCGGCATCGGCGGGCGCATAGGCGCCGGCGACCGTGTCGACCATAAAGCGCGGCAGGTCGGCGGCGCAGGGAAGGGCGGCAAGCTGGTCGGAAAGCTCGGTGGCGGCAAACTGCCTGAGCTTGAGCTCGGCCTTGACCTGCTTTTTCTGCTTACGACGACGCGGCTTGGACATCCGTCTTTCCTTCCCATTCCATTACATGTCGAGTGTTTAGTACTGGCTCTCGTGCTTGCTAAAGAAGTCGAAGCGCGGGGGCAGCGGCTTCACGCGGTGCTCGCCGGGCTTCTCGCCCAGGATCTCCACGAACTCGTCCGTGGAGGCAAAGATGTTATCCCAGCTAAAGAAAGCGACCGGGTCGACGTCGAAGTACTCGCAGATGAGCTCGCAGCCGGCCGGCACAATACCGTGCATCAGGACGGTCGCCACGCGCAGCTCGGTAAAGGCGTCGACAAGGGCCTGCGTCATCGCGGCGTTTGCCTCGTTACCCTCGAGCTTGTTGGCGGCCTTGGAAGCGTCGCTCCAGCGCTTGTTGGCGGCGCGCAGGTAGTCGTCACACACGGCAAGCGCGCGGTGCGTCTCGAACTTGTACATGGCCTGCTCAAAGGCGAGGGCTGCCTGCTGGGCGGCTTCGACCACGGTGTCAGAAGCGGCACCGGCGGGGATGCAGCCGTTGCGGTAGGGGCTCTCGTCGCCTTCCTTGACGGCGACGCCGTAGAAGCAGCTGCGGGCCAGACGGTTGAACACGCCGGTCAAAAGGGCGCTCTCCTTAAGGGCCGGGTCGATAACGCGCTTGTCGTCGCAGGCGCGTACCTCGTTGCCGTCCTTGTCCTTGCCGGTCACACGCGTGTCGTATGCCTTGGGGCTAAAGCTCACCGGCTTTTCGGATAGGCCGAGCGACAGCCAGTGCGCGCGCATCTGCTCGCAGGTGTAGTGGTTGAGCAGGTCGTCTGCCGGCGGGGGAGGCGTCTGCGAGGACGAGCTGGCCTTTTTGCCCATGTAGAGCAGGTGGTAGCAGGCGCTGACGGTGCTCTGCGTGAGGTCCCAGCCCAGGGCCTCCCACATGGCGGTCTGCGCGATGCAGTAGAAATAGATGTTGTCCTGACCGATGAACTGGTAAATCTGAGCGTCGTCAGAGCACCACCAGTCGCGCCAGTCGAGCGAGCTGTGCTGGTAGGTGGGTGCGGGCACCTGCGTGGAGTCGGCGGCGGGCTCGCCCATGAGGGCGGCATCCTGGGCGGCG
>CAJMOP010000226.1 GCA_905215115.1 uncultured bacterium | reverse complement strand
CCGCGTGACGATCCGGCTCGAGCGACCGCGATTCAGGATGCGCTGCATGTGGCCGCTATGCCGCCGTATCGCATTATGGATGCCTGCGGGCGCGCACTGGCGCTGCTCGAGGACATGGCCGACAAGGGTTCGCGTCAGCTGCTGTCCGATGTGGCGTGCGGCGCTGTGTTCTGCCGTGCCGCCATGCAGGGCGCGAGCTTGACGCTCTTTGCGAACACCACGTCTATGAAGGATCGTGCACGCGCCGAGGAGCTCGAGGCGGCGTGTGATGAGTTGCTCGACATATGGTTGCCGCGCGCCGATGCGCTGGCGCGCCGCGCCTCCGACGCTGCAAGGAAGAGAGGATAGCCATGGCTGAGCTACTGAAGGGTGCTCCCGTTGCTCGCGCGCTGACCGAGGAACTTGCTGTTCGCTGTGCCGCTTTGCGTGAGCGGGGCGTTGTTCCGATGTCGGCTATCGTGCGTGTAGGTGAACGCGAGGACGACCTATCCTACGAGCGCGGTGCCCTCAAGCGCTGCGAGAAGGTTGGCATTGAGGCTCGCCGCATTTTGCTTCCCGCCGATGTTTCGCAGGACGAGCTGTTGACGGCCATCGAGGACATCAATACCGATTCGGCTGTCCATGGCTGTCTGATGTTCCGCCCGCTGCCCGCCGGCCTTGACGAGAACACCGTCGCCACAGCGCTCGATCCCGCCAAGGACGTTGACTCCATGACGCCCGCTTCGCTGCTCACCACGCTTTCGGGGCGCGGCGAGGGTTTTGCTCCTTGCACGGCTGAGGCCGTGTTGGCGCTACTGGATCATTACGGCGTTGAGCTGGATGGGGCCAAGGTCGCGGTCGTTGGTCGGTCGCTGGTGATCGGGCGTCCTGTTGCCGCCATGCTTACGGCGCGCAATGCGACCGTGACGACGTGTCATACGCATACGCGCGACCTTGCTGCCGAGTGCCGTGCGGCTGATATTGTGGTTGCGGCCGTTGGACGCGCGCGCACGATTGGCGCGGATGCGGTTCGCGAGGGCCAGACGATCATCGATGTGGGCATTAACTGGGACGAGGCCGCCGGCAAGCTGGTCGGCGACGTCGATTTTGATGCTGCAGAGCCGATCGTTGGCTCAATTACTCCCGTGCCGGGTGGCGTGGGCGCTGTAACGACGGCGATTCTCGCCAAACACGTGATCGAGGCGGCGGAGCGGGTGGCGCGCGCAGACGTGGTGTAAGAGCGTCCCGAGGTCCGTCGCTGCAATTCCCGATGTTACTCCTTCTTGAGACCGCGCCTCTCGACTATCTCGTCCACTATCTCCCTGGCGCGCCGCCCGAGCGCGCGGCGCCTCCCCTCTGTCGG
>CAJMOP010000225.1 GCA_905215115.1 uncultured bacterium | reverse complement strand
GAGCGAGGGCATCGCTCACAACCTTCTCGTAACGAGGCTCATCGAAATTGAACATCCCTTACTCCTAACTCACTTGGATGAACCCTTCATTCATCCCATAACGTTATAATACTTTATATAACTAACTATGCAAGTATTATTTTGGTTCTGTTCTCTCATCAAGCCCCTTAAAACAACAATCGGCGTTGTTGGACACAGCGTGCAAGTTCATTGAACGATTCAATATGCATCGTCTCTAGTTAAATGATGTCTTATGCAAATACCTTTAATCCGCTTGGGACCGACGAATCTTTTGACTGTCCGCAGAAGCTTTCCCGGAATTCCCTATGGATAGACGCACCGGCAATCGCTTCGTCATCCGGCTTATTGCGCATTGCCGGGGCGTCTGGAAGAAAGCGCAATCTACCGCGTGGTCAACTAGCGTTACATCAGAATCGACCGCATCCGCGCCAAATACTAAATCGTAATCGTTGAAACTCGTCCGATCATATGACGGCAATTTCTCGCCTTAAAAATGAGCACGAAATAAGGGGTCAGCTGTTTGCAACTTGCTTTATATGTAAGTGCTTTTACTGAAAAAAACAATCACCAACCAAACAGCACTATTAATTGTTTGGCTCTTTGCTGTACAGCCATCTTTCGTATACGTCTCTCGTCTATCTCTTATCTCACGGTTGGAGACGAAAGGTATGCGGGAGTGGATAATTGGACGGCATTTGGGCCTGCGACGGATTATTTCGTCCGAAAATCCACGCTCGTGCGGCAGATTGGTCGAAGGCCCCATATGGGTATACTCTCGAGGATTCGACTCGATTCGCCCCCGCTGGGACGTCAAAGGAGACTGCATATGCCCACCACCTCAACCGACCCTCGCGCCGCTGCCGCCGCGCTGCTGGTGCCCGGCACTACCTGCCACGGCTTTGCCGTCGAGCGCCGCGAGACCGTGCCCGAGCTCGACTCTGACGCTTACGTGCTGCGCCACGCCGCCTCGGGCGCTCGCCTGCTGTACCTGGCGTGCGACGACGAAAACAAGGCCTTTGCCATTGGCTTTAAGACGCCGCCGGCCGATTCCACCGGTGTGTTCCATATTCTTGAGCACTCGGTGCTGTGCGGATCGGCCAAGTTCCCCGTCAAGGAGCCGTTTGTCGATCTGATCAAGAGCTCCATGCAGACGTTCCTCAACGCCATGACCTACCCCGACAAGACCATCTACCCCGTTGCCACCACCAACGAGCAGGACCTGTACAACCTAATGGACGTGTACCTGGACGCGGTGTTCAACCCGGCCATCTATACCAAGCCCACCATTTTTGAGCAGGAGGGCTGGCACTACGAGCTGGACCTGCCGGAGGGCGCCGAGGGCGAGGGCGACGGCGGC
>CAJMOP010000224.1 GCA_905215115.1 uncultured bacterium | reverse complement strand
CCAGCCGCACCGGCTACCGCATCAAGACTGCGCCCGGGATGCTCCAAACCGACGACCGCCCGTGGGAGTGCGCCAACGTTGACCGTCTTATCTACAACCAGGGCGACACGCTGCCCGACCTGCCCCCGGCCGCTCTGCTCGAGTGCAAGACAGCCCGCACCGCTGACGGCTGGGGCCCGAGCCAGGAAGAGGAGATCGTCGCCGGTGGCGATCCCGAAGGCCACGAGATCCCCGTCTACTACGAGACGCAGGTGCAGTGGTATCTCGGCATTACCGGCCTGCCAATCGCGTATGTGGCAGTGCTCATCGCGGGGCAGGATTTCCGGGTCTACTCGGTTCCCCGCAACGACGAAGTGATCGCAACCCTGCGCGAGCGCATGGAGGAGTTCTGGAAAGTCCACGTCATCGGGAAGGTGCCGCCCGAGGCCGCGACCCCGAGCGATGTTCGCGCCCTCTACGCCGACGACAGCGGGGAACTCGAAGAGGCTACCAACGACGAGGCCGCACTCATCGGCGAGCTCCAGACGCTGCGCGGCAGGATCGCGGAGCTCGAGAGCCAGGAGAAGGCGCTTGCCTCAAAGCTCATCGTGGCAATCGGCCCCCGCGCCGGCCTGACCATTGCCGGGAAGAAGGCCGCCACCTACAAGACCCAGACCTCACGAAGGCTCGACTCATCGCGGCTCAAGGCCAACGAGCCCGAGCTTTATCAGGACTATCTCGCAGAGAAGAAGACGCGCGTCCTGCGCCTCGCTGCGTGAACGAACAACCTCAACGAATCTAGGAGCAAAACATGAACACAACGGACAAACTCGCAACCGCCCTCGGGCAGGCCCCGGCCCCCGTCAAGGCCCCCGCCCGCGTCGCCAGCAAGAACC
This sequence comes from uncultured bacterium, assembly GCA_905215115.1. Classification (GTDB taxonomy): domain Bacteria; phylum Actinomycetota; class Coriobacteriia; order Coriobacteriales; family Coriobacteriaceae; genus Collinsella. The sequence goes on along the minus strand of CAJMOP010000224.1, from coordinate 558 downwards.
CGATCATCAACATGCTCGTAAGCGACCGCTTCAAGAAGCAGATGGCGCTCGCCCTGCCGAAGTCGCTCACGGCTGACCGCCTCACCCGCATTGTCCTGACCGAGTTCCGGAAGACCCCGGCCCTGCTGAGATGCGACCGAGAGAGCCTTTTCGGCGCAGTTCTCCAGTGCGCCGCGCTGGGCCTCGAACCCGGCTCCGCTCTTGGTCACTGCTACCTGCTGCCGTACGGAAAGACCTGCCAGCTCATCATCGGCTATCGCGGCATGATCGACCTGGCGCGTCGATCCGGCCAAATCCTGAGCCTGTGCGCGTACTGCGTCCACGAGGCTGACGAGTTTCACTATGAGCTTGGGCTGCACCCGGACGTGCGGCACATCCCGGCCGCCACCGCGGTCCGCGGCCCCGTGACCTATGTCTATGCCGTCGCCGCCCTCAAGGACGGTGGCGTTCAGTTCGAAGTGCTCAGCCGCGCCGAGATCGAGGCCGTGAGGAAGAGCAGCCGCGCCGGCACGCGCGGCCCCTGGGTCGATCACTGGGAGGAGATGGCTAAGAAGACCG
>CAJMOP010000223.1 GCA_905215115.1 uncultured bacterium | reverse complement strand
GTTTCCCTCGCGCATGGTCGACGTCATGGACGTGGACAAACCCTCGGCGTTGGCCGAGGCGCTCGCCAGGCTCTGAGCCTCGGCCTCGCCAAACGCGCAATCGGGGCGCTCGGCGGCACCGCGACCGGTCACGTCCAGGTCCAGGTGACCGTACATCGCAAAGGCAACCGGACCCTGCGTGGTCTGGAAGTTCTTGGCCATATCAGGATAGAAGTAGTGCTTGCGGTAGAACATCGAGTGACGCTGGATCTCGCAGTTGGTGGCCAGACCGGCCTTGACGATGCTCTCGATGGCGCGCTTGTTGGGCACCGGCAGGGCGCCGGGCAGGCCCAGGCACACCGGGCACACGTTGGCGTTGGGCTCGTCATCGTGGCTGAGCTTGCAGTTGCAGAACATCTTGGTATCGAGTGCGGTGAGCTCGGTATGGATTTCCAGGCCGATCACGGCCTCCCAATCCTGCAGGACCTCGGAAAGCTCCTTCATTACAGCTCGCCTCCCTTCCCGGCAAAATCGGGCGCGACGGAAAGCGCGGGCGCACCCGTGGCGGCATCGGCAAAGCCGCGCTCCAGGGCGCGGGCAAACGTAAGCAGCTGACGGTCTTTAAAGGCAGGTCCCACCAGCTGGGCAGAAACGGGCAGTTGAGTATCCTCGCCCAGGCCCAGTGGCACCGAGATACCACCGTTGCCGCAAATGTTGAGCGAGATGGTGTACAGGTCGGAGAGATACATCTGCGTGGGGTCGCTAATCTCGCCAAACTTAAAGGCCGTGCGCGGCGAGGCGGGCATGAGGATGGTGTCCACCTTGGCATACGCGGCATCGTAGTCCTGCGTGATGAGCGTGCGGGCCTTCTGCGCGGCGTAGTAGTACTTGTCGTACACACCCGAGGAGAGCAGGTAGGCGCCGAGCATCTGACGGCGCTTGGCCTCGGCACCAAAGCCGTGGGCACGCGAAAGCGAGCTCTGGTCGGACAGGTTGGCGCAGCCCTCCTCCTGGTAGCCGTAGCGAATGCCGTCGAAGCGGGCCAAGTTTGAGAACGCCTCGGCCGGGCCGATGACGTAGTAGGCGGCGATGGCGGCGTCCAGGTGCGGCAGGTCGACCTCCACGAGCTCGGCGCCCTGGTTCTGCAGCTCCTGGGCGGCGCGCTGAACAGCGGCCTTGACCTCGGGCGTCAGGCCCTCGGCCTCCATAAACGCGGGGATGATGCCCACGCGTTTACCCTCGATGCTGTCGTTGAGATGCTCGGTAAAGTCGACGGCGCAATCCTGGCTGGTGCAGTCGTACGGATCATGGCCCGCGCCGGTAAGCGCGTTCATGGCCAGCGCGACATCCTCGACCGTGCGGCCAAAGGGGCCCACCTGGTCGAGCGACGAGCCAAAGGCAACCACGCCGTAACGGCTCACGGCGCCATACGTGGGCTTAAAGCCCACCACGCCGCAGAGGCTCGCCGGCTGGCGAATGGAGCCGCCGGTGTCCGAGCCCAGCGAGAGCG
>CAJMOP010000222.1 GCA_905215115.1 uncultured bacterium | reverse complement strand
CGCGCTGGGTCGCCAAGAACGTGGTGGCCGCCGGCCTGGCCGACCGCTGCGAGGTCGAGCTGGCCTACGCCATCGGCGTGTCCAAGCCGCTGTCTATCATGGTCGACACCTTCGGTACCGCGCATGTTGCCGAGGACAAGATCGTCGAGGCCGTCGAGAAGACCTTCGACCTGCGCCCGGGCGCGATCATCCGCGACCTGGATCTGCGTCGTCCGATCTACGAGAAGACGGCAGCCTACGGCCACTTCGGCCGCGAAGACGCCGACTTCACCTGGGAAAAGACCGACCGAGTCGAAGAACTCAAAGCAGCCTGCGGCCTGTAAGCTAACGAGAAAAGCCACAGCCAAATAACAACGCACCAAAAGAAGTACCGCCCCCCCCCCAAGCGGTACTTCCTTTTTATTTAAACGGTGGTGAAGATGTTTCGACATGAGCCTACGCTGCGTCACCAGCTAATGAATTTTGCAGCACAGGCACTTCTACCATGTATCCTTAGTCCCGAGGGCGGGGCATAAGGTCGATCGCGAGTTCCGCACGAGCCGGAGGCCACTGAATGTGGCCTCCGTGCGAGCAGGACTGTCCGAGCAGGCGACCTTATGCCCCGCCCTCGGGACGATGGGACAAAACAAAGGAGCAGCCATGGCAGGCAAGCCGCAAACACTAGCTACGACCTCGGCATTCGAGATCTTGGGGCCCGTCATGGTCGGCCCCAGCTCATCGCACACCGCCGGAGCCCTGCGGTGCGCCCAGGTTGCCGCCAGCCTGCTCGAGGGCCGCATCACCAAGGTTACCTTTGGCCTGTGGAACTCCTTCGCCCACACCTACCGTGGCCACGGCACCGACCGCGCGCTTGTCGCGGGCATCCTGGGCCTCGACACCGATGACGAGAATATCAAGCAGGCCTTCGACCTCGCGCGTAAGCAAGGCCTCGAATATCACTTTGACATTAAGGGCGACGACGCCTCCATCCACCCCAACACCGTCGATATCGAGATGTTCGACGACAGGGGTGCCACGGCACAGGTCCGCGGCGAGAGCCTAGGCGGCGGCAAGATGCGCATCAGCCGCATCAACGGCGTCGGAGTCGACATCTCGGGCATGTATTCAACGCTCTTCGTGGCGCACCAGGATGTTCCCGGCGTGCTCGCCGCACTCACGAACCTACTCGCCTACGTACACGTGAACATCGCGTTTTGCCGTACCTACCGCACCGAGGTGGGCGGCCAGGCCTACTCTGTCTTTGAGACCGACGGCGCGCCCGACGACACCGTCGTCCCCATGCTGCGTAAACTCGACAACGTCGACTACGCCACCTTTATTGAACTCCCCGGCTCGGCATCATCACTCTCCCCCGGCGTCTCGGCCAAGGAAATCTTCGACGACGGCGAACAGCTGCTCGACGCCTGCGAGGAGCTGGGACTCAGCATCGGCGCCGTCATGGCCGTGCGCGAGGCGCGCCTCACCGGCGAGGAGCACGCCGTCGCCACCATGCGCC
>CAJMOP010000221.1 GCA_905215115.1 uncultured bacterium | reverse complement strand
CCCACGTCGACGCCGTTCTCGCGATCGAGCTCCATGAGCGCCAGGCGCATCTCGGGCGACTCGATGCGCTCGAGCACGTCGCGCGTCACGCAGTCGGGGCGGCAGTTGCAGCCCTGCTCGGCGGCCTTCTTTTTGCAGCCCTCCGAGCACGTCATATCGGCCAGGTTGACCTTAAAGACCTTGCCGTTCTCCAGGCGCAGCACCAGCTGCTCGCGCGGCGTGTCATATTCTTGGATACGCGCCTTGCCAAGCGGCGTATCGATAAGCGTCTTCTTTTTGGGTGCGCGGCTCTTAAAGTCCTTATACGCCTCGAACTCGTAGCGCAGGCAGCACATCAGGCGGCCGCATACACCGCTGATCTTGGACGAGTTAAGCGGCAGGTCCTGCTCTTTTGCCATGCGGATCGAGACGGGCTCAAACTGTCCGCCAAAGCGCGTGCAGCAGAGCTCCTGGCCGCACTGGGCATAGCCGCCCACCAAGCGGGTCTCGTCGCGCACGCCGATCTGGCGCATGTCGACACGAATGTGCAACGTCGAGGAAAGGTCCTTGACGAGCTGACGAAAATCGACGCGCTCCTCGGCCGCAAAATAGAACACGGCCTTCTCGCCGCCAAACAGGTACTCGACGCCGACCGGCTTCATCTCGAGGTCGAGCTCCTTGACCAGGCGGCGGAAATCGACCATGGCCTCGTCGCCCTGGATGGCCAGGTCGTCGGCAAGCTGCAGGTCGATGTCGCTCGCCACGCGCAGCACGGGCTTGAGCGGCTGACCGATCTCGTCTTGCGGCACCTCGAAGGGATCGGCCGTGACCAGGCCGATCTCGGTTCCGCGCTCGGTGGAGCAAATAGCGTAATCTGCCTCGAGGATATCCAGGTCCTGCGGGTCAAACCACAGGTCGCGCGAGGCGTAGGTAAACTTAACGGGTACGACTAACGGCATTTCAGTGCCTTCCTGATATCGAACAGCATGACCTCGATGGCCAGCTGGGGAGTAACGTTTCTGGCAATGTTGCGCTCGGCGGTCGCGACTGCCTCGAGCGCCCGCGTGGCACCCGCAACATTGGTCGCGGCGGCAAGCCGCCCGATCGTGTCGCGCACGTCCTCGTTCACTACGTCGGCTGCCTCGTCCTGAAGCGTCAGCAGCACGTCGCGCATAAGCGTCCGCGCGCTCGCCAGCGCTTCCATGATACCCGAACGCTCGCGCGCGTTGAGTTCGCGCTTGTTGCGGTCCTCAAGCTGCTTCAATGCTCCACGCGACAGGTAATCGGCGTTTTGCTCGAGCACCTTTTCCTGCGTGGACTTGACCTCGGCGAGCGGCGCCTTAACGGCGACGATGAGCGACTTGGCGCGGCTGAGCACATCGGCCTCGTCGGCGGCGATGAGCGAATCGATGGCACGGACCATCTGGCGGCGAGCATCCTGACGCTCGGCGCTCTTGAGGAACTCGATGCCACGCGTGGGGCTTCCCGCCACGGCGACGGCCATGCGACAACGCGCGATATCCTGAC
>CAJMOP010000220.1 GCA_905215115.1 uncultured bacterium | reverse complement strand
CGACGGTTCCGGCAGGACCTGCGCATGAGGGCGGCCTGCCACTCGTGGACGGCGCCGGCGAGGACCCGGGTGCCACGGTGGCCATGCCGGCTATGCCTCAGGAGTAGGCCTACGCGTTTATCACCATCACGTACCTGCGCCTTTGCCGTACGCAGATGAGCGGAGCGGCAAGTGATGCGCTGCGGGTATAATGGACAGCATTCAAACGGTGGGCACCGACGTGCCCGCAGGAGAGGAATGATCATGGGTAAGACTTTCAGCTTTGTCTCCGGCGCACTTTTTGGTGCCGCTGCCGGCGCTATTATCGGTGTTGCTCTGGCCCCGCGCTCGGGCGCCGAGACCCGCGCCATGGCTGCCGATATCGCCAACGACGCCTGGGACAATATGCGCGACACCTACGAGCACAGCGCCGAGGAGGCCCGTGCTGCGGTCAACGATTTTGGCCCGATGGTCGACGCCAAGACCGACGACCTGCGCGCCAAGGTCGACCTGGCCCGCGAGCGCATGGACCAGCTGCGCGAGCAGCTCAACGACGCCATTTCGGGCGGCAACGTGACGCCTGCCGCCGACGTCGTGGTCGAGAACGCCGTCGAGACTGATGCCGAGGCTGCGGAGCCCTCGACCGAGGCATAATGCGCGCCGGGGATTTTGTCGGCGCCAAGATCTATCGCAAGCCTACCGAGGACAAGCGCACCAAAAAGGACGGCACGCCGCGCAGCCCTAAAAAGCTCGGAAAGATTCACTTTCCGGTCTTTACCCCGGGCGGTACGCGCGTGGTCGGCTTTATGGTCCGCCAGTCCGATATCGCGGGCATGATCGAGCGTCCCGACCGATTCGTAGCGCTCGATGCCATTGGTGTCTACGAGGGCGCCATCGCGGTTGACGACGTCAAGGGCACCTACGATACCGCTGCGGCCAAGCGCCTCGACATCAACCTGGACGATTGCATCATCTGGGTCGGTATGGACGTGCGCACGGAATCGGGCGACGTCGTGGGCTATTGCTCGGACGTTGAGTTCAAGCCGCGCTCGGGCATCGTGCAGGCATTCTATGTGACCGCCGGCGCTGCTTCGAGTGTTTTGGTTGGTGACACGCAGGTGCCGCCGACGATGCTGCGCGGCTACGAGAACGGCGCGATGGTCGTCTCGGACGAGGTCAAGTCGCTCGGGTATTCGGGCGGTGCGGCTGCCAAGGCCGCCGAGGCCAGCGTCGTGGTGGGCGACAAGGTCAAAAAGGGCGCCAAGGTGCTCGATGACAAGGGATCGGTCGCCGTGGACAAGGGCAGCCGCGCACTGGGCAAGCAGCTCGGCAAGACGCGCGGTATGTTCAAGGCCTTTAAGGACGAATACCAAAAGGCGAGCGGGGGCTCGTCGAAAACTAGCAAATAGCGACGTACCAAATGATGGGAGGCAAGCCGGAGACCTGTTGCTCCGGCTTGCTGTGTTTATGGGGGAGGGCACATGCGCCAAAACGGATCCAACTTAAACGGGCGTTCGGGTGCGCGTCCGACGGCGCGCCGCGACCTGGGGCAGCTGCCC
>CAJMOP010000219.1 GCA_905215115.1 uncultured bacterium | reverse complement strand
CGGGGGCGATATCCAGCGCGCCTGCCAGCGCGGGCGCGCTCACCGGGTCGCTCGACACCAGCAGAAGCGCCTCGAGGGCGCCTTTGAGGCTGTTTGCCTCTAGCGTGGAAAGGGTTGACATGATTGCGGCTCCTATTCGGTGAGCTCGGGGCCCTCGCCGGGCACGTATGCCTCGGCGCCCTCGACGCGGTTGATTTGAATGGTCCCAAAGATTTCGTCCTGACTCAGCGTGAGCGAGCCGCGCTTGGCAAGCTCAAGCATGGCCAGGAAGGTGACGACGAGCTGCTCGGTGGTGGCGTCGCCGTCCAACAGCTCGCGGAAGGTGCAAGTTTGGTGCGCCATGGTAAAGCGGTCGACCGAGGCTACGGTCAGATCGAGCGGCACGCGATGCGGCGCCACGTGCTCGGCCTCCAGCAGGAAGGTCTGGCGCTTGCCGTCCAGGTCGGCACAGATGACGGCCAAACCGCGCAGGGTGATGCCAGCCAGGTAGTCGGGCATAAGGCCCAGGAACTCGGGGTCGGGGCCGGCCACACGCGGGTGCATGCGGTTTTCGGCCTGCATGCGGGCACCGAGGGCCGCAGCCGCGCCTTTAAACTGCTTGTAGGCAATCAGGCGCTGGATCAGGACCTCGCGCAGGGCGTCGCCGTCGAGCGTGCTGAGCTCCTCGAGGTCTTCGTCGGACTCGTCATCGTCGTCATCGGCTTTGCGCGGGGCCTCCTGCGGCACCAAGGAGGCGGCCTTGATGTCCAAAAGGGTTGCTGCGACCAACAAAAAGTCGCTCGCCACGTCCAGGTCCAGCGCCTCGATGCGCTCGGCCTCGGCAAGGTACTGCTCGGCCACCTCGCTGATGGAGATGGCGCCGATATCTACTTTTTGGCGGGTTACCAGCTGCAGCAGCAGGTCGAACGGTCCGCTGTAGACCTGCGTCGACACGCGATACGACATCTTCGACCTCCTTTGACGGCGCCTTCGCGGCGCGGTTTGGGTGCATATTACGACCGTTTTGCACGGTCGACCTGTAAGTTTACCTTAGATGCCGGCGATTGCGAAGTTGAGCAGCTGCTCAGCAAGCGGATACACGGTAACGTCGAAATAGCGGCCGATCACGTCGATGCCGGTCCACATAGGCAGCAGGTACAGCACAATGATGAGGATGGGCATGGCGTATTGCTGCAGGTGGTAGTAGTTGTTGAGCGCCTTGCCTTTGAGGAAGGGCACGATGATCGACGAACCGTCGAGTGGCGGGATCGGGATGAGGTTGAAGAACGCGAGTGACAGGTTGACCACGATAAAGGTGGTGCCGAAGTTCATGATCTGTGATGCTACGGCAAAGGACATGCTGGTGTAGAGGTTGCCGTACGTTGCGTGCATGAGGGCGGCCGCGAGGCACGCGAGTGCGATGTTCGATGCGGGGCCGGCCGCACTCACCAGGACCTCGTCACGCTTGGGGTGCTTGAGGTTGTTGAGGTAGACCGGCACGGGCTTGGCGAAGGCGAACACGGGACCGCCGGCCGCGAGCATGAGCAGCGGCAGGATGATGGTGCCAAACGGGTCGATATGGTTAAGCGGGTTGAGCGACACGCGGCCGCGCGAACGGGCCGTCTTGTCGCCGAGCGCCC
>CAJMOP010000218.1 GCA_905215115.1 uncultured bacterium | reverse complement strand
CAAAGAGCGCGTAGTAGTAGATGACCGTGCCATCGGGCGTGGCACGAGTCAGGCTCACGCGGCGGGTTCCGCCCTCGAGCGACAGGGCGTGCGCAACCGCCGCCGGATCGGCGAGCGTCGCCGGGTTGTCCTGGGCAATCTGGCGCATGAGCTCGACATTTTGCGTATACGAGCTTGCCGCCGTTTCAAGGATGCTGCGGTCGGTAAGCACCGACGAGGCGCGCGAGCTGTCGTAACTCGATAGCAGCGTGAGCCTGGGCGTGCCCGCGGCATCAACCGTATAGATGCCCGCGACCTCACCGGCCTTGAGCGCTTTGCGCGCGGCAGCCAAGTCTTCGTACTCGCTCACATCGAGCAGTTGATCGTCGCCTGCCTTGGCAAGCGAAGCCGCCACATCCTTAAAGGTCGAGGCATCCCAGGCCTCGTCCGCCACGACGGCAACCGGCACCGGGTCGACCGTGCCGTCGGAGCTGAGGTCCGCAAACATAAACATGAACATCGTGGAAAGCGCGATAGGAAAGAGAGCGCCCCAGACCCACGTGCTCGGCCGGCGCAGCAGCGTCTTGACCGTGGTGATGATGGTGTTGAACATGGCCGCCCCCTAGTCGCGCAGCTCGCGGCCGGTGATCTCGAGGAACACGTCGTTGAGGGTCGGCGGTTCGGAATAGATGCGGCCGAGCGGCACGTCATGCGAGCGCAGCGCATCGAGAATGTCCGTCAGGTTGTGCGGGCTCGCTTCGCACGAAAACGTGAGCTGTCCCGCCGTTGCCGAAAGGTCCAGAACGTGCGGCAGGCTTGCGACGGCACCGAGCGCCGCACTCGGAACCTCGCCGACCTCGATTACAATCTTCTCGCCCATCTGAATCATGCGCTTGAGCTCGTCGTTAGTGCCCTGCGCCAGCACGCGGCCGCCGTCCATGATCATGATGCGGCTGCAGATCTGCTCGACTTCCTCCATGTAATGGCTGGTATACACCACCGTGGCGCCCTCGTCGCGCAGGCGGCAGATGCCCTCCAGGATGGCGTTGCGGCTTTGCGGGTCGACCGCCACCGTGGGTTCGTCAAAAAAGATGAGCTCGGGCTTGTGCGCGATGCCGCAGGCAATGTTGAGACGACGCGCCAGGCCGCCCGAGAGCTTGCCAGGGCGGAACTTGGTAAAGTCGCCCAGGCCGACAAAGTCGATCGCCTCGTCCACCAGCGCGCGGCGGCGCTTGCGGTCGTTGACGTAGAGACTGCAGAAATAGTCGATGTTCTCGCGCACGGTGAGCTCGTCGAACACCGCCACCTGCTGCGGCACCACACCGATGCGGCGCTTGAGGTCGTAGCGGGCGGGCGTCATGCGCTCGCCGAACAGCTCGATGGTGCCCTTGTCGTAGGCGAGCAGCTGCAGGATGCAGTTGATGGACGTGGTCTTGCCCGAGCCGTTGGGGCCCAGCAGGCCAAAAATCTCGCCGGGGGCGATGTTCAGGTTAAAGTGGTCGAGCGCAATAAGATCGTCGTAGCGCTTGACGAGGTTTTCGACGTGGACGATGTCTGTCATGAGGCGGCCCTTCTGTTGGTCGTGGCCCGGTACGATTGCATCATCGCAGGAGCGGGCGGCGCGCACCAGTGAGCTTTGTCACGAGTGCGGGGCGGTCGCGTAGCCTGCTGACGCGACCGCCCCGCC
>CAJMOP010000217.1 GCA_905215115.1 uncultured bacterium | reverse complement strand
CGCGGCTGCACGCTGTTGGTGCGCAACGCGCTCTTCCGCCGCGTGACCCTTGCCGCCCGCGAGCACGTTCGCGACCTGGGCGAGCTCGACGACGACTGGGGCATGAGCGAGATCCGCTGGCAAAAAGCACTCGACGCTTACCACGAGCAGCACGAGGAAATCCTCACCGACGGAGATGCCCGCAGCGCCGCGATGTTTTCCATCGACGAGTCCGACGAGAAGACCGCGCACGTATGGCACGTGCACCAGATCTTTGCTGACGAGGATGGCGACCACGATTTTGGCATCATGGGCGATGTCGATCTGGACGCCACGCAAGACGGCGGCGAGGTAATCTTCAAGAACTACCGTGTCGGCTTTATCGAGGACCTGCTCGAGGACTAGCCGGGCGCAATGGGACGAAACAAAGCGGGGCCGCTGGCAACATCGCCAGCGGCCCCGCTTTTTGCGCGATACGCTATCCCCTACTCGGCATCCTCGACCTCATACGAATCCGCCTCGGCTGGCTCATCGTTTGTCTCTGCCGCAGCCCCGCGTGCCTCGTCAAACGCTGCTTTCATGGTCTTGTTGCCCCACGTGAGCTTGCGAATGGTAAGATCGTCGGCTTTCTTGTTGGCAAGGCGCAGATTGTTCTCGGAGGACAGCAACGCCTCCTTGGTTTTCTGCAGATGGCTAATCGTCTTGTCGATCTCATCGATTGCCGTTTGGAACTTGCGGCTCGCGATCTCGTAGTTGCGGCCGAAATCGTTCTTGAACTTCTCCATCTTGGCTTCGAAGTTCGTGACATCGATATTCTGCTGCTTGTACTCCGCCAGCTCCTGCTTATAGCGAAGCGAACCCATGGCGGCATTGCGCAGCAGCGTAATGATGGGAATGAAGAACTGCGGGCGGATCACATACATCTTCTCGTAGCGATAGCTCACGTCCACGATTCCCGCGTTGTAAAGCTCGCTCTCGGGCTCGAGCAGCGTGCAGAGCACCGCGTACTCACAGCCTTTCTGGCGACGATCGTGATCGAGTTTCTTAAAGAAGTCCTCGTTTTTATGCTTGGTCGCGGTCTCGTCGTTCTCGTTTTTCATCTCGAACATAATCGAAATGACCTCGTTGCCGCTCGCGTCGCACTCACGGAAAATGAAGTCTCCCTTGGTGCCCTCGGATGCATCGTTATCTTTCTCGAAGTACGCATTGGGAAACGCCGTCATGCGCAGACGGTTAAACTCGGTCTCGCAGTGCTGCTCGAGCGACTCGCCCACCATCTTGGTGGACAGGCGAACCTTCATGTCCTTAAGGCGCTCAATCTCTTCATCCTTGTAGCGAATCAGGTCATCGCTCGCGCGCTTGGCCTGCGCAAGCTCGAGCTCGTGTGCCGCCTTGGCTTGCTCCTCGCGAGAATCGCGCACCGCCAGCTCGCTCGTCAGTTTGGCACGTGCCTCATCGCGCTCTCGCTCCGCCGCGGCGACCGCCTCTGACAGGTTCATTTTTGCCATCAGTTCCTGCTCGCGCAGCTGGGCACGCAGGCCCTCGGCCTCTTGCTCGGACTGAGCCTTTGCGGCGGAAAACTTCTCTTGCACCTTCGCGCGATAGTCAGTAAGCGCGCGCTCGGCCTCGCTGCGAGCGGCATCGAGCTCACGCTGCGACTCTGCCGCGGCAGCGGCAAGCGCCATCTC
>CAJMOP010000216.1 GCA_905215115.1 uncultured bacterium | reverse complement strand
CGGCCTCGTGAGGATCCTTGCCCTCGGCCTCGGCGCGCATGCCCAGCACCAGGTTGCGCAGGCCCGCGACCGTGCCTTCCACGTCGGGGGCAGGCTGGTCGGCGTGCAGGTACGCCCAGTCCATCATAAAGGTGGCCGACGACAGCGCACCGATGGCCAGTGCGTCGTCGGGGCACGAAAGCTCGACCTCAAAGACACGCTCGTCATGCTCGCTTACGCGCGTGCGGCCGCACGAGATGCTACCGGCAAGACCGGTCTCGTTCATGAGCTCGACCGTCACGTGCTCCAGCAGGTGGCAGAGCTCGGTCTGACCCATGCAGTCCTGGAACTCGCGGCCGGAATCGCCCAGGCACAGGTGCTTGGCAATCGCCGGCACCAGGTAGTACACGCGCGCCGTGGCCTCGATATCCTCCGAGGTCATGAGCGGCATGCCGGGGTTCACCAGCACGTGCGCGCAGATCTTGTCCTCGCTGACGGTGACCTTAAGGATGTTGAACAGGCCTGCCATAACTCTCCCCTACTCGTCCTTGCCCTACTCGTCGCCATCGTGCGGATCCGCAGAGCCCGCACCCGACGCCGCCGGCTTCTCTGCCGAGGACTCGGAATCCTTCTTATCGGTTTCGGCCGGAGCGATCACGCGAATGAGCGAGATGCGCTGGCCACGCATCGACTGCACCTTGAACTTGTACCCCGCAACCTCAAACACCTCTCCGATGTCGGGCACCGAGTCGCAAAGCTCCAAAATCCAGCCGGCGATGGTCTCATAATCATCGCTTTCCTCGAGCGGCCAACCAAGCTCAATCGCGTCATCGCACGAAAAACGCCCATCGACGAGCCACTCACGGCGCGAGAGACGCGTGAGGTACTTGTTGTCGGGGTCGAACTCGTCCTCGATCTCGCCGACGATCTCCTCGACGATATCCTCGATGGTGATGATGCCGGCCGTGCCGCCGTACTCGTCCACGACGACCACGATCTGGTCGTGCGAGGTCTGCATCTCGGACAGCAGCGGCAGGATGTCCTTGGTGTCGGGCACAAAGGTGGCGTCGCGCAAAAAGCCGGCGATGGGCTGGTCGCCCTTGCCGTCGAGCGCGGGCTGGATCAGGTCCTTGATGTGCGCGATGCCCGCGACGTTGTCGGGGTCCTCGTGATAGACGGGGATGCGGCTGAAGCCGGTCTGGCGCATGGTGGATAGCACGCTGGCGACCGTCTCGTCGTCCTCGCACATGGTGGTGTCCACGCGCGGCACCATGACCTCGCGGGCAACGGTGTCGCCCAGGTCAAAGATCTCGTGGATCATGCGCTTTTCCTCGTCGAGCAGGTCGTCCTGCTCCGAGACCATGTACTTGATCTCTTCTTCCGAGACGTTCTGACGGTCGTCGGCACTCTTGATACGCAAGATGCGGGCCAGGCCATCGGAGCAAGCGCCAGTCAGCCACACGAGCGGACGGGCGATCTTCTGGAACACGGAAAGCGGGCCCACGACCTGCTTGGACACGCCCTCGGCATTGGCCAGGCCGATGCGCTTGGGGACGAGCTCGCCGATCACGATGGACACGAAGGCGACCGCGACGGTGATGATGACCGGCGCCAGGCCGCGCGCGATGGCGGAGAGCGGCGCGATGCCAAAGCTCATGAGCCACGTGGCAAGCGGGTCGGACAGGCTCG
>CAJMOP010000215.1 GCA_905215115.1 uncultured bacterium | reverse complement strand
CGCGGCTACAGCACGCTTGAGTATGACGTCTCAACCTGCGCTCGCGGGGGCCGCAAAGAGCATGCCGCGCGTCTGCTGCGCACGCTCACGGGGGCGCAGGACGCCCTGGTCGTCAACAATAACGCCGCGGCGGTGCTGCTGGTGCTTGCCGCGCATGCGTGCGGCAAAGAGGTCATCGTGAGTCGCGGCGAGCTGGTCGAGGTGGGCGGTAGCTTCCGCATTCCCGACATCATGGCGGCCTCGGGCGCCAAGCTTGTCGAGGTGGGCTCGACCAACCGCACGCATCTGGATGATTATCGAAGCGCCATCACGCCCAACACGGCGATGATCCTGAAGGTTCATCCTTCCAACTACCGCATCGAGGGCTTCCACGAGGAGGTTTCCGTGGCGGAGCTTTCTGCGCTGGCGCATGAGCACGGGCTTTTGCTTTACGAGGACCAAGGCTCGGGTGCTTTGCTTGCAGACGGGGTGCTCGCCGATGCGGGGGAGAAGTCCACGTCCGCCTCGCTTTGCGCCGGCGCTGACCTTGTCTCGTGCTCGGGCGACAAGCTACTCGGTGCTTCGCAGGCGGGCATTATTCTCGGCAGCGACCAGGCGATTGCCACTTGTGCCTCGCATCCGCTGATGCGCGCGCTTCGCCCCGGCAAGCTCACGCTCGCGGCGCTCGAGGCCACCCTGCGTCTGTATGTGGCCGGTCCCGATACGGCACATCGTGAGATCCCGGTGCTCAACATGCTTTCCGCTGCGCCGGCTCCGCTCGAGCGTCAGGCCAAGCGCCTGCATGACCGCATGCTGCGCAAGCTTCGCGACTCTCAGTTCGAGGAGGCGGTGGAGCTGCAGGTTGTCGAGGGCGCCTCTGCTCCCGGCGGCGGTTCGCTGCCGACTGTCGAGCTCCCAACTTTTTGCGTTGCCGTTTGCCCCGCCGATGGGTGCCTGTCCGCCGATGGCCTAAAGCGCGCTATGGTACAGGAGCCCGATACGCCGGTCGTGACGCGCGTGCAGCATGGCCAGGTACTTTTTGACGTTCGCACGCTTTTGCGCGACACCGACCTTGACCTGTGTGCGTCTGCGTTGGTGGATGCCGTGCGGGCGGGTTTGCGTTGATGACCGCGCTTGAGCTTGTCGAGTGTCCCGTTGTCGTTGGAACAGCAGGACACGTCGACCACGGAAAGTCGGCCCTTATCGAGGCGCTGACCGGCAAAAATCCCGACCGTCTGGAGGTCGAACGGCGCCGAGGCATGACCACTGAGCTCGGCTTTGGCGAGCTCGAGCTTCTCAGCGGCAAGCTTGTCGGCTTGGTTGACGTGCCCGGGCATGCGCACTATTTGCGCGCCATGGTGCAGGGCGCCACCGGCGTGGACGTTGCGTTGCTGGTTGTTTCTGCCGTTGAGAGCGTGATGCCGCAGACCCGCGAGCACGTTCACGTGCTGGAGCTGTTGGGCGTGAGACACCTCGTGGTGGCGCTCACGATGCGCGATCTGGCCGATGACGAGACGGCGGAGCTCGCCGAGCTCGACGTGATGGACTTCCTCAGCGATACCGTCTTTGCCGATGCGCCCGTGGTGCCTGTTTCCTCGCGCACGGGCGTGGGCATCGAGGACGTTCGCCTTGCCCTCGATGCCGCCATCGACTCTTTCCTGGCCGATGCCGCATCCCGCCCGGTGCGCCCCGGTCTGGCCCC
>CAJMOP010000214.1 GCA_905215115.1 uncultured bacterium | reverse complement strand
CGCTCGATCGCGCCCGCGCCATGGAGGCCCGTGAGGAAGCGGCGGTGCTCGCTAAAAACGAGCAGCTGCGCGCCAACTTGTTGCGCTCCATCTCGCACGACCTGCGCACGCCGCTTACCAGCATTTCGGGTAATGCCGACGTGCTGCTCGACCAGGGCTCGACCGGCACGGCCGTGCTTGACGACCAGACACGCCGCGGTATGCTCCTATCCATTCGCTCGGACGCGCAATGGCTCAATGCTACCGTCGAGAATCTGCTCGCCATCACCAAGCTCGAGGGCGGCGGCATGCATCTGTCGACTACGCTCGAGCTTATGGACGATATCGTCGAGGAGGCGCTGCGCCACGTAAACCCGGCCGTGCGCGAGCACGACCTTAAGGTGGTGGCGTGCGATGAGCCGGCGCTCGTCAACGTCGATGCGCGCCTGATGGTGCAGCTGGTGGTAAACCTGGTGAACAACGCCATTACCTACACGCCCGCGGGCTCGCATATCGTGATTTCGATTAGCGTCGACGGCGGGTGCGTGAGGTGTTCGGTCGCCGACGACGGCCCGGGCATTGCGCCCGAGGACCGCGAGCGCATCTTTGAGTCGTTCTACACCGCCAACCATGGCCTGGCCGACAGCCGACGCAGTGTGGGCCTGGGGCTTTCGCTTTGCCGCTCCATTGCGCTGGCGCATGGCGGTAGCATAGAGGTTGCCGCGGCGGACCCGCACGGCTCGGTCTTTACGATCGAGCTTCCCGCCGTCGACGTTTCGTTTGATAAGGAGTAGCGCTGTGCCGAACTCTGCCGTGAAACCGCTCATCTTGGTCGTTGAGGACGACCCCGCCGTCCGCAACCTTATCGTCGCCGCGCTCGAGGCGCACGGCTTGCGCCATATGGCTGTGGAGACCGCTCATGCCGCCATCGCCGCCGCCTCGTCGCAGGCACCGAGCATTGTGCTGCTCGATCTGGGCCTACCCGATATGGATGGCGTCAAGGTGGTGGAGTCGGTGCGCGCATGGTCGGGCATGCCGATCATTGTGGTCTCGGCGCGCAGCGAAGACGCGGACAAGATCCGCGCACTCGATGCCGGTGCCGACGACTACCTGACCAAGCCGTTTTCGGTCGAAGAGCTGCTCGCGCGCATTCGCACGACGCTCAGGCGCCTTTCGTATGCGCAAACGGGCGGTGTTGCCTCCGAGGGCTCGTTCGATACCGGTGAGCTGCATATCGATTTTGATGCCGGCATCGCCACGATGGATGGCGAGGAACTGCATCTGACGCCGATCGAGTACAAGCTCCTGTGCCTGCTGGCGCATAACGCCGACAAGGTGCTGACGCACCAGTTTATCCTGCACGAGATTTGGGGCACGGCAACTAAGAGTGACCTGGCGAGCCTGCGTGTCTTTATGGGCACGTTGCGTAAGAAGATCGAGTCCGACCCCGCGCATCCGCGCTATATCCAGACGCACGTGGGTATTGGTTACCGATTGGTCATCCAGGGATAGGTCGGCATCCACCATCCCAATATGAGTTGCGGTGAAATACGGCCTAACTTTGCCTCATTCTAGGCAAAACAGTCCGTATTCCACCGCAACTTTGTTATTTGCCCTTGGGCTTGCTGGCGTAGAACTTCTTCTTTTTGGGCTTGCCGGCGGAGTCAGGCTTGCCGTTGCCGCGCGGCCCCCGGTCGCCTGCCTGCGCGT
>CAJMOP010000213.1 GCA_905215115.1 uncultured bacterium | reverse complement strand
CGGCACGCCACGCCGCAGGCCCCGAAGCGCGCAGCAGCCACACCAGTACGCGCTCGCATGCCCACGAAGCCATAACAACCAGCACGGTCCACGCCAGCAGGTCAGCCGTCTCGATGAGCAGCTTCGCCTGATAGATGCGCTCGCCAACGGTGCCCGTCGCCATGCCGATCAGCTCCGCCGCCACACCGGCCTTCCAGCTCATGCCAATCACCGCTTGCGCGCACGAAAGCACAAACGGTAGAACTTCGCGCCAGGTATGGGCGCAAAACAGGCGCCAACCCCGTACGCCATGCAGGCGAAACATCTGCTCCAGTGGCTTATCCGCTTGCGTCAAACCCTCGACCAGCGAGAAATACACGCCCGGCAGCGCCATCAAAAAGACCGCCGCAATGCTCACGCGCGCCGACCCCAGCCAAATGAGCAGCAGGACTACCACGCAGGCGACCGGTGTCGCCTTTACAAACGACAGTGCCGGAGCCACCAGGCGCGCAAACGCCCGCGACCGTGACGAAATCCCGGCAAGCACGCCACCACACACCGCGGCAAGCGCTAGCCCGCCCAGTATCCGCGCGCCCGAGCCCGCCAAAATCACCCAGGTACCGCCATCGCACACCAGGCGCAGCAGCGCCAAGGCAACCGCACCCGGCCCCGGCAAAATCAACGGCTGCGCCACGAAACCCGCCATCAGCACCCACACGGCAAGCCAAAAGGCGGCAACGGCACCTGCTGCCGCCACCGCCTTCATACGCTCTGTCATTTGTCGAGCAAACGCACGCACGGGCTACTCCATATAGTAGAAATCATCGGCCGGGAGCTTGCCGCCCACGGCGCTCGCGTCCGCATCGGCCAGCACCTGCAGGTACCCACCGAGCGCCGCCTTCATGTCCTTCCCCGTCTGGCACACGAGCGTGCACCCGGGAATCGCCTTTTCGGCAATCGCGGCGTTATCGACGATACCCGCATCGACCACGGCCTGTGCCCAATCTGCCGGCGCCGCGTTCACGGCCTCAACGCTCGCCGCATGGCAGCTCAAGAATTCCGCCACGGCCTCGGGATGTTCCTCGGCAAAGGCCCGGCGCACCACGGTCACGCCCGTCAGCAAACGGGAGCCCGTGTCTCCTGCCAGCTCGTCCCACACATCGGTCAGACCTACCGGCGCCGACAGCTTGCCTTCGCTCTTGGCGATGGCCGCCGTCTTGAACGGCTCGGGCAGCACGCCCACGGCAGACGGATCGGCAAGCAACGCCGACAGCACCTCGGTGGGCTCGCTCTTAAACTCAAGCGTCACCTGGCCGGTCAGGCCCGCGCGCTCCAGCAGGTAGTTCATGACGTACTCCGGCGTGGCGCCCTTGCCCGTCATATAGACGGTATGGCCCGCCAGATCGCCAAACGAGGCCACACTCGCGTCGCCCGTCACAACGTTCAGCACGCCCAGCGTGTTGATGTCGATGACCTGCGCCGCGCCCTCGGTCTTGTTGTAGAGCACGCTCGCCACGTTGGCGGGCACCAAGGCAATGTCGACATCGCCCTGAATGACCTTGGGCACGATCTCGTCGGCCGCGGCGCTGATCGCAAAGTCGAACTCGTTATCCGTCTCGCCACTCGCTGCCTGGTCCATAAACTGCACCAGACCAATCGACGTCGGCCCCTTGAGCGAGGCGACGTGCACCTCGACCGGCTCGGCAGCAGCACCGGCGCCGTCCGT
>CAJMOP010000212.1 GCA_905215115.1 uncultured bacterium | reverse complement strand
GACGAATACGACATCGCCATCGAGGGCGCCGACCAGGAGACGGTTTCAGCTCAGGATGCCGCTGTGCCTGCCCCAGCCGAGCCCCGCACTGCCCGCGTTCTCGAGGTCGGCTGCGGCACGGGCTGTATCTCGCTCTCGATCGCCTGGGAGCGTCGCGGCCACGTCACCTGCACTGCTACCGATATCGAGCCGCGCGCCATCGACCTTGCTACCAAAAACCGCGATGCGCTTGGTCTCGCGTCCGACGAGGTCGCCTTCAGCCTCACGAACCTGGTGAGCTCCATTCCCCGTGAAGAGTGGGGCACCTTTGACGTACTCGTCTCCAACCCGCCCTACATCCCCACCGATGTCATGCGCTCGCTGCCGCACGAGGTCAAGGACTTTGAGCCCGATCTGGCGCTCGAGGGTGGCGCCGACGGCCTCGATATCTTCCGCCGCCTGCTCAACGCGGCGCCCTACATGTTGCGCGCTGGCGGCCTCTTTGCCTGCGAGCTCTACGAGGGCGCGCTCGACGCTGCGGCCGAGCTCTGCCGCCAAGCGGGTCTGTCGGACGTGCGCATCGTCCACGACCTCACCGATCGCCCCCGCATCGTCCGAGCCATCGTCACCGAGCCCAAACAGCGCCAGTAATATTTATTAACTGGTTAGCAAAAATTATAAATTAGTTTATAATTAGGACGGCTGAAAGAGGTCGGCCCATGCAACCTCCTACCTTTCGGGAAATCATTGCCCTACTCAAGCACGATGGATTCGTGAAGGTCGCGCAAGTCGGTAGTCATGCTAAGTATGTTTCTGGTGACCGTGTTGTCACCGTGAACGGCTCTGGTGGTGATCGACCAAAGAAGGGCACGTGGGCAAGTATTCGTCGCCAAGCTGGATGGTAGTTGGAGGCAAAATGAGGCAGCGATTTACCTATGACTGCGTTCTCATAAAAGAAGACGACGGTTACTGCGCCAGCTTCCCGCAGATTCCCGGCGCCTTTGCCGATGGCGATACGCGCGAAGACGCGATTGCCCATGCCACCGAGGCACTGATGGCGTTTTTGGCCGACGACCTCAACAACGGTTTGACTCCGGCGGGGTACGAACGCTCGGCCGAGGTCGTGGCCCTTTCAGTCGAAATCGACCACGAGGACGCTCGGGAAGCGGCGTGCCGAACATTTAAAGACGCAGCGCTGGACCTCAAAGTCTCCGCTCCGCGGATTACCGCGCTGGTCAAAGCCGGAAAGCTCGATGTTGAACTCGTCGACGGCCGTCGGATGATAACGATAGACAGCATCGAGCGCTACGCCGCCCAAGAACGCCACGCCGGCAGGCCAAAGAAGTTCGTCGCAGTCCAATAACCCCCTCACTTTCACCGACTACTAGAGCCGCTCACCAAACCAACATGCGCTCTGGGCAAATAGGTTGAACGTTTCGTGCGAGAATGCCCCACAGTAAACAAACTTGCACCAGAGCGTAAGGGGCTGGCATACACATGCAGACGGTCTATCGGGTATACGAGGGAACGCGCGAGCCGCATCGGCTTGCCGTCGAGCGCACGGCCGAGGTGCTCGGCCGCGGCGGCCTGGCTTTGATCCCGACCGAGACCGTCTACGGTGTCGCCGTGGCAGTCAACGCCTTCTCGGACGCCGCGCCCCAAGATACAAGCGAATTCCCATCGTGGCCGCGCGATCCGCAGGCTGCCGTCAATGGCGCCGCAGTTCCTGCGCTCGGCA
>CAJMOP010000211.1 GCA_905215115.1 uncultured bacterium | reverse complement strand
CACCGTCGCCATTTTGGGCGGCTCCCTGGGCGACTTCGGAGAGCTCGCCATCGCCGCGGGCGCAGATGTTGTCGTGACGGGCGAGGCGGGCTACCACGTGGCACAGGACCTTGCCTTGCGCGGGCTGCCGGTGATCTTGCTCGGCCACGACCGCTCCGAGGAGCCGTTCGTTGATATATTGATGAACTCTGCAGTTGACGCCGGGGTCGACCCCCGTCATGCGATTAAAATACTGAACCCTTGCCAATGGTGGACTGTGACAAAAGGAGAGAACTTATGAGCGCCGGCGCTACGCTACTCAAGCTGCAACAGATCGATTTGGAGCTCGCCCGCAACAAGATCGAACTTGCCAATATGCCGGAGCTCAAGGAGCTCGCTTCCAAGCGCAAGACCTACGTTAAGCTCAAGGCCGAAATGACCAAGCTCTACGCCCAACGCAAGGACCTGGATATTGAGCTCGACGATCTCAACACCACCGAGATCCAGACCAATAACGCCATCGAGGCCGCTAAGAAGCGCCACGTTGACGGCTCCGACTACCGCGAGGTACAGGACCTGGAAAACGAGCTCGCCACCCTGGCCAAGCGCCTGGACAAGATTGAGCACACCCGCAAGGATGTCGTTGTCGCCCACAAAGAGGCGCTCGACCGCGAGACCCGCGCGCAGGCCATCATCGCCAAGTTCGAGGAGGGCGTGAAGGCCGATACCAAGGCCGCCCGCGCCAAGGCTGCCGACCTGCAGGCTCAGATCGAAGCCGCCACTAAGGAGCGCACCGCGCTTGCCGCCACGCTGCCGGCCAACGTGCTCACCGACTACGAGCGTCTGCTCAAGCAGTTCCGCGGCTTGGCCGTCGAGACCATCCAGGGCAACATCCCCACGGTCTGCCACACCGCGCTGCAGGCATCGTCCATGAGCGACCTCAACCACGACGGTAGCGAGATTACGCACTGTCCGTACTGCCACCGCCTCCTGGTGCTCCCGAGCAAGGAAGCCTAGCGATGACGGCGGCATCCAACAATTCAATGCAACTTGAGGGAAAAACGATCCTGCTGGGCATTACCGGCGGGATCGCCGCCTATAAGTCGTGCAATATCGTGCGCCTGCTGCAAAAGCGCGGCGCACGTGTCAAAGTCGTTATGAGCGAGCATGCCACGGAGTTCGTGGGCCCGCTCACGTTCCGCGCGCTCACCAATGAGCCGGTCGCGGTTGGGCTATTCGACGACCCGTCTGACCCCATCCACCATATCTCGCTGGCGCAGGAGCCCGACTTGGTGGTCGTGGCGCCCGCGACGGCCAATATCATCGCCAAGATGGCCAACGGCATCGCCGATGACCTCATCTCCACAACGTTGCTTGCGACACCGCGGCCCGTCGTTATCGCGCCGGCCATGAACAATGGCATGTGGAAGGCGTCGGCCACGCAGGCCAATATGGCCACGCTGTGCGAGCGCGGCGTCCACGTGGTGGGACCCGGCAGTGGCTACCTTGCCTGCGGCGACGTGGACACGGGGCGCATGAGCGAACCCGAGGACATCGTCGAGGCCGTCTGCGAGGTGCTCAATCCCGTGCAACAAGACCTGGCGGGCAAGCGCATCGTCATTACCGCCGGCCCCACGCATGAGCCGATTGACCCCGTGCGCTTCATTGGCAACCGTTCTTCGGGCAAGATGGGTATCGCCCTGGCGGGGGAGGCCGCACGTCGCGGTGCCGCCGTCACG
>CAJMOP010000210.1 GCA_905215115.1 uncultured bacterium | reverse complement strand
ATGCGCGTGCGGATGCTTCGAGCGCCGCGGCATTGCTGCGCCTGCTGGTGCCGGGAATCGATGTGAATGCGTGCATGGCCGAGCTTTCGGGCGGGCAACGCCGTCGCGTCGAGATTGCCCGCGCCCTGCTGTGCCCAGGCGATGCGGTGATTCTGGACGAGCCCTTTACCGGTCTAGATACCGCTGCGCGCGACGCATGCGCCGAGGTCGTGCTCGACTTGCTCGACGGTCGCATGCTGCTGCTCGCCACGCACGATGCCGCCGACGCTCAGGCTCTCGATATCTCTGACATCATCACGCTCTAAATACTAATTCAGCAACAAAATGATCCGTTTTCCTCCGTCCCCATGGGGTCGGCTGTGGTATTCTATCTGCGGGGTAATACTTAGGAATACCAAGTAATACCAACGCCGCAGAAACAAACTCCAGATGCGGGCCAATCGGGTTGCCTTCACAGCCCGTCGCCCAGCCGCGTGGCCCGCATCTATCCGCACCACCGTCGTTTCAAAAAGGAAGCGCCATGGCAGAACACATGACCCCGGTTGTCGCGAAGGTCTTGCCCGAGGAAAAGGCGGCCTTCGCGGCGGCAACCCAGCTCGTGGGCACCACACCGTCCAACGCCATCCGCATGTTTATCGCCGCGTTCAATCGCTGCGGCACCTTCCCGTTCGACATTTCGCCCAACGGGGCTTTTGGCGCTGCGCCCGATTCTCATCAACAATGACTGTCCCCAAGTGCCGGGTTTTGAGGAGGTTGGCATGCTCAATGCGCTGGTTTGGGCGCTTGCCTGTTTTGGTGTCGTCGCTGCCGATATTGCCCTGAGCATTGTTTTGTTCTCCGCGCTGGACATCGTGTCGGCACTGACGGGTTTCCCGATCGACAATCTCGATATTCAATGGTTTCAGGCCGCCGCTCAGACGGCGTCGTTTTTGATGGCGCTGCTGTGGTGGCGCTATCTGTGGCCCCGCTCCTTCATGGCGCGCCGGCAAGGTGAACGCCCGCTCGGCGGGGGAGCAAATGCTGCATGGAAGCGCATCGCATACGTTGTCGTGATCGGCCTATCCATGCAGGTGGTCATTAGCTACCTATGCGACGGCGTGCTGTCGCTGCTGCCCGAGGTTGCGGCGGACTATAGCGAGCTCGTCGAGGAAACAGGCTTGGGCGATACCAACCTTCTTGCCGTCCTGACCACGGTGCTCGGCGCCCCATTTTGTGAAGAGCTGCTGGTGCGCGGCATTATTTTTGAGTTTTCGCTCCGAGCGTTTAATCCGCAGTGCCGCCCACTTTGGAAGTGCCGGCGTCGTGTGAGCGCGCAGAGTGGCGCCATGGTGCCCTGGGCGGCCCCAAGCACGTGGGGTATCGCCGCGGCGATTGTGCTGCAGGCGGCGATCTTCGGTTTTATGCATATGAATTGGGTACAGGGTTGCTACGCGGGTGCCGCCGGCCTCATCTTTGGTTGGGTGCTCGTGACGACCGGAAAGCTCCGCTACACGATCCTGCTGCACTTTGCCTTTAATGCCGGGTCGTATTTCATGACGTTGCTCTGGTTTGTGAACACACCGTTCGACGTGATAATCACGGTCGCTATCGCCGGCGTCATCCTCGTTGAGGCAATGCGCTCGCTGCGCCACGCGTGTGGGATGGACGCAGCGAGCGCACCGCTGCCCTAGTTGCGACGCCCGCCTCCGTTGGCACCCTGACGCCCCTGAGCTGCGCGGTTGCGG
>CAJMOP010000209.1 GCA_905215115.1 uncultured bacterium | reverse complement strand
CGAGCGCAGGGCAGCGCGATGTCGCAGGGCAGCTCCCACACGCCGCGGCCGTCGCCCTCGTGCCACACGGCGTTGGGCTTCTCGTCAACGTACATGGCGAGCGTGACGCCCTTGTCGTGGCCGGAGCGCTTCTGGTTGTAGACGTGCTCGAGCACGGAGTAGTCGATGCCGTCAGGATCCTCGACCCAGCCGTGGGTATCGGAGCAGGCAAGCACCTTGCCGCCGAGCTGGGAGACCTTCTGGACGGCATAGATAGCAACGTTGCCGGAACCGTGAACGACGACGTTCTTGCCCTCGAAGGAGTCGCCGCGGCTCTTGAGGTACTCGTCCACAAAGTAGACCAGGCCGTAGCCGGTGGCCTCGGTACGGGCGAGCGAGCCGCCAAAGGAGAGGCCCTTGCCGGTGAGGACGCCGGTCCACTCGTTGGTCAGGCGCTTGTACTGACCGAACATGTAGGCAACCTCACGGCCGCCAACGCCCAGGTCGCCGGCGGGAACGTCGGTGTTGGGGCCGATGTGGCGATAGAGCTCGGTCATGAAGGACTGGCAGAAGTGCATGATCTCGTTGTTGGACTTGCCCTTGGGGTCAAAGTCGGAGCCGCCCTTGCCGCCGCCCATGGGAAGGGTGGTCAGGCTGTTCTTGAGGATCTGCTCCAGGCCCAGGAACTTGAGCATGCCCAGGGTGACCGTCGGGTTAAAGCGCAGGCCGCCCTTGTAGGGTCCAATGGCAGAGTTGAACTCGACACGATAGCCGCGGTTGACCTGAACCTTGCCCTGGTCGTCGACCCAGGGGACACGGAACATAACGATGCGCTCGGGCTCGACGAGGCGCTCAAGCAGGGCGGCCTCCTCGTACTCGGGATGGGCGTCGAGCGCCGGCTGGATGGTGCCGAGGATCTCGGTCGCGGCCTGGATGAACTCAGGCTGCTCGGGATAGCGGGCCTTGAGCTCGTCGAGAACTTTCTGCGTGTAGCTCATGCTTCCTCCAATGATAGGAAACGAAAAGTGTCGGTCGCGGCACCCCATGCGCCGCGAACTTTATCGTTTATGGATAATATCGCACTGTTGCGGGAAAATTTCGCATAAGCCGACGAGCAGATGTTTCGTTTTGATTACGATGCAGGTAGAAGCGTTTTTGAGCACCCGACGTACAAATCGCGTGTTTCGAAGCTGTTTCGTCCACATGGTCCATACCACCACAAAGAGGACAGGCACCTTTGTGGTGGTTGGCAGGATGCGTTGGCGGGAACGTATGTGAATCGAACACATCCAAGACGTTTTGCACGCCTCACAACGGTTTTGAGGACCGCGGGGCCCACCGGAGCCCATCCGTTCCCAAACGTGGCGGTATTTTACCAAACGCGCAGTGTCGCGCCACGAAAACGGCCCATCTACTACGTTTAACCAGCAAGGGTTAACCATACCCACTTTTTCGTAACATCGGCAAGTCGTCTACCTGCGGTTTTGTTTTTGCGGTTTTTGAAATGGTCGAGGGTAGTCACTTAAACGTAGTAGATAGGCCGGTTTTGTGGCGAGCGGCGATTCGGAGCCCTAGCGCAGGGATCTGAGACCGCCGGCCTCCTTGTTGAGCACCGTAAAACGCACCGCATCCAGATGCTCCAGGATGCTGATGGCACGCTTGCGCGACACGCCCAGGGCCTCACGCAGCACGCTCGTGGTGGCAGCACCGCCGGCAGCCTCGATAGCGGCGGCAACAAGCTCGTGCGCATGAG
>CAJMOP010000208.1 GCA_905215115.1 uncultured bacterium | reverse complement strand
CCAAGCGCCCACAAAGATGGCGCCGGCGTTGCGAATGCCGCCGAGCAGGCCCATCGCGTCCTTGCAATGCAGCTCCAGGTGCTCGGGCGCCACGGTGTTCACCGCCTCGACGGCGGCAGCCATGTCTGCGGCCACCACGATGGTGCCCTCGTTGTCGAGCGAGGCACGCGTGATCTCGGCACGCGGGGACTGTGCCACCAGGATGTCGATACCTGCCTCAACCTCACGCGCAAACTGCTCGTCGCAGGTCACCAGATAGCAGGCCGCCAGCGGATCATGCTCGGCCTGGGCCATCAGGTCGGCCGCGACCACCATGGGCTTGGCCGTGGCGTCGGCCAGCACGCAGACCTCGGAGGGACCGGCGACCATATCGATACCCACATCACCCGAGACAATCTGCTTGGCAGCGGCGACAAAGGCGTTACCCGGGCCGGTAATCTTGTCGACACGCGGAATGGTCTCGGTACCGTACGCCAGCGCGGCCACGGCCTGGGCGCCGCCCACCATATAGATTTCGTCCACGCCGCCGAGCTTGGCCGCCGCGAGCGTATAGGGGCTAATCAGACCATCTTTTTGCGGCGGGGTCACCATGACCACGCGCTCAACGCCGGCGACCTTGGCGGGAATGGCGTTCATAAGCACGGTGGAAGGGTACTGCGCGCGACCGCCCGGTACATAGATGCCGGCCGCCGCGAGCGGGGTCACCTTAACGCCGAGCATCGTGCCGTCCGGGCGCGTGGTAAACCAGCTCTGCTCGACCTCGCGCTGGTGGAACTCGCGAATCTGGCGTGCAGCCTTTTCGAGTGCCGCGACAAAAGCGGGATCGAGGCCTTCGAGCGCGGCATCGATTTGCTCCTGCGGCAGACGGAAGCTCTGCAGCTCAACGCCGTCAAAACGCTGACAGTAATCGCGCACCGCGGCATCGCCGTTGGCGCGCACGTTGGCCACGATATCGCGGGCGGCGTCGACGATGTTTTGCGGCAGCACGCCTTTGCGGTTGAGCTGGTTGGTAACGAGGCGCTCACCGGGAGCAAGCTTGATAGTCTTCATATCGGTATCCCCTATCGGTCGAGGTTTTGTTCGAAAAACGAGAGACCGGGCGGCGGCGTCAGTCGGCCCGCCGCCCGGACGTTGGGGCGCCCGTGCGTGCTCGCGCTATTGTGCCGAGCCCGCAACGGGCTCAAAATGCTTGTCCTTCACGGCTGCCGCCAAGCGATCTGCCAGATTGCGTACGCGCGGATCCAGACGTGCGGCGCCCGGATTGACAAAGAAGCGGGCCGTGCAGTCCATGATGCGGCCGGTGATGACCAAGTCGTTGTCGCGCAGCGTGGCACCCGTGGCGGTAATGTCCACGATGCGATCGGTCATGCCGACGATGGGTCCCAGCTCGATGTTGCCGTGCAGCGAAACGATGTCGGCGTTCACGCCGCGCTCGGCATACCAGGCACTCGCGATACGCGGGTACTTGGTTGCCACGCGAAGCGACCCGCGGCGGGCATAGTTACGCTCGGCCTGACCGGCGCGCCACGCGGGCTCCGCCTCGATAAAGGTGCACAGGCCGTAGCCCAGATCGACCAGTTGCAGCAGGTTGAGGTCGGCCTCGATGAGCGAGTCCCAACCGCAGATGCCGCAATCGGCGCCGCCGCAGCCCACAAAGGCAGGCGCATCGCTGGGACGCACGATGACAAACTCGATATCGCCGACCGCGCCCTCGCCGGCACGCGTATCGCGGCC
>CAJMOP010000207.1 GCA_905215115.1 uncultured bacterium | reverse complement strand
CGCGGCGTCACGAGCGCCGACAAGTGCCTCAAACGAGGATGCCGGAGCGGACGGCTCCGGCTCGGACGCGGGCGCACTCACCACGACGGACTCGGACTCGGCGACGGACGGCACGTCGGCAACACCGGCCGCGCGCAGCTCTTCTAGACTCTCGAGCGTACCCTCGATATCCTCGTGCGTCTCCTCAAATTCGGCGGCGACGCCCAGGAATTCCTGGATGTTCTCGGCGCGGCTCTCGGACTCCATGGTGCCCTCGGCGCGAAACGCCTGCAGCAGGCCCGTCTTATCGACAATCATCTCGACGACGTCCTTGAGCTCGCCGTCCATGCGGCGGCCCTCGCGCACCAGCGCCACAAAACTCGACAGGCCGTTGCGCACCTTGGCGCTAAACATGCCCGTCTCGGCTGTTGCGATCTCGCAGGCCTGGAAGAACGAGCAGCGGTTGTCGCGCGCCAGCTGCTCGATCTTTTGGATCGAGGTGGAGCCGATGCCGCGGCGCGGCGTGTTGATGACGCGCTTGACGCTCATCTCGTCGGCCGGGTTCACGATCATCTTGAGGTAGGCCATGACGTCGCGAATCTCGGCGCGGTCGAAGAATCGCGTGCCGCCGACGATCTTGTAGGGCACGCCCGCGCGCAGGAACATATCTTCGAGGATACGCGACTGGGCGTTGGTGCGGTAGAACACGGCGATATCGTCGTAGCTCGTACCCTTGGCATGCAGCTTTTCGATCTCGCCGGCAATCCAGCGACCTTCGTCGCGCTCGTCGCTTGCCTGGAAAGCCTGAATCTTCTCGCCATCGCCCTCTGCCGTAAACAGGCGCTTGTCCTTGCGCTGCGAGTTGTGACGCACCACGGCGTTGGCGGCGCTCAGGATATGACCCGTAGAGCGATAGTTCTGCTCCAGCTTGACGGTCTTGCAGTTTTTAAAGTCCTGCTCAAAGTCCAGGATGTTGGTGATGTCGGCGCCACGCCAGCTGTAAATGGACTGGTCATCGTCGCCCACGACCATAAGGTTTTGGTACTTGGCGGCCAGCAGGTTGGCGATCTCGTACTGGACGTGGTTGGTGTCCTGATACTCGTCGACGCTAATGTAGCGGAAGCGCTCCTGGTACTTGTCGAGCACCTCGGGGCGGGTGCGCAGCAACTCGAGCGCGCGCACGAGCAGGTCGTCGAAGTCCATCGCGTTGGCGGCGCGCAGGCGGCGCTCCAGCTCCAGGTAGACCTGCGCGGCCTTTTTGTCGTTGGGACTATCGGCACTCTTGAGCATGTCCTCGGGCCCGATCATGGCGTTTTTGGCCGAGCTGATCTTGCTGCGGATCATGTTGATGGGGAACTGCTTTTGCTCAATGCCGAGCGCCTGCATAATGTCACGCACCATGCGCTTTGAGTCATCGTCGTCATAGATGGTGAACTGACCGGTGTAGCCCAGCAGGTCGGCGTCCTCGCGCAGCATGCGCACGCACATGGCGTGGAAGGTGCACACCCACATGCCGCGGGTGCCACTGGGGATGAGTGCCGCCAGACGCTCGCGCATCTCGGCCGCGGCCTTGTTGGTAAACGTGATGGCCAGGACCTGCCAGGGCTTAACGCCCAAGTCGCCGAGCATATGTGCGATGCGGAAGGTCAAGACGCGAGTCTTGCCCGAGCCGGCGCCGGCGAGCACCAGCAACGGGCCCTCGGTGGACAGGACCGCCTCGCGCTGGGCGGGGTTCAGGCTGTCGATGTCGACGAGCGGCTTGGCGGGCTTG
>CAJMOP010000206.1 GCA_905215115.1 uncultured bacterium | reverse complement strand
GCTGCTCAATGCTGCAATGTCTGCTGCCTGATACATTTAGAAATTTATCGATTTTAATCTTGACAAGCGTGCCACTATAATAAGTATCCCTGCCCGTGTTGCAACTCCAGGCTTCGATATTCTTTTTTCATAATTTATATTAACAAATCAAAAAATTTTCTGCGCCCCAGATAGTGGGACAAAAAAAGCCCGTATTACAAATACCTAAAATTTGTAATACGGGCAACGCCATGAAAACTATACCTTCACCATTCCCATATAGTGGGAAATATTCATTAATAATTTTCAAACCTTGATGTTAACGGAGCAAGTTTCAACTCTTGCTCCATATAATCATTCACTTCATACAAACTATCAAAATTAGCTTCTATCAAAAATCCATATACGCTAGCCTCTTCATTTTCTAGATCATCAATCGGATATTGTCCTTGGTAAATTGCAAGTGCAAATTGAACACTAATTTAATCAAGAAACATTATCAATAGTATAAACTTCATCGAGAAAATGGTCGAATAGCTCCGTTGGCGTATGGTAGCCAAGAATGCGACGCGGACGCTGGTTTAGCATATCGGTCATGTTCAGGACATCTTCATCACTGTAGTGTTCGATCGATGTCCCTTTGGGGATGTAATCCCGCAGGAGGCCATTATGCCGCTCGTTCTGAGGGCGTTCCCATGAGCTGTACGGGTGCGTGAAATAGATCTTCGTGCCAAGCTGCTCATACTGAGAGAATGTCTCAAATTCCGGGCCGTTATCAGCTGTCATCGTCTTGAATACCTTACTGAATTTCTCATCACCGAACTCCTCGCGCAGTTTCGTCATAGCGACCTCTACACCGGCGCTGGTTCGCCCTGGGATGCGGATGGCGATAAACTCACGTAGCACCTTTTCCACAGCCGTGAAGATGACTGCCTCGCGCCCCTGACGTCGACCAACGACTGTGTCCACTTCCCAATGACTAATCTCTGTGCCAGCAGCTGCAATCGCAGGACGCTCCTCTATGCTGCGCCCGAGCATACGCTTATTCTTGCGGTTCCACTTTCTGTGCTTCTTCCGTCCTAAGGCATGAGGCAGATCGAAGAGCGAGAGCGGCAGTTTGTTAGCCCACAGCATATTGTAGAGTGTCTTGGTGCAAGGGATGGTTCCCTCTGGGAATGACTTCATCAGCCGCGCAGCACCGACGCATCCATCCATCGACCAGCGGTCCTTGCGGATGCGCTCGCACATCCACTGGATGAATGGTTCGCAATCATCGCGATCAATCTTGCAGGGGCGTTTGGATCGCTTGCGGTTCGCTGCGTAGGCTTCCTGTCCACGTTTGGCAGTATATCTAGGAATGCGGCCGCGATTGCTCTTGCGAGGTGGTGTGCCGCGCTTCAGTTCATAGTAGATTGTCGTATGGGCACAGCCGATATTCTTAGCGATATCGCGCAAGGACATCCCTTCCCTATGTAGAGCCTGAATCATCCCTCGTTCAGCGAGCGTAAGATGACTTCCTGATTTACGAACAGCCTCATCTGTGTTAAAATGGTTCTGATCCATAGCGATACTCCTTTGTTGGTGATTGTTTTGCAGAACCATTTTAACATAGGAAGCCGCTATGGATTTTTGTTTTTGATTAACTGTTCAACTTCATTTTACAACGAACCCATAAACTTAGAAAATATTGTTAATTTAAGTAAACAGATAAATGATTTACGTGATAAAATAGCATCTTATTATAATGGACCCAAGAATTTAGACCACTAAAAGTTGCTTTTTAAGTTAGGTTGA
>CAJMOP010000205.1 GCA_905215115.1 uncultured bacterium | reverse complement strand
GCGCGGCTGTCGACCTTCTGCTTACCACAAGAAAGACGACTTCCATCAGGCGAAAGATTCAACTACATTGACATCGGCTCGATTGATAACTCAAGGAACCTCATTTGCTCTAACGAAATTTACACTGTTAATGCTCCCAGCAGGGCTTCCCGTTGTGTGCATGCTGGCTCTATTGTTTTCTCGATGGTTAGGCCTTATCTGAGGAACATTGCCCAAGTCCCCGTTTCCATGAAAGACAGCGTTGCCTCAACTGGTTTCTATGTTGCGACGAAAGCATGCAACGAGCTCGATGAGTGCTTTCTGTTTCATCTGCTATTGTCTGACTTTGCGGTCAACTCGATAAACTTGCATATGAAAGGCGATAACTCGCCTTCGGTGCGCAAGGAGGACATGGACGCCTTGTTGCTTCCCATCCCGCCCCTGGACGAGCAGCGTCGCATCGTTAAAAGAGTCAAGGAGGTATTCAATCTGCTCGATTAGCTGCTTTCATTGTAAGGTCGAGAGGAGACCCGCAATGAAAGCATTCGAAGAATACCTGCGCGTACAAGAATACGCGTCAAACACAATCGCCTCGTACTTGTTCGCCGCAAAACAGCTTGAACAGAGGGCGTCGTCAATCACAAACCAGTCGCTCCTTGAGCACAAGGAGTGGCTGGTTTCGTCGTTTGCGCCTAAGACGGCAAACAATCGCATCGGCGCAATAAACGTCTACCTGGACTATCTTGGATTCCCGGGGATGCGCCTGAAGGGCGTGAAGGTTCAGCAGAAACCCTTTCTGAACAACGTCATATCAAACGACGAGTATCGCCGTCTTCGCGACGGTCTCAAGCGGGACGAGGACTGGTTCTGGTACTTCGTCGTGCGGTTCCTCGCCTGTACAGGTGCAAGAGTGAGCGAGCTTCGCAAGTTCGAGTATGCACACGTCATGGCTGGATACATGGACATCGTCTCGAAAGGGCAAAAACTCCGCCGTGTGTATGTTCCCGCAAGCCTAAAGAGCGAAGCGCTTGAATGGCGTGCTCGCGAAGGTAAAGTGGACGGCATTCTGTTCGGCGACCGGGCAGCGCTCACGAGCAGGGGCATAGCGCTCGGCCTCAAGCGGGCGGCCGAGCGCTATAGCGTGGACCCCGATGTCGTGTACCCACATTCGTTCCGGCATCTGTTTGCTAAGAACTTCATAGCCAAGAACCCCGACATAGCATTCCTCGCCGACCTGATGGGCCACGAGAGTATCGAAACAACGCGCATCTACCTGCGCCGCACTGCCGCAGAACAACGCAGCGCAGTTGACGAGGCTATAGATTGGTGAGACTGAATGCTGCTTCAATCGTTTTGACGATACGATGCTGCTCGCCTAGGGGCGGGACGGGAAGCATCATTCTTTCGAGATAGTCTTTTTTGATGCGCTGCTGACCAACCGAGCCCATAAAGGTTTTCTTGGCGTCTCCCATGAAATAGTTCGAGGCAAGGAAATAGAAAAGATACTTCCTATACAGGCCTTTTGATGGCGAGCGCAAGACGTACAGCTCTGTCGATCCGGCCCCCGCACCACTCTCAAGACACGAGGCGATGAAGTATTTGCCGTTCTCAAAGCATGGTGAAATCTTAGCGAATACTACATCGCCGTCGGCGAACTGGGTAAAGCCTTTCTTGATTTCTTTCCAGCGCCGTATCTCGGGATGATATTGATTGCGGAAACCTTCCTCAATTGCCGCCATCGGCAGAAAGCTAGCTGGTGTTTCGTCATCGACGTCGTTCTTGGGATTAAGCGCGACAGGCGTAAGCAGACGGCA
>CAJMOP010000204.1 GCA_905215115.1 uncultured bacterium | reverse complement strand
GTGGCCGGCGCGCTCTCCGTGGACGCCTCGGCGGCGGCGCGGGCTGCGAGGTCCTCGCGCTTGTAGAGGTAGTAGTCGTAGTCGCCGTCGTAGACCGTGACTTGTCCGTCGCGGATGTCGATGACGCGGTTGGCCACGGCGCGTACCAGGTGCTCGTCGTGGCTGATTAGCACGATGGTACCGGGGAAGTTTTGCAGGGCGTTCTCGAGCATGTCCACCGAGTCGATGTCCAGGTGGTTGGTGGGCTCGTCCAGGCACAGGAGCGCCTCGGGGGCCACGAGCATCTTTGCCAGGGCCAGACGCGCCTTTTCACCGCCGGAGAGGACGCGTACCTGCTTTTCGATTGCGTCGTTGTCGCTAAACAGGAAGGCACCCAGCAGGCTGCGCTGCTGCGGCACGGTCCACTTGGGCGTGACGGTGTCGATCTCTTGCAGGACGGTGTTGGACTCGGTCATGCCCTCGAGCGCGTGCTGGGCATAGTAGGCGACGCCGACGTTGGTGCCCAGATCGCGGGTGCCGGTGGTGGGCGGCTCCAGGCCGGCGAGGATCTTCATGAGCGTGGACTTGCCGGCGCCGTTGGGGCCGACGAGCGCCACGTGCTCGCCGCGGTAGAGCTTGAGGTCGATATCGCTGTAGATGTGCTTGTCGCCGTAGGACTTGGACACGCCCTCGAGGCCCACGACCATGTCGCCGGAGCGCGGCGGGTCGGGGAACTTAAAGTCGATGTGCTTGTGGCCCTCGGGCAGGATGACGAGCTCCTTTTTGATCTGCTCGATCTTGCGGATGCGCTCCTGGGCCTGGGCTGCCTTGGTGGGCTTGTAGCGAAATTTGTCGACGAAGACCTGCATGTGGGCGATGTCGCGCTCCTGAGCGGCGCGCTTGGCGCGCATCTGCTCCAGGTTATCCTCGCGCTGCTTGAGGTAGCTACTGTAGTTGCCGGTGTAGGTGGTCACGCGGCGGTTTTCGAGTGCGGCGACGTGGTCGACGCAGGCGTCCATGAAGGCGCGGTCGTGGCTGACGATGAGCACGGCGCCATCGTAGTTGGCGATAAAGCCGCGCAGCCACTGGACGCTTTCGAGGTCCAGGTGGTTGGTGGGCTCGTCCAGAAGCAGCAAGTCGGGGTGGCGCAGGAAGAGCTTGGCGAGCGCGATGCGCATCTGCCAGCCGCCCGAGAACTCGGAGCACGGGCGCTCGAAGTCGGTGACTTTGAAGCCGAGGCCGGATAAGATCTTTCGGGCGTTGCTCTCGAGCTCGTAGCCGCCCAGGTGCTCAAAGCGGTCCTGGACCTGGCCGTACTCGTTAAGGAGTGCGTCGACGTCCTTGCCCTGCTCGGAGAGCTCGGTGATCAGGGCCTGCAGTTCGTTGGCGCGCTCGCCCATGCGGCGGATTTCCTTGGCGGCGGCCATGACCTCGGCAAGGATGGTGGTGTCCTTGTGCTCCAGATTAGTTTCCTGCTCTAGGTAGCCCACCTGGCAGTCCTTGGCGTACTGGACCTGGCCGGCATCGGGGCTGTCGATGCCCATGATGATTTTGAGCATGGTGGTTTTGCCGGCGCCGTTGGGGCCCACGAGCGCGAAGCGCTCGCCGGGGTTGATCTGGAAGGACGCGCCGCTAAAGAGGACGCGCGCGCCGAAGCTTTTTTCGATCTTGTCGACCAGGAGGATCATGGTGCCGCCTTTGACCTTGTGTGCCTATATGAAAAAAGGCCCCAACTTGCGTTGGAGCCTCATTCAATGCTCGGGTGGAGACGAGGGGGATCGAACCCCTGACCTCTTGACTGCCAGTCAAGCGCTCT
>CAJMOP010000203.1 GCA_905215115.1 uncultured bacterium | reverse complement strand
CTCGTACGGCGCGGCAGCACGCACTCAATCACGCCCATATCGTGCCCGGGAGCGCGGCGCACCGCCACACGATCGCCCACGGCAGGCAGCAGGACCTCGTCCCCACCGCGCGACTTGGCAAATCCCACGGCATGCTCGGCGCGGAAGGTATCGTCGGCAGTCGCCACCAGTGGAAACCCGCGATCCAAGCGCACCACGGCGCCAAGCTGCATCTGCTCGGGCTCCTCGGCATGTGCGCAGAAATCATCAAAGGCAGCCTGCTGAGCTTCATCGACCGGCAGGTCATCAAACGCCGGAACATCCTGCAGCGCGTCAAGCCCCGGTACACTCGCCAGCAACTCCTCAGCAGATGCAGGGGGTTCGGTCGCGAGCTTCCGACGACGATCACGCTTAGCCCGCGCCCCCGTCGTCTTTTTCTTCGCCTTAGCCTTAGCCTTAGCCACAAACGCCTCCCAGCACCAAAAATCACAACTGAGCAGGTATTTTCCCACAAAAAAGAGTCGGTCGAGCAAATGCTCGACCGACTCACACACTTTCCCTCAGCTCATGGTCCCGAGAGGCTATCCGAAGGCCCGCCCGCCGGGAGGGGTTTCTTCTGAGCGATCCCGCAGCGCGAAGCGCGAGGACCAGCGAGGAAGAAACCCCGCAGGCGGTCGGGCCGGTGGGAAGGATGGC
The DNA here is from genome assembly GCA_905215115.1 of uncultured bacterium. Taxonomy (GTDB): domain Bacteria; phylum Actinomycetota; class Coriobacteriia; order Coriobacteriales; family Coriobacteriaceae; genus Collinsella. Next base: position 1,170 of record CAJMOP010000203.1, on the reverse strand, counting down.
CTTTCGACCTACTCCTTCTCGACCGCGCGCATGATCGCCTTGTAGATCTCCATCAGCGGGATGATCAGGAAGGCCAGGCCCAGGGCAGCGACAACGCCCTTGAGCTCAAGCGTCACGGGGCCAAAGAACATCTCGGCAAGCGTCGGCTGCACGGTTACGATCACCGTCAGCACCAGCGCCAGCGCGGCGGAAGCCCACAGCCACTTGTTTTGCTTCTTCATGGTGAACAGCGACGCACGACGGCTGCGCATATTGAAGCAGTGGAAAATTTCGACCATGTTGAGCGTGATGAACGCCATCATCACGCCTTCCTCGTCGGCGGCGCCGGCGATCATATCAGCGATGTGGATGTAGCCCATGTCAAAGTACACGCCCACAAAGAAGCTCGCCAGCACCAGCACGGTGATGATTAGGCCCTGGACCACACAGTCCAGGCCCATATTGCCGGCAAAGACGCCGTCCTTGGCGTTGCGCGGCTTGCGCTTCATGATGTCGCCCTCGGCATCCTCCATGCCCAACGCGAGCGCGGGGAAACAGTCGGTAACTAGGTTCACCCACAGCAGCTGCACCGGCTGGAAGATGGTAAAGCCGATGAGCGTGGCGATAAACACCGAGAAGACCTCGGCAAGGTTGGCCGAAAGCAGGAACTGGATGACCTTGCGGATGTTGTCGTAGATGCGACGACCCTCTTCGCAGGCGCCGATGATGGTAGCGAAGTTGTCGTCGGCGAGCACCATGTCGGCGACGTTCTTGGTGACGTCGGTACCAGTAATGCCCATGCCCACGCCGATGTCGGCGCGCTTGATGGACGGGGCGTCGTTGACGCCGTCGCCCGTCATGGCCACGATCTGGTCGCGCGACTTCCAAGCCTCGACGATGCGTGTCTTGTGCTCGGGTTGGACGCGGGCGTACACGCCGTAGTCCTCGATGTGCGCGTCGAGTTCCTCGTCGCTCATGCGATCGAGGTCGGCACCGGTGATGGCCTGGCTGCGATCGGCGACGATGCCCAGCTGCTTGGCGATGGCCACGGCGGTGTCGATGTGGTCGCCCGTGATCATGACGGTGCGGATACCGGCGTCGTGCGCCTCGTGGATAGCGTCGGCCACCTCGGGACGGACCGGGTCAATCATGCCGGACAGGCCGCAAAAGACCAGGTCGTGCTCGAGCGCG
>CAJMOP010000202.1 GCA_905215115.1 uncultured bacterium | reverse complement strand
CCCCGCGTGCCGCCGCCACGGCCGAGCAGGTCATTCCCTGCGAGCGCGTGTTCGTGGCCATTGGTCAGGATATCGACTCCAAGCCGTTTGAGGACATGGGCATCGCCTGCAAGTGGGGCTGCGTCATCACCGACTCGGACGGCGCCGTGCCCAACTTCGATGGCCTCTTTAGCGGCGGCGACTGTCAGACCGGCCCCGCCACCGTTATCCGCGCCATCAACGCCGGCCGCGTGGCCTCGGCAAATATCGACCGCTACCTGGGCTTCGACCACAAGATCAAACTCGAGGTCGAGCTGCCGACCGTCCAGTTTAAGGGTAAGCACGAGTGCGGCCGCTGCGAGCTGGGCGAGCGCGAGGCCGGCGAGCGTATTCACGATTGGAATCTGGTCGAGCAGGGCCTTACCGAGGAGGAGGCGCGCCAGGAGGCAAGCCGCTGCCTGCGTTGCGACCACTTTGGCTTTGGCGCGTTCCGCGGAGGGAGGAACCTGGAATGGTAGAGCTCTACAACCCCACTGTCAGCGACAACACCGAAAGCGGAGCACTCAATATGGTCAAGCTCACTATCGATAATTGCGAGGTCGTGGTACCCGAGCACACCACGATCCTGGACGCGGCCAGGTCCGTCGGTATCCAGATTCCCACCCTGTGCTACCTGCGCGATCTGAACGAGATCGGTGGCTGCCGCGTGTGCGTGGTCGAGGTTGAGGGCTGCGACCAGCTGGTTGCCGCCTGCAACAACTACGTGCTCGACGGCATGGTGGTGCACACCAACAGCCCCAAGGCCCGCGAGGCCCGTCGCACCAACGTGCAGCTGCTGCTATCCCAGCACGATTCGCAGTGCACGAGCTGCGTGCGCAGCGGCAACTGCAACCTACAGACCATCGCCAACGACCTGGGCATTTTCTATCTGCCGTATCAAAGGCATTTGGCGGGCGAGGGCTGGGATTTCGATTTCCCCATCATCCGCGAAAACGACAAGTGCATTAAATGCATGCGCTGCATCAAGGTGTGCGAGAGCGTGCAGGGCCTAGGGATTTGGGACCTGACCAACCGCGCCACGCATACCGCCGTGGGCACCCGCGGGCGCGCACCGATCGGCAAGACCGATTGCGTCGCGTGCGGCCAGTGCATTACGCATTGTCCGACGGGCGCACTGCGCGAGCGCGACGATACCGAGACCGTGTTTGACGCGCTCGCTAATCCCGACAAGATCGTGCTGGTGCAGATCGCGCCTGCCGTACGCAGCGCCTGGGGTGAGGAACTCGGCATTCCGCGCGAGGAGGCAACCGTTGAGCGCCTGGCTTGCGCGCTGCGTCGCGTTGGCTTTGAGTACGTGTTCGACACCGATTTCTCGGCCGACCTCACCATTATGGAGGAGGGCTCCGAGCTGCTCGAGCGCTTGGACGCCGCCGCCAAGGGCGAGGGCGACAGTCGCGGCTGGCCCATGTTTACGAGCTGCTGTCCGGGTTGGGTGCGCTTTGTGAAGGCGCGCTATCCGGAGTTTGTCGACAGCCTGTCCACGTCAAAGTCGCCGCAGCAGATGTTCGGTGCCATCGCCAAGACCTACTACGCCAAGGTGCTGGGCGTGGAGCCCGAGCGCCTGTTCGTGGTGTCCGTGATGCCGTGCACGGCCAAGAAGGCCGAGTGTGCGCTGCCGAGCATGGTGGGCGAGGGCGGCACGCCCGACGTAGATGTTGCGCTGACGGTGCGCGAGATGGTGCGCATGATCCGCGCGAGCCACGTGAGCGTCGACACGCTTACCGAGGAGCCGCTCGATACGCCGCTGGGCTTTGGCACGGGCGCGGGTGTGATCTTTGGTGCCACGGGCGGCGTGATGGAGGCCGCCGTGCGCT
>CAJMOP010000201.1 GCA_905215115.1 uncultured bacterium | reverse complement strand
TACGGGCGTTGCCGATGAGCTCGCCGGTCGTCATCTGCAGTTCCGTCCCATGGGCGCGGCGGATGCCGAGGGCGCGAGCGCGCTGGAGGCCGCCTGCTTTGAAGGTGCCGGACACGAGGCGTGGACGCCGGGCATGTTCCTGTCCGAACTGGGCGAGGACGTCGCTGCGCCGCGTAGTTGGTGGGTGGCACACGACGACGGCAAGCTGCTGGGCCTTGCCGGCGGTATGGTCGTGGACGGTGATGTGCAGATTCTGGATGTCGCCGTCGACCCGGCACATCGCCGTGAGGGCATTGCCCGCAAGCTGCTGTCGCATGTGAGCTATGATGCCCAGATGCTCGGCTGCACCACGGCTTCGCTCGAGGTCGAGGACGGTAACGAGGGAGCGATCGCGCTTTATAACGCTCTGGGCTTTACCGAGGCAGGACGGCGCCGCGGCTACTATGGTGCCGGCAAGGATGCCATCGTCATGACGGCTCCGCTGCCCCTGGTGCTTCCGGTCGATAACGCCTCGCCCGAGCCGACGGCAGCCGAGCAGCGCGTATGGCCGCTGCCTGCGCCTAGGCGCTCCGAGGGGGAGCGTGCCGAAATTGAGCGCCGCCGCCTAGTGCTTGCCATCGAGAGTTCCTGCGACGAGACGGCCGTGGCGATTATCGATGCGGATGGCAATATGCTGGCCAACCAGGTGTCGACGCAAATTGATTTTCATGCCCGCTTTGGCGGCGTGGTGCCCGAGATCGCCTCGCGCAAACACGTTGAGGTGATTGTGAGTGTCGTGGATGCGGCGCTCGAGGATGCCGCAGCATCGCTTGGTCTTGAGGGTGGAGCCATTGCTCCCAGCGAGCTTGCCGCCGTGGGTGTGACGCAGGGTCCGGGCTTGGTGGGCGCGCTCGTGGTGGGCGTTGCCTTTGCCAAAGGCTTTGCCTACGCTGCCGGTAAGCCGCTCGTATGCGTCAACCATCTGGAGGGGCACCTGTTTGCCAACCTGCTGGCGCAGCCCGACCTCAAGCCGCCGTTTATCTTCACGCTCGTCTCGGGCGGTCATACCATGCTTGTTCACGTCAAGGCATGGGGCGACTACGAGGTACTTGGTGAGACACTCGACGATGCTGTGGGCGAGGCCTTCGACAAGGTGGCCAAGGCGTTGGGTCTGGGCTATCCCGGTGGCCCCATCATCTCCAAGCTGGCCGAGACGGGCAACCCCAAGGCGATCGATTTTCCTCGCGCGCTTAACAGCAGGGGGGACTATCGCTTCTCGCTTTCGGGCCTCAAGACGGCGGTGACGCTCTACATCGAGCAGGAGACCAAGGCCGGGCGCACGATTCACCTGCCCGATCTGGCGGCTTCGTTTGAGGCAGCTGTCTTTGACGTGCAGTACAAGAAGGCCAAAAACGCACTGCACGCTACCGGATGCAAGGAATACTGCATCGGTGGCGGCGTCTCGGCCAACCCGCATCTGCGCGAGATGATGATCAAGAAGCTTGGGCGTCAGGGGATCCGCGTAACGGTGCCGCCCTTGTCTGCCTGTACCGATAACGCAGCCATGATCGCGGAGGTCGCTCGCCGTAAATTCGACCGAGGTGAAATCTCGCCGTTCGACGTCGACGCCGATCCAAACATGACGCTGTAGCTGGTACGGCGCGGTCCCCGGACGGAGGGGCCGGATATAAGGTTTCCTGCTCTACAGTCCTGCGCAAGACGAAGGCCACATTAAGTGGCCTTCTTTGCGTGCGGAACTCGCGATAAACCTTATATCCGGCCCCTCCGTCCGGGGACCTTTCTGTATCGATATAGCTTCTGGGCTGGTTTGGCGTCGACAACGTCCAACAAGGTTAACAAGCCAGCGTCGAATCT
>CAJMOP010000200.1 GCA_905215115.1 uncultured bacterium | reverse complement strand
GCCCTCCCCTGCCGGCTCAAAGCGACGCGGGCCGCCGTTGGCCCACTCATGGTCGCTGATCGCACGCTCGTTGTCGTGAATCGTCGTGGGCTGGCCGTCGACCGAGCCCAGGTTGCACGCGGCCTCGCACAGTGCCGGGCACACGCGACTCGTAAACTCAGGCATGGGCGAGGTGAGCGACAGACGCTCGGCAGCCTCGTCCCAGCGGCCGCGGTACACCAGCTCATTCCACTCGGGAATCAGGTTGTGCAGCGGGCAGCCGCTCGGGCGTGCCTTGCCAAAGCTCGCGCCCATCTGACAAAACGCCACACCGCACATCATGCAACGGCTCGCCTGGGCACGACGTGCGTCGTCGTCGAGCTCCACGTACAGCGGATCGAAATCGCGGCTGCGCTCCTCCACGGGGCGAAGCTCGTGGGCCACGCGATCGATATCAAGAAAAGCACCGGGCTTACCCATGGCACTTACGCCTCCTTCTTGGTCGAAGCAACAGAGCTGGCGGCGGCGGGCACACCACCCGCCACATCGAAGCGAGCGACATCCGCGGCGCTCGCGCGACCGGTCACAATGTCAAACGCCAGTTCCTCTGCCTGCGCATGTGTCTTGCCGGCAGCCTCGCTCGCAGCGACAATCACCAGCACACGCTCGTACTCGGTCGGAATGACCTTCACAAAGTGCTTGCTCATCGTCTCAAAGCTGTAGAGCAGCTTAATGCCGCGTGGGCTCTGTGTCGCGTCCACGTGCTCCTGGATGAGCTCGCGAATCTGCGCCAGCTCGCCGGCAGTCGGGGCCTTGAGCTCAACGCTCTCGTGGTTCACGCGGGCATCGAGCGTGCCGTACTGGTCAAAGACATAAGCCACGCCACCCGTCATGCCGGCAGCGAAGTTCTGCCCGACCTCGCCCAGGATGAGCGCCAGGCCACCCGTCATGTACTCGCAACCGTGGTTGCCGCAACCCTCGACCACCACGGTGGCACCGGAGTTGCGTACGCCAAAGCGCTGGCCGGCCAGGCCGTTGATGAAGCCACGGCCGCTCGTGGCGCCAAAGAACGCAACGTTGCCCACGATGATGTTTTCGTCGAACTTATAGGTCGCATGCGGGTTGGGGCGCACCGACACCTCGCCGCCCGAAAGGCCCTTGCCAAAGTAGTCGTTGGCGTCGCCGCACACGTTGAGCGTAATGCCGCGCGGCAGGAAGGCGCCAAAGCTCTGACCGGCCGATCCATCGCAATCGATGGTGATGGAGCCGGCGGGCAGGCCCTCGGGATGTGCCTTGGTCACCGCGTTACCCAGGATGGTGCCCACGCAGCGGTTGACGTTGGCGATATCGGCGCGGAAGCGAATCGGGCGCAGGTGCGCACGGGCATCGGCCGTATAGGGCACAAACAGCGTGGAGTCGAGCGTCTTGTCGAGCTCGCTGTCCGCGGCCATCTGGGGCAGGAAGTGACGACCGTCGGCACCCGGGATGTGGGCACCAAACTCACAGGTCGCGCTTGCCAGCACGGGCGTCAGATCGAGCAGGTTAGCCTTGCGGTTACCCGGGACCTCGATCTGGCGCAGGCACTCGGGATGGCCGACCATCTCGTCGACGGTGCGGAAGCCCAGGCTCGCCATGATCTCGCGCAGCTGCTCGGCCACAAAGAGCATAAAGTGCTCGACGTGCTCGGGCTTGCCGCGGAAGCCGCGACGCAGGCGGCAGTTTTGCGTAGCGATGCCGGCCGGGCAGGTGTCCTGCTGGCAGTCGCGCTGCATGAGGCAGCCCATGGAGATGAGCGGCATGGTCGCAAAACCAAACTCCTCGGCGCCCAGCAAGCAGGCGACGGCAACGTCGGTGCCGTCCATGAGCTTGCCGTCGGCCTCGAGCACCACGCGCGAG
>CAJMOP010000199.1 GCA_905215115.1 uncultured bacterium | reverse complement strand
GCGCGTCGGGCGCGGCGCAACGCGTCCTCGGACTGCCGCATGATCGAGCGCGCATCGTCTACCAGCAGCGCACCCGCCGGCGTCACCTTAACGCCCGAATGCGAGCGCTCGAACAACGTGATGCCAAACTCGGCCTCGAACCCCGACACCTGTTTGACGAGAGCCGGGGTCGACACACGTAGTTTTGCCGCCGCGCGCGAGAAGCTTCCCAGCTCCGCGGCGGCCGATATGGCCTCAAGTCGTCGATCGTACACGTCAATCTCCCGTTTTCGCGCCCGTGACCACATGGTGCCACAGGAGGTCGTTTTCGCAGGTCACGCGCTCAATTGAGAACAAACCTCAATGCACAGTGTAAACCTACGGTTAACGCCATTCTAACAAATATGCAATTCACCTGCGCGAACGCTAAGCATACGATAACCAGCGAAAACCACGTGGGTCGATTAATGGGAGCGACCCACCGGGAGGCACAAGAAGGGAAGTTCCTATGAGCAATTGGCTTAAGCTCGAGGGCGATGTCTGCGCCGTGACCGGCGCGCTCGGCGGTATGGGCGTCGAGATTTGCCGCGAGTTCGCCCGCAACGGCGCCAACGTCGTCATGCTCGATCTGGACGAGGAAAAGGTCAAGGCCGCAGCCGCCGACCTCGCCGCCGAGTTTGGCATCCACGCCGAGGGCTACAAGATGAACGCCACCGACGAGGCCGAGGTTCAGGCCGCCGTCGACGCCACCATCGCCGACTTCGGCCGCGTCGACGTTCTCGTCAACACCGCCGGCATCCTGCGCTTCGCCGCCATGGAGGACCTGCCGCTGAGCGACTGGGAGCAGGTGCTCAACGTCAACCTCACCGGCTACTTCATCACCTCGCAGCGCTTTGGTCGCGAGATGATCAAGGCCGGCCAGGGCCGCCTGGTGCACATCTCGACCGTCGCTAGCCACTCCCCCGAGACGTTCTCGGGCGTGTACAGCTCCACCAAGGCGGGCGTCAACATGATGTCCAAGATGCTCGCCGCCGAGTGGGGCCCTTACGGCGTGCGCTCCAACTGCGTCGAGCCCTGCTTTGTCAAGACCCCCATGTCGGCGAGCTTTTACGCCGACCCCGAGGTCGAGAAGAGCCGCAGCCGCCTCATCGCCACGCGTCGCATCGGCGAGGTCAGCGATATCGCCAACGCCGTCATGTTCCTGGCGTCCACGCGCTCAGACTTTACCACCGGCGACGCCATCAAGGTCGACGGCGGCTTCTCCAACATGATGGGCGACCTCACCGCCAAGCCCGGCGGCCGCCGCGCCTTTGCCGACAACTACCTCAAGAACAAGGGCGTCGAGCTCTGGTCCGATGAGTCCGGTGTCGCAAAGCCGACTGACCAGTAAACCAACCTGACAGGGAGGCACCGCGGACACGCCCGCCCCTCCCCCGCATCGATTAGAAAGAGTCCCATGGCTTCCACCAACTCCAACAAGGGTCGCGCCGTCGTGCTTTCCGCCGCGTGCGTCACTATGTTCTTCATCAGCTCCATCGCGCTGTACTCCGTCGTGTCCAAGAACCTGCTCGCCGTCTACCCCGAGTGGTCGAGCGCCCTTACCTGGGCGTTCCCGGTCTTTCAGACCATCATGGCCGTGACGGGCATCTTCGCCGGCCGCATCTCCGATAAGATCGGCCCGCGCAACGTCGTGATCGCCGCCGCCGTGTGCTACGGCCTGGGCTGGTTCATGTCCGGCACCGTCACCGAGCCGTGGCAGTTCTACCTGTGGTTCTCGCTTGTCGCTGCCATCGGCAACGGCCTGGGCTACAACCCCGCGCTCACCACCGGCCAAAAGTGGTTCATCGACAAGAAGGGTCTCGCCTCCGGCATCACCCTGGCCGCCTCGACCGCCGGCCCCGCCGTGCTGTCC
>CAJMOP010000198.1 GCA_905215115.1 uncultured bacterium | reverse complement strand
GGCGTCACCGTGCGGCTTGCCGCCCTTCTTGCCGGTGCCATGCCCACCGCCAGCAGACGTCTCGCCCGGGCGCGGCGGTACGGGACGGATCAGGCAATGCTTGGTGTAGCCGATCAGGTCACGACGCCCGGCTTTTTCCAGCGCCTCGCGCACGAGCTTGTAGTTCTCGGGCTTGCGATACTGGATGAGCGCGCGCTGCATGGCCTTCTCGTGCGGGTCGCGCGCTACATAGATCGGCTCCATGGTGCGCGGGTCCACGCCGGTGTAGTACATGCAGGTCGACATGGTGGACGGGGTGGGGTAGAAGTCCTGCACCTGCTCGGGCATGTAGCCCATGTCGCGCACGGCTTCGGCAAGGTCCACGGCTTCCTTCATCGTCGAGCCGGGGTGGCTCGAGATCAGATACGGCACTACGTACTGCTTGAGTCCGTATTCGCGGTTCAAGCGCTCAAATTTGCGACAGAACGCATCGTAGACGGCGCGGCTCGGCTTGCCCATCACGGAGAGCACCGCGTCGCTCACATGCTCGGGCGCCACGCGTAGCTGGCCCGAGACATGGTGCTCCAGCAGCTCGCGCAAAAACTCGTCCGAGGCATCGGCCATGGTGTAGTCAAAACGGATGCCGCTGCGGACGAAGACCTTCTTGACGCCCGGCAGCTGGCGCAGGTCGCGCAGCAGCTGCGTGTAGCCGCTCTCGTCGACCACCATGTTCTTGCACACGCTCGGCCATAGGCAGCGCTTGTTCTTGCACACGCCATGTTTGAGCTGCTTGTCGCAGGCCGGGCGGCTAAAGTTGGCCGTCGGTCCGCCCACATCGTTGATGTAGCCCTTAAACTCGGGGTCGTGTGTGAGCAGCTCGGCCTCGCGCATGATCGAGTCGTGGCTGCGCATCTGCAGCACGCGGCCCTGGTGGAAGGTCAGCGCGCAAAACGAGCACTCACCAAAGCACCCGCGGTTGGAGCTGATTGAAAACTTGATCTCGGCAAAAGCCGGCACGCCGCCCGCTGCGTCGTAATCGGGATGCCAATCGCGTGCGTAGGGGAGTTCGGCCACCTCGTCCATCTCGTCGGTGGTAAGCGTCGCGGACGGCGGGTTCTGCACCACATAGACGCTGTTGGGGTAGGGTTCTACCAGGCGATGCCCGGTGATGGGGTCCATGTTCTGCTGCTGCACGTTAAAGCTGCGCGCGTAGTTGAGCTTATCGGCGGCAAGGTCGTCCCAGCTGGGCAGCAGGTCGTAGTCGTAGACCTCGTCGAGCGAGCTGGTGCGGTAGACGGTGCCGTTGATATAGGTGATCTGATCGATGGGCAGGCCCGCGTCGAGCGCATCGGCGATCTCGACGATCGCGTGCTCGCCCATGCCGTAGATGAGGATGTCGGCGCCCGAATCGAGCAGCACCGAGCGCTTGAGCTTATCCTGCCAGTAGTCGTAGTGGGCCAGGCGGCGCAGACTCGCCTCGATGCCGCCGATGATGATGGGGGCGTCCTTGAACGTCTGGCGGATGAGGTTGCCGTAGACCGTGACGGCACGATTGGGGCGGTGCCCCTCCTCGCCACCGGGGGTATAGGCGTCGGTGTGGCGGCGGTGCTTGGTCACCGAATAGTGGTTGACCATGGAGTCCATGTTGCCGGCACTGACGAGAAAGCCCAGGCGCGGCTCGCCGAGCACCGTGATGCTGGCGGGGTCGGTCCAGTCGGGCTGGCAGATAATGCCCACTTTGTAGCCGTGCGCGTCGAGGACGCGGCTGATGATGGCCATGCCAAAGCTGGGGTGGTCCACGTAGGCGTCGCCGCAGATGTAGACGAAGTCGCACTGGTCCCAGCCACGCGCATCCATGTCGGCGCGGCTGACGGGGAGGAACTTGTCGCGGCCCGGACGCCAGGGGCGTGAGGGCGCTG
>CAJMOP010000197.1 GCA_905215115.1 uncultured bacterium | reverse complement strand
CGGCGCTGGTGGATGAGCATGGCGGCGCGCACGCCCGGATAGGCCGATACCTTGGACACGTTGGCGTCGACCTGCGGGGTGCGGATGGCGGCCGAAGCGTCCTGGCCGTCAATGGTCAGGCGCGTGTCCTCGCCGGTACCGTTGGTAAAGCGAATCTCGATCTGCTCGGCGAGGGCGTCGATAGCCGCCTCGTCGTCCAGATCGATGCCGCGGTCGAGCGCAGCGAAGGTGACGGCGCGATACATGGCGCCCGTGTCGAGCTTATTAAAGCCCAGCTGGCGGGCGATCTCCTTGGCGATGGTGGACTTGCCGGAACCGGCGGGGCCGTCGATGGCGACGATCATGCAATGCTTCCTTTCGATGGTTGACGTGCTGGTATGGTTCGCGGGTGCTGGGGCGCGGCGGGTTGCCTAGCCTGTGTAGCGCTCACGGTAGGTGTTGCGCTTGGGTGCGGAGCCGTGGCTGCCGTGGTGACGCGTGCGGCTGGCGGGCGTGTCTTGGGGCTTGCCGCCGTTGCTCTTGGCGCTCGCCTGCTTGGGCGGGATGCCGCCGGCCTTGAGGATCTGCACCTCGCGGTCGGTGAGCTCGCGCCACGAGCCCTTGGCCACGCCCTCGAGCTCAAGGCCGGCAAAGTTGCAGCGATGCAGGCGGATTACCGGATGGTGGATCTTGTTCAGCATGCGCTTGACCTGGTTCTTGCGACCCTCGCGGATGATGACCTCCACGGCGGTGGTGCCGGGCTTGACGCCTTGGGGAGCTACGGCCTCGGCCTCGCGCGCGTTGATGACGCGGCAGATTGCCGGCTGGCACAGGCCATCGTCGAGCTCGATACCGCGGCGGAGCGGTTTCAAGTCGAGATCGGTCAGGCGGCCGTCAACGAGTGCCTGGTAGGTCTTGTAGACGTGCTTGCTGGGGTGCAGCAGGTCCTGCGACAGGTCGCCGTCGGTGGTAAAGAGCAAAAGGCCTGTGGTGTCGCGGTCCAGGCGACCCACCGGGAAGAGCCCCGGAAATCGGTCGCGCGGGACCAGGTCGGCCACGCAAGGGCGCTCCTGCGGGTCGCTCATGGTGGTGAGGTAGCCGGTCGGCTTGTAGAGCATCAGGTACACGGCGCCCTGGTTGAGCTTGACGGACATGCCATCGACCTCGATATGGTCGCGGTCGACGTCGACCTTGGTGCCCAGCTCGGTCGCGACCTCGCCGTTAACAGTCACGCGGCCGGCGGTCATCAGGTCCTCCGACCCGCGGCGGCTCGCCACGCCCGCGCGCGCCAAAAAGCGCTGCAGGCGCATGGTATGCGGGTAGACGGGCTGGGCGTCGGACTCGTGCGTATCCGCGTTGGGCACCGCAGCGCCGGCGCGCGTCTCCCCTACTTCGTTAGTCCTCGTCATGTAAATCCTCCGAGGTCTCGTCGACGACCAGGGTCTCCAAGTCCTCGACTGCCTCAACATCTTCAACATCGGTATCGAGCAGTTCGCGCTCTTCGTCCAGGTCCTCGGCTTGCTCCTCGAGCGTGGACTGAATGCTGCGGCCGCTCAGACGCTCGCGGATAAATTGTCGCGATTGCTCGTCGGGGGCAAACTGCTCCAGGTCGGGCAGGTCGCGGGTGGACCGCAGACCGAACTTTTCCAAGAATGCGTTGGTCGTGCCGTAAATGATGGCCTGACCGTGTTGGGGGTCACGACCGAGCTCGCGCACCAGGCCCTTGTCTACGAGCGACGCGATGACGCCGTCGGAGTTGACGCCGCGGATGCCCTTGACCACCTCGCGCGTCACGGGCTGGTGGTATGCGATGACGGCCAGGGTTTCGAGCGCCGCCTGCGACAGCTTTTGCGTGTCCCAGCTCAGCACGTAGGCCTCGACCACGTCATGGTAGGCGGGATGCGTGAACAGGCGCCAGCCGCCG
>CAJMOP010000196.1 GCA_905215115.1 uncultured bacterium | reverse complement strand
GGCGGGCGACGGCGCCGGCACCTGGGCCTGGGACGGCGCCGACGACATGAAGCTCAACGGCTATAACGGCGGTGCGATCCAGGCTGCGGGCAAGCTCAACATTGCCTACGAGGGCAAGAACACCGTGAAAACCGAGCCCGATTACACCGGAGCCGCCATCAAGGCGCAGGATGGCACTAGCCAGAAAGCAGAGTTGAACATAACGAGCTCGAATAGCACGGATGAGCTCAATGTGACAGCTGAGGCCGATGCAATTAAATCCACAGGCGACCTCTCCATTTCTTGCCCAGGCACTGTGAACACCACAAGCACTGCTTCCGACGGAATTGAGGCAAAGGGCGATCTCTCTATCACGGGCTCGGGCACCGTGAATGCAACGGGCGGTACCGAAGGCATCCAATCCAAGGGCAAGACCACCATCGATTCCTCTGGCACAGTGATCGCTAAAGGAAGCGAAGGTTACGGCATCGCCGCGGGCAGTGACCTGATCATCAAAGGCGGTGGCAAGGTAGAAGCAAGCTCGATAGAAGAAGCGGCGATTTGGGCTGACGGCAACATCGACATCTCGGGCGGCAGCCAGGTCGAGGCAAGCTCCCAGGGAGATCTTGCCGTCGACGCTGAGGGTAGTCTCGCGGTCACGAACGCCTCCCTTGACGCAAGCGGTGTTGAATATGGTGTCTATGCCTACAAGGGCGTTACGCTCGATCACGCGACCGTGACGGTCCGCACAAGCGCGAGCGGCGGCCAGGCCATCGCCCTCATCACTGACGGGGACGACATCGTCATCAAGAATGGTTCCATCGTGGACGCGTTCGCAGAAGGCAAATTCTCGGTTGCAATCTCTACCAGAAACCACCAGCCAAACGTCGCTGGCGGCCACATCTACATCAGCGACTCCGTTGTTAAGGCTATAGCCCGCTATGTCGAGACCGGTGGCGATGGCCCCGATCACTACAGCAACGACCAAAGCGGCGAGGTCATCCCTGAGCCTAGGGGTCTGAACATCGGTATCTTCGCCCAGACCTACGAGGGCATCACGCCCGCGAGTATCTCGATCGTCCGCAGCAAGCTCACGGCCGAGGGAGACACGGCGGCAATCTTCGCTCTTGCCATAAGCGAGGATGGCAAGGCGATCGGCACCATCGAGATCGAAGGCGCTCCCATCCAGACGCCCGCAGGCGGCAAGATCATTAACTATCGCTACGAAGAAGAGTGCGGCCCCAGCATCTCCTACGAGGCAGGTCAAACCATCGGCACGGGCGACGCCACGATCGACTCCCCCTATGACGCCGCTGTCGCCAAGCGCACGGTCACCGTGCCTCCCGAGGAGATCAAACCCGAGGAAAAGTCCGGCGAGACCAAGCCCGAGGGTTCCAAGTCCGAGGTCACGAAGACAACCAAGACCGTTGCAGTTGCAGCCACGGGAGCCAAGATCGCCGGCAAACTCGCAGCAACCGGCGACGCCTCGAGCACAGCCATCGTGGCAGCCGCCCTTGCGGGAACAGCCGCCATCGCCGCGGGCGCCGTGGTGAGCCGCAAGCGCTCGTAAACACTTTTTCGCACAGGACGGGTGGATCGCAGCCCTTGCCTTCCTCGTCTACTTCTTCGTAGCGTAAGGGCAAGGCTGCAAAAGCTGAACAATAAAGCGCGGAGTCGCCATGCGGCCCCGCGCTTTTCTTTTAGCGCCGGTCCCTGCGCCGGCGTGCGGCCTATTTCTCCCCCATTTTGGCCATTTTGCCCTCCAAACGGCACTACCGCCGGCAACATCCAGCAGATACGCTGAATCTAGTCGTACAGGCCCTATGAGAACGGGAGCAGCCATGGCAGCCTTGTTCACGACCCCCAAACGCAATGACACTACCGCCGGAACCCATGTTGCCGAACCCGACGTTCGCCGTCGCATAGGACTCGCGCACGGCAGCTGGCGCCGCGTGACGCGCCGCATCGTCGCGGG
>CAJMOP010000195.1 GCA_905215115.1 uncultured bacterium | reverse complement strand
CCCCCGCCGATCCCGTGCGCGTGCTCGTGGTGTCCGCCCGGGCACCCCAGCTGTTCGGCGAGCTTGCCGCTCGTTTGGCGGCGCGCCACGTTGCTGCCGAGACGGCCGAGTTCACGGCGTTTTCCCAATCCATTGCGGGCAGGCAGTTCACGGCGCTCGCCAACCTGATCGAGCGTATGAAGGCCGCCGACGAAGGGGCAGCTTCTAAGACTGAGTGGTGGCCCGCTCCGGAGCTTACCGACTGGATTTACAGCCCGCTTTCGGGTGCCGACGCCGCCAGCGCGCGCACGTTCGACAAGAATATGCGACTGTCGCGCAGCAAGACCACTGCGGGCGTCAAGAGCCTGCTGCAGAGCGTGCAGGGCCAGGTGAGGGGCGCGCGTAAAGCGGCGAGCGACGAGAACTGGTTTAAGAACGTGCCGTGCGTGATCTCGGACGTGTTCCAGGCGCTGTGGCGCGACAAACCCGTGACGGCGCTCAAGGCCATGCTTGCCGTTGCCGAGGCACTGCCCGATCGCGCACTTGGCGGTCTCGACGGTCAGGCCCGTCGCCAGGCGGAGGTGGCCCTGCTGCGCCACGTCATCGACATCCTTATGAATGGCGCCCGTGCGCTCGACGTGTCGCAGGCCGCGACCGTGCCCGTGCTCGATGACATTCGCACCAAGGTGGACAAGCGTAGCGCCGCCTACGATTACGAGACCTACGAGGTTGACCGTGCGCCACGCGCCCAGGTTCGCTTTGCTTCGCTTGCCGATGCGGCGGCCCTGCGCCCCGGCAGCTACGATGCCGTGCTGTTTGCCGACGTCGACCTGGACAGTTATCCGCTCTCACATGAGGAGGGCCCGCTGGCAACGCTGACGGCAGAGTTAGATCGCAGCGGTGTGACGCTTGAGCCTGCGGCCTTGCTGCGCGCACGCTTTGGCCGCGCGATACAAGCGTCGCGTGGTCCGGTTGCGCTTGCCCGCGTGACGCACGATCGCCAGGCGCGCGAGTGCTACCCGGCTGCCGTGTGGACCGAGTTGCGGGCGCATGCCGAGGCCACTAACGATGCTAAGGCCGCTGACGCCGACAAGGCCGCTGACGACGCTAAGGCCGTTGGCGCCGACAAGGCGAAGTGCGTGGGCGAGGGCGATATCGTAAGGGACTTCGATCCCGCGGCAGGCGAAGGTCTTAGGCGCGAGCGCGTGACCTGCGAAGCTCCTCAGCATCTGAGCGATGAAGCCATTCCGTATCTGGTCCTGCGCCGTCGCGATGGCGAGGGCGAGGATGCGCCGCTGGTGCCGCGCCTGACGTCTGCCTCGCAGATCGAGGCCTATTCGACCTGCCCGCTATGCTGGTTCGTCTCGTACCGCGTGAAGCCCCAATCGATCGACGCTGGCTTTGGCAATATGGAGAAGGGCAACTTTGTCCACGACGTGCTGGAACACTTGCATGCCCGTCTGCCCCAGGAGGACATGGAGCGCGTGACACCCATGAATCTGCCGCGCGCGCAGGAGCTGTTGCGCGAGGTCTTTGCCGAGACCCTGGCCGAGCATGCGGGCAAGCGCGGTACCGAAGGCCCGCTGGTGCCGCTCTCTTCAGTGGAGGAGCGCCAGGTGGCCGAGATCTTGCCGCAGCTGGAGGGCGTGCTTGCCTACGAGTCCGAGGCGCTCACCCCCTTTGCTCCGCGCTACCTGGAGTTTGCGTTCAGCGAGCTCCAGGTCGAGTATGCCGGTTGGCCGCTCGGCGGGCGCATCGACCGCGTGGATGTGGATGCCGAGAATCGCGCCGTGGTAATCGACTACAAGCATCGTTCGGGTGTCGAGGAGTTTAAGCTCGCCGACCCCACGGTGCGCGACGAGGAATCGGGCGAGGCCCCCATCGACGACCCGCGCTGGCTGCCGCCCCATACCCAGACGCTTATCTATGCGCAGGCTATGCGCCGGGCGCTGGATCTGGACACCCGCGCGGCGCTCTATTTTTCGACCAAGAGCGGCAAACCGGCGCTGCGAGGCGCCGCGAGTGCCGAGCTGCTCGAGGAAGA
>CAJMOP010000194.1 GCA_905215115.1 uncultured bacterium | reverse complement strand
CGCCGCCCGCAAAGACCTGGAGCGCCGCCTTGGCCTGTCCCGCGCCCGTGGCTCCCGCCCCGGCGGCCTGTTGCTTGATTGTGTTTGTTCCTGCCATTCGGCTCCCTTCCGTCTGCTGTCTTGCAGACGCACATCTCGTGCGTCTGTTCCCTGCAGTCGGAAGGTGGGCTCGTGCGGTCTTCTGGCGGTGCATGTGGCACCTGCTGCCAAGACGAAAAAAGCCACGCAACCGACTGCTCGGTTGCGTGGCAAAAAGGTGGCTAGCGCCCAGAAAAGTCCACGCGTTTTTAGACTGGGACAAAGTACTACAACAGGTGAGATTCTGTCAAGAAAAACCGAGGAAAAAAGCGAGCCTCTGCCCGCCGTGCCTGTGGCGGTCGTTCCCCGAACGGGGCGGTGCTGTTGGGGACTGTCTCGATCTGTAACAGTTGGGGCTAGTTTTGGTCGATGGATGTTACAGATTGAGATTGTTGAGGATGGGTGGGGGTAGCTAATTCGGACGGGGCTATTTTAAACATTGGGAAATCGAGCGTGGCAAGCGGAGGTCTTCGGGGTATAAGACGGCTAATTGTATGCCGTTTTTTGAAAGGAACCCTTATGCCCAGCGTTGCCGTTCTTGCCGCCGATGGCTTTGAAACGATTGAATGCCTGACCATGGTCGATGTCATGCGTCGCGGCGGCGTGCGCGCCACGCTCGTCTCGATCATGCCCACGCGCGAGGTCGTAAGCTCGCTGCAGATTCCCGTAACCTGCGACGTACTCTTTGACGAGATTAACTTTAACGAGTATGACTGCGTCGTGCTGCCCGGCGGTCTGCCCGGCGCCACCAACCTGCGCGCCGACCAGCGCGTCTGCGACGTGGTCTGCGAGTTCGCCGCGACCAAGCACGTCGCCGCCATCTGCGCCGCCCCGTTTATCCTGGGTGAGCTCGACCTGCTCGAGGGGCGCCACGCCACGTGCTTCCCTGGCTTTGAGAAAAGCTTCCCCAAAGGCGCCTATACCGGCGAGAAGGTTACGCAAGACGGCAACATCATCACCGCCAGCGGCATGGCCCAGTCGCTCCCCTTTGCGCTTGAGCTGCTGCGCACGCTCGCCGGCGACAAGGCCGTCGAGAAGGTCGCCGAGGGCATTCAGCTATGATTTTGGCTTCGCAATCACCGCGCCGCATCGAGTTGATGCGCGAGGCGGGCTATGACATTCGCATCATTCCTGCCGATATCGACGAAACGCCGTTTGATGGCGAGGCCCCGCTTACGCTCGTTGAACGCTTAGCACGCGCCAAAGCCGCCGCCGTTGCCGCCGAGCATGCCGAGCCCAATGAGCTGACGGTCGCGGCCGACACCATCGTCACCTTTGACGGCAAGATTCTGGGCAAGCCGGCAACCGAGGACGAGGCGCGTACCATGCTCCGTGAGCTTTCGGGCCGCACGCACCAGGTCGCAACTGGCGTCTGCATCGTTAAGGCAGGCGATACGGCCGCCCCACATTCCGCCGAGAGCCTGTCCTTTGTCGATGTGACCGACGTGACGTTCTACGAGCTCACCGACGAGCAGATCGAGCACTACGTCGCCTCGGGTGAGCCCATGGACAAGGCCGGCGCCTACGGCATTCAGGGCACAGGAGGACGCATGCTCGTGCATGATATATCGGGCGACTTCTATAACGTGGTGGGCCTACCCATCGCTCGCGTCGCGCGCGCGATTCAAAAGCTCTCGTAATTGCATCTGGCGCTGGGTATCCCCCAGCGCCTACAATTTTGGCGTACCGTACGGATCCCGACCGGGCACATGGCGCGGCGGAAAACCGATAGGAGTTAAACATGGATACACTGCTCGAGGCCATTGACGTCTGCGATGTCGATGGCTTTTGCTATGGCAACTATACGGACGAGGAGGCCGGCACCGGTTGCACCGTAATCGTGGCACCCGAGGGCGCCACCGGCGGCGTTGACGTTCGCGGCGGTGCTCCAGCATCGCGCGAAACCGACCTGCTGCGACCCGAGAACACCGTCGACAAGGTCCACGCCGTCTGCCTTTCGGGCGGATCGGCCTTT
>CAJMOP010000193.1 GCA_905215115.1 uncultured bacterium | reverse complement strand
CGCCAGGACATCGCAGGCCGCTACGATCAGATCATCGCCGACCAGCGCCAGGCAATCGCCACGGCACAAAAGACCGCTGCGGCCGCCGAGATTGACCGCGACGCCCATGCCGCCAAAGCGACTGAGCTCAAGGGCCAGCTCGAGCAAATGAAGGCAGAGGACGATGCGACCGAGCTCCGCCTGAAGGCTGCACTCGACGCCGTGGAAGCCCGCGAGGCGAGTTCGCGCGAGACCGGCAACCGCCTGGTTCGTCGCCTTGAGGATTCCAAGCGCATCCGCGACAAAGTGAAGGCTGAGCGCGATACCGGTGTCGCCGCCGCACGACAAACTGCCGATGCTACGCGCGCACAGCTCGAGACCTTGCGTCGCGAGTATGCCGAGCTGCAGCGCAACCCTTCGGCAAATCCCGCCAATTACACCGTGCGCACCAGCGAGCTGTCTATGCAAATCTCCGACGCTGCCGACGCCCTCCGCAAGGCCGAGGAAGACATTCCGCGCGTGACCGCCGATCTTGAGCATTCACTTGCCGCCGCCGAGCAGGCCGTCGAGCAGGCTCAAGCCCCTATCGCCGACGCAAAACGCGCGCACCAAGCCGTGACGACCGAAGCCGATGCCGCGCGCGACGAGTTGCAGACGGCGAAGACTGCCGCCGCGACTCGTCAGCGCGAACTGCGCGAGAAGATCGCCGCGGAGGACAAGGCACGCCGCGACCAGGAGCAGACCATCGCCAACGCCCAAGCAGATGCCGCACATGCACAGTCGATCATCGAACAGGCGACCGAGGTGCACGACCACCCAGAGATCACTGAGTCGCTTGCAGGATCCTTGGCCCGAGACAAAGCCGAACACGCCGAAACCGAGCGCGAAGTGGCCCAGCTCGAGGCTACCGAGGATGACGTACGAGAGCGCACCCGCGACTCACGCATCAAATTCACCGGCGCCATCGTCTGCATCGTCGCCGCAATCCTGGCGATCATCCTAGTCTGGCTGTTCGCAAGCAAGTAGTCATTGGGGACGTTCTTAAACGACTAGTCAAACAAGAACGTCCCCAACGACTAGCCCAATGACGAGAGTGGATAATCTCCCACTTTGAGCCCCCAAGCAGGCCAAAAACGGGAGATTATCCACTCTCATTCTGCAGGCACTCATTTAAGTACGTCCCCAATGAGTACCTGCCGATGCTTTGGCAAAGTCAGCGAAAACGCCCCTAAGCGAGCAAGGTGACGTGAAAGAGGAGGGCATTGACCTTCTGGTCATGCCCGACGATTGAACGTCAGATTGCCGCTTAGGGGCGTTTGCAGCGTCAACTGGTTACGCGGTTCGTAGAACCGCGTAACTAACAAATGAGCATCGCGTCGCCAAAGCTGAAGAAGCGATAGCGCTCCTCGATAGCAGCGGCGTAGGCATCCATGATCTGGTCGCGGGTGGCCAGCGCGCTCACGAGCATCATGAGCGTAGAGCGCGGCACGTGGAAGTTCGTGATCAGCGCGTCGACCACGTGATAGGTCGAGCCAGGCATGAGGTAGAGCTGCGTCGTCGCGTTCTCGCGCACCACGATGTCACCGCGGCCGAGCGTGTCGGCGCCGTCCTCACGGCCTTCAAAATAACGCGCTGTCACGGCCGGATCGGACACCGGGGCATCCGCGTCAAAGGCGCTCTCGAGCGAGCGCACTGCAGTGGTGCCGACGGCGATCACGCGATGCCCCTCGGCCTTAGCCTTATGCACAGCGTCGACAACCTCCTGCGACACGTGGTAGCGCTCGGTGTGCATCACATGCTGCGTGGGATCGTCCTCCTCCACCAAACGGAAGGTATCGATGCCCACCTCGAGCTCGACGGCGGCAAACTTCGCGCCCTTGGCCTCAATGGCAGCCATGAGCTCGGGCGTAAAGTGCAGACCCGCCGTGGGAGCGGCAGCCGAGTGCTCCTCCTTCATGGCATAGACGGTCTGGTACTTCTCGGGATCGCCTTCGTAATCGGTAATGTAGGGCGGCAGCGGCACGTGACCGGCGGCGTGAATGGCCTCGTCGAGCGTGCGCGGCTCGCCGGCGGCATTGCAACCG
>CAJMOP010000192.1 GCA_905215115.1 uncultured bacterium | reverse complement strand
CCGAGCCGTCTGATGACTTGAAGAAGGGGGAGGCCTCGCGGCCTCCCCCTTTTTTTGCGTTTACGGGCAACATTCCTTATGCAATTAAATCAATTTAATCATCCACCGCTGAATATAGACGTTCACCGTTCTTTGGTCGGTTCTCTGTTCTCAATGGACTAATATTTGCTTTAGCGCACTGCTGCGCTTGTCCTGTTTTTACACGGGTCGTTTTATTGATTGTGACGGAAGGACTCACATGGCAGATGTTCATGAGCTGCTTGATACTTGGATTGCCAATGTCAAGGACGAGGAGCTCCTCGCTGAGCTTAACACGATGAAGGAGCAGGGTGATGAGGACGCCATCACCGATGCTTTCTTCCAAGATCTCGCCTTCGGTACTGCCGGCCTTCGCGGCACTATCGGTGCGGGCACTAACCGTATGAATATCTATACGGTCGGTCGTGCGACCCAGGGATTCGCTGACTACCTCAATGCGACCTTCGAGCATCCAACGGTTGCCATCGCTCGCGATAGCCGCAATAAAGGTGAGCTGTTCGTTAAGACGACGGCTGCCATTCTTGCAGCAAACGGCGTGACTGCCCTCGTTTATCCCAAGATTTCTCCTGTGCCGACGCTCTCCTGGGCCGTCCGTGATCTTAAGTGCTCCGGTGGCATTTGCATGACCGCTAGTCATAACCCGGCACCGTATAACGGCTATAAGGCCTATGGCCCCGACGGCTGCCAGATCACCAGCGAGGCCGCCGATGCAATTTCTAAGGCTATCGCCGAGACCGATACGTTCACCGGTGTGAAGTCCATGGACTTCGATGAGGCTCTTGAGCAGGGCCTGGTCAAATGGATCGATGACTCGTGCCTCGAGCGGTATTACGACGCCGTTCTCGCTCGCGGCGTTACGAATCTTTCTGCCGAGGAGATTGCCGGCGCACCGCTCAAGCTTGTCTATACGCCGCTGAATGGTACCGGCCTCATTCCCGTCACCACGGTGCTCGAGCGCGCTGGCATCACTGATGTCACGGTTGTTCCCGAGCAGAAGGAACCTAACGGCGATTTCCCGACCTGCCCGTATCCTAACCCCGAGATCCGACAGGCCATGCAGAAGGGCATCGATCTCTGCGAGCAGGTTCACCCCGATCTGCTGCTTGCGACCGATCCCGACGCCGACCGTGTTGGTGTTGCCGTTAAGAATGGCGATGACTATCTGCTGCTGACCGGTAACGAGATGGGCGTCCTGCTGCTCGACTATATTTGCAAGACCCGTGCCGCCCGCGGCGAGGACCTCACTAAGAAGGTCGCGGTTACTACCATTGTTTCTTCCGCCATGGTCGATGCTCTGGCCGAGGAATATGGCTTTGAGCTCCGTCGCTGCCTGACGGGCTTCAAGTACATCGGTGACATCATTACCTCGCTTTCCGATGCCGGTGAAGTCGATCGCTTTATCTTCGGTTTTGAGGAGAGCTACGGTTATCTGGCTGGTGATCACGTGCGCGACAAGGACGCCGTGAGCACTTCGCTGCTGATTTGCCAGATGGCTCAGTATTACAAGCTGCAGGGTAAGAACCTCGCCGACGCGATGCACGAGCTGTACGAGAAGTATGGCTACTACCACAATAAGACGATTTCGCTGAGCTATCCGGGTGCTGAGGGTGCGGCAAAGATGGCCGGCATCATGGCCGGTCTGCGCGAGAACCCGCCCGCGGAGCTCGCCGGTTCCAAGATTGAAGCCGTCGTGGACTACAACACCTGCGTGAACGGCCTGCCGAAGGCTAATGTCATTGAGTTCGATCTCGAGGGTGGCAACAAGGGTATCGTCCGTCCTTCCGGCACCGAGCCCAAGATCAAGCTGTATATCTTTGCCAAGGGCGCGGATGCCGCCGAAGCTGATGCAGCACTTGACGCGATTGAAGAGTCCGGTCGCAAGCTGCTGGCATAAGGTATTTAAGAGTCTATTACTGTAGATAGGCGAAAGAGGGGATCTCGGAAACGAGGTCCCCTCTTATATTTACCCAGCCAGCCGAGAGTCCTTATATGTGTAGGAAATGTGTACGCCCAGATTCCCGCCCCCGGCGCCCCTCCGGTCTGGC
>CAJMOP010000191.1 GCA_905215115.1 uncultured bacterium | reverse complement strand
CTCGCGCGCTCGAGTTCGACCGCGGTGCCATCGGGCTCCTCAACGCGTACGCGCGTGAGGCCGCGGTCCTCCATAACATCGGCTATCTCGGCAAGTCTTTTGGAATCCATGCTCTAGCTCCTCGTATATCTACGCAGCGCGATGGCGGCGTTGTGCCCGCCAAAGCCCAGGTTTGTCGAAAGCGCCCAGGTAAGGTCGGCGCGAACCGCGCGATTGGGCGTGTAGTCAAGATCGCAGGCGGGATCGGGCGTGTGGTAGTTAATGGTCGGCGGCACCACGCCCTGCTCGAGCGCCATGGCGCAGGCCATGACCTCGATGGCACCCGTGGCACCGATCATGTGGCCGGTCATCGACTTAGTCGACGAGACGTGCGCGGCGCGTGCCGCGTCCTCGCCGAGCGCACGCTTTATGCCCGCCGTCTCGGACGAATCGTTGAGCTTGGTCGAGGTGCCGTGAGCGTTGATGTAGAGGCCCTCGGAAGGCTTAACGTCGCCCTCGGCCACCGCCAGCGATATCGCACGGGCAATGCCGGCAGCCTCGGGATCGGGGCTCGTGATGTGATAGGCATCATCGGTGTTGCCGTAGCCCACGACCTCGGCGTAAATGTGCGCACCGCGCGCCTGCGCATGTTCCATGCTCTCGAGCACGAGCACGCAGGCGCCCTCGCCCATCACAAAGCCGTCGCGGTCTGCATCGAACGGACGGCAGGCCGTCGCGGGATCGGGGTTGGTGGTCAATGCGCGGCAGGACGTAAAGCCCGCAACGGCATCGGGGATAATTGCTGCTTCGGCGCCGCCCGCGAGGATCGCGTCGGCATAGCCGTGCTTGATGGCGCGGAACGCCTCACCCACCGCATGGGCAGAAGTCGCGCAGGCAGTCACGACGGGTAGGGTCGGGCCCTTTGCCTTATGGCGAATCGCGATGTTGCCCGAAGCCATGTTGGGGATCATCATCGCAATCATATAGGGTGATGCACGGCGAGGCCCTCGATCGGCAATCGTGTGGACGTTGTCGACGAGTGTCTGCATGCCGCCCACGCCTGAACCCACGTAGACGCCCAGGCGCTCGCGATCGATGGCATCTTCGACATCAAGGCCCGCATCGTGCACGGCCTCGTCCGACGCCGCCAGTGCAAACTGAACGCAGGGGTCGAGGTGCTTGGCATCGTGCTTACCAAAGTACTCGTTGCCGTCAAAGCCCTTGACCTCGGCCGCCACCTTGACAGCAAACGCATCCGTATCGAAGTGCGTAATCGGGCCGATACCGCACGCGCCGGCGCACATAGCCGCCCAAGTGGCAAGCGCCGTGTTGCCGAGCGGCGATACGGCACCGATGCCGGTGATTGCAACTCTCTGTTCCATCATGGTCTCCTCATCCAAGCCGTTCTTCGGCCCTGGTTTCTACATCGCCATTCCGCCGTCCACGCGTACAACCTCGCCCGTAATGTAGGAAGCCGCATCGCTCGCCAAAAAGCGCACCACGCCGGCCACTTCCTCGGGGCGCGCCATGCGCTTCAGGGGAATCTGCTCCTCGGTTGCCGCACGCACCTTCTCCGAGAGCTTTGACGTCATATCCGTCTCGACAAACCCGGGGGCGACCGCGTTCACTCGTACGCCGCGGGGCGCAAGCTCGCGCGCCACCGCCTTGGTAAGCCCTATCACGCCCGCCTTGGAGGCAGCGTAGTTGGCCTGTCCGGCGTTGCCCATCAGGCCCACGACCGAGCTCATGTTGACGACGCAACCGCCGCGCTGGCGCATAAAGGTCTTGGTGAGCGCGCGCGTCATATTGAATGTTCCCTTGAGATTGACATCGAGCACGCGATCGAAGGCGTCATCGCCCATGCGCATGAGCAGACCGTCGCGCGTTATGCCGGCGTTGTTGACGAGCGCCCAAATGGAGCCAAAGTCGTTGAAGACCGCTTCCACGCACGCGTTGACGGCAGCGGGGTCGGCCACATCGCATCGATATGCGCGCGCCGTGGCGCCAACCGCCTCACAGGCTTCGCACGTTTCGCGCGCCGCATCGACGCTACCGGCATAGACGACGGCGATATCAAAGCCGTCCTCCGCCAGACCGACAGCGCAGG
>CAJMOP010000190.1 GCA_905215115.1 uncultured bacterium | reverse complement strand
ATGAACATCCTCAACGGCGGCGTGCATGCTGACAACAACGTGGACTTCCAGGAGTTCATGATCATGCCGGTGGGCGCCTCGAGCTTTGCCGAGGGCCTGCGTTGGTGCGCCGAGGTCTACCACACCCTCAAGGGCGTGCTGCACGAGGCCGGCCTGGGCGGCGGCGTGGGCGACGAGGGCGGCTTTGCGCCCAACCTTAAGACCAATGCCGAGCCGTTCGAGTACATTACCAAGGCCGTCGAGAAGGCTGGCTTTAAGCCTGGCGTCGACTTCATGTACGCCATGGACCCGGCCTCGACCGAGTTCTACAACGCCGAGACCGGCATGTACGAGCTCAAGGGCGAGGGCGTGGAGTACACGAGTGCCCAGATGGTTGATTACTGGGAGAAGCTCGTCGACACCTATCCCATCATCTCCATCGAGGACGGCATGGCCGAGGAGGACTGGGACGGTTGGGTTGAGCTTACCCGCCGCATTGGCAACAAGGTGCAGCTGGTGGGCGACGACCTGTTCGTCACCAACACCGAGCGCCTCAAGAAGGGCATCGAGCTGGGTGCCGCCAACGCGATCCTGGTCAAGGTCAATCAGATCGGCACGCTCACCGAGTCGCTCGAGGCCATCGAGACCGCCAAGGAGGCCGGTTACGCTTGCATCGTGAGCCACCGCTCCGGCGAGACCGAGGATTCCACGATCGCCGACCTGGTCGTGGGCGTCAATGCCGGCCAGATCAAGTCGGGCGCCCCGTGCCGCAGCGACCGTATCGCCAAGTACAACCAGCTCATTCGCATCGAGGACGAGCTCGAGGGCAGCGCGCGCTACGCCGGCAAGGCCGCGTTCTACAACATTCGCTAGGCACGCGGAGCTCGCGGGGGCGGGGAAGACTCGGATTCGCCTTGCTCCAGCCGGGCGCTGTTGAGCACCATTGGGCGCTGGGCCATATGGCTCAGCGCCTTTTTTATGTCGAGCAAAGGCTGCCGAAGGTGGTGCGCGCGCTCGTGCTATAACTAGAATACTTAGCGCAAACAAACCTCAACCGCACAAGGCGCACATGGATCAGATTTACGACAACAGGTACTATTCCGCCGGTTCGCGTGAGCCGTCGCCTCGCCGTGCGCGCACGGTGCAGCTCGGTGGGTCCGCCTACGCCGGCGCCGACCGCTCCACGCAGCGCCCGACAAGTACCTCGCGCCCCAATGCTCATGTGAATACTTCGGCAGATGGACCGGTGCGCCCGGCACGTTCGACACATGCGTCGCGTCCCTCGGCCCAGACGCACGACAGGTCGAGCAGGCCTTCGAGCCGTCTTTCGGGCTCGGACTTTATGCGCTACGCCAACGACAATGCGGTGGTCAAGGCGATCTATGACTTTACGCATGGCTCTCTGCGTCCGCTGTTTATCGGTATCGTGGTGGCGCTGGCGCTCGTGAGCCTGTATTTTCCCGTACGCGACCTGTACGTGGCAAAACGCTCGAGCGACATCTTGGCCAAGCAGGTCGAGATTCGCCAGCAATACAATGATGAGCTGCAAAAAAGCGTCGACAAGCTGCTCTCGGAGGAGGGTATCAAGGACGCGGCGTCCGAGGACCTGGGCCTGGTGATGCCCGGCGAGAAGAAGATTGACGTGCTAGGCTTGGACGACGATTCGGACTCGTCGTCGAGCAAAAAGTCCTCAAACGCCAAGAAGGCCAGCGAAGTGGCCAAGGAAATCGAAGAAGTCGGCAAGGACGCGCCGTGGTACATCCAGGCGCTCGACATGCTGTTTGGGTTTAACGGCGTCGAGGGCCAGACGGTCGTGTCCAACGGCAAATAGCGCCCGGAGGGGAGCCCGCAATGACAAATTGCAAACGCTATAAGGTGGCCGCGATCGACCTGGGAACGGTGTCGTCGCGACTGGTGTTGGCCCAGGTCGAGGGCGGAGCGATTGTGGAATCGTCCAAGCATACCGAGATTACCGACCTGGGCGAGGGCGTGGACGCGACGGGGCGCTTCTGCGAGGCGGCTGTCGAGCGTGTGCTCGCTGCGTGCCACATGTTTGTGGACGAGGCCCGTGCCTTTGGGGCCGTGTGCGTCTGCACCACGTGTACGAGTGCCGCGCGCGATGCGTCCAATGCCGCGCTGCTGTTGGACGGCCTGCGCGATCTGGGGCTTGAGCCACAGGTGATTCCGGGCGAGGTCGAGGC
>CAJMOP010000189.1 GCA_905215115.1 uncultured bacterium | reverse complement strand
CGCCAAGGAGGACCCGAGCCTCGTCGCCACGCGCGAGGAGCTGTCGCGCCAGCTCGCCGGCAACCTCTGCCGTTGCAGCGGCTACGAGAGCCAGCTGCGCGCCATTGTCCGCTTCCTCAACGAGTCCGGCGTGCAGGTGGGCTTTGAGATGCCCGAACTGCCGGTCAACGACACCAGCTGCGACGGTGTCTCGTACAAGCAGATCACCCATAAGCAGCCCAAGAAGGACTCGAAGGCGCTGCTCGAGGGCCGTCCCGTCTACACGGGCGATATGGTGCCCGCCGGCGCGCTCATCGTCAAACTCAAGCGCAGCCCCTATGCCCGCGCCAAGATCCGCTCCATCGATACGTCGCGCGCCCTGAAGGTGCCCGGCGTCGTGGGCGTCTACACTTACGAGGACGTGCCCAAGCGCCGCTTTACTATCGCCGGTCAGAGCTATCCGCAGCCGAGTCCCTACGACCGCCTGATTCTCGAGAACCTTGTGCGCTACCAAAACGAGGAGGTGGCGATCGTCGCTGCCGAGACCGAGGAGGCTGCCGACAAGGCGCTCAAGCTCATCAAGGTCGACTATGAGGTGCTCGAGCCCCTGCTCGACTTTACCCAGGCACTCGATAACGATATCGTGGTCCACCCCGAGGGCGACGTGACCTTTATGTTCCCGCAGGGCGGCGATGTCCCGCGCAACCTGGTGTGCAGCGGTACCAGCGATTTTGGCGACCTTGACGAGGCCTTCGCCCAGAGCGACATCGTCTTTGAGCGCACCTACACCAGCCAGGCCACGCAGACTGCGCCCATGGAGACCTTCCGCGCCTTCGCGACGACCGACGCGTTCGGCCGCATCTCGGTGACCACCTCTACGCAGGTGCCCTTCCACGTGCGCCGCATGGTCGCGCAGTCGCTCGACATTCCGCAGTCGCAGGTGCAGGTCATTAAGCCGCGCATCGGCGGCGGCTTTGGCTCCAAACAGACGGGCTGCTGCGAGATCTTCGTTGCGTTCGTGACCCAGCAGACCGGCCGTCCGAGCTACTGCTGCTACACCCGCGAGGAGACCATCACCGCGGGCAACTCGCGCCACCAGATGCAGATGACCGTCAAGTTGGGTGCCATGAACGACGGCACCATCACGGCCATCGATCTGCATACGCTGTCCAACGCCGGTGCGTACGGCGAGCACGCTACCACGACGATCGGCCTGTCGGGCCACAAGAGCCTGCCCATCTACAACCACGTGAAGGCGAGCCGCTTTAGCTGGGACGCCGTCTACACCAATACCAACCGCGGCGGCGCGTATCGCGGCTACGGTGCCACCCAGGGCCAGTTTGCCGTGGAGAGCGCCGTCAACGAGCTTGCCGACATGCTGCACATGGACCCCGCCGACCTGCGCCTTAAGAACATCGTGCGCGAGGGCGAGATCATGCCGCAGTACTACAACGAGAAGCTCAACGCCTGCGCGCTCGACCGCTGCCTGCTGCGCGCGATGGACATGATCGGCTGGCGCGACAAGCCGCTGGCTGTGGACCTGGGCGACCGCGTGCGTGCTCTGGGCTGTGCGCTCACCATGCAGGGCTCGGGCATTTCCAACGTTGATATCGCCGGCATCGACATGCGCCTGGAAGAGGACGGCTTCATTACCATCGGCACCGGCGCCACCGATAACGGCATGGGCGTCGACACGATCCTGGCGCAGATTGCCGCCGAGGAGCTGGGCGTGGAGAGCTCGCTGATCGTGGTGCGCGGCGTGGACACCGACGTGTCGCCGTTCGACGCCGGTTCGTACGCGAGCTCCGGTACCTACGTGACGGGCCTTGCCGCCAAGAACGCCGCGACCGAGCTGCGTGAGAAGATTTGTGCCAAGGCCGCCCAGATGTGGGATGTGGACGCCGCCGACGTGGTTTTCGATGGCCAGTACGTGCGTCTGTCCGACGAGCGCGCCGCGCGCGAGCAGAACCGCTACCTCACGCTGCGCGACTTTGCCAACCTGTGCGTCAAGAACATCGCGGGCGGCGACGCGCTCACCTCGCATGCTTCTGCCTGCCTGCCCGTTTCGCCTCCGCCGTTTATGGCCGGCATTGCCGAGGTCGAGGTCGACAAGGCCACCGGCAAGGTGACTGTGGTGGACTACGCGGCGGCTGTGGACTGCGGCACCGTGATCAACGAGGCACTCGCGCGCGTCCAGGCCGAGGGCGGCATTGCCCAG
>CAJMOP010000188.1 GCA_905215115.1 uncultured bacterium | reverse complement strand
CGGCAAGCGTGTCGACTTGGTTGAGCATGATGCGGGCATTGTCGAGGTTCAGCATCTGCAGCTCGGCATTGAGCACCATGGCGACGCGCTCTGGGGTGGCAGCGTCGGTGGGCTCGCAGCCGCAGCGCTCGCAGAAGAGCTCGGGGCGGTGGACAACCTTGGCGACGGGCTTGCCCAGCCCTGAGGCGCCGACGACCCAGACAACGTTTGCCGTGGCGGCGGGAATTACCGGCTCCCAGGCGGCATGCGCCTTGAGCGGGAGTCGCTTGCTGCCATCTGCCTCGGCCAACACATAGTCAAAGCGCTGCGCCAGCTCGTTGAGCGGCTCGGCGGGGGCGGAGAGCTTGCCTGTCTCCGGGTTCAAAACACCCGCCTGGCAGATACTTCCGCGGACAAGTCCCGCGCATGCCTCGCAGGTGCAGCCGGGAACATGTAGGGTCCCCGGCTTCCAAGGCGCGGCGTCCAGGCGACGGCTCGACCCATCCCATGGCACGCCGGCGACGGGAAACATGTGCGTGGTGGTACAGAGGAGCACGCGGCCGCCAGCGCGCATGAGCTCGAGACCCAGCGTCTTCAGCAGCGTCGACTTGCCGCCACTGCCGATAATCGCGGTAATGCCCGACTCGATCCTGAGCGCGGAGGCAAGATTGCCGCTAACCGTTTCCATCTGTTCACCGCCGTATAATACTGTGATAATAAATAATCATCAGAGTAGCGGCCGAACCGCTTTTGCTCTGCTCAAACCGTAGCACAGGGAGGTGCCCCGGGAATGCTCGTTTATGTTCGCGGCGCCGGCGATATCGCCACGGGCGTCGCCGCTCGCTTGGTGCGCGCCGGCGTTTCGGTCGTTATGGCCGATATCGCGGTTCCCACGTGCATCCGCCGCACAATCTGTTTTTGCGAGGCCATTCGCCTGGGCGAGGTCGAGGTCGAAGGCATTCGCGCTCGCTTGGCACGGACGCCGGCTGAGGCGCTTGAGATTACCGAGGCTGGAGACGTCGCCGTTGTGGTGGACCCTCAGGCCAAGATGCTCGATGAGCTTAAACCCGCGGCTGTGGTCGACGCGATTTTGGCTAAGCGCAACTTGGGCACCACGCGCGACATGGCGCCTGCCGTCATCGCTGTGGGGCCGGGCTTTACCGCGCCGGTTGACTGCGACGCCGTGGTCGAGACCATGCGCGGACATTTTCTCGGCCGTGTCATTACCCAAGGTTCGCCCCAGCCCAACACGGGCGTGCCGGGCATTATCGCCGGCTATGGCAAGGAACGTGTTATCCACAGCCCCGCCGCCGGCGTGTTTCGGTCCGACCGCGCAATCGGCGACATCGTGAGCGCCGGAGACGTGATTGGCTACGCGGGCGATACGCCCATGTGCACGCAGATCGATGGCTGTCTGCGCGGGCTTTTGGCGAACGGCGTGCAGGTGACTGAGGGCTTTAAATGCGCCGATGTCGATCCGCGCGGCGACGCCAGCTACATCAACTATATTTCGGACAAGGCGACATCGGTCGGCGGCGGCGTGCTCGAGGCACTCGCTATGCTCACCGATGTCTTTAGAGGATAGAAGGCGGCAATGGAAAAGCTCGATGTTGTGAATGCGGCGCTTGCCGCCCTGCGTGCTGGCGAGACGTGCGAGCTCGTGGTCGTGGCCGGTACGGCGGGGTCATCACCACGCGGCGTGGGCGCCTGGATGGCCGTCTTTGCCGATGGCAGCCAAGCGGGCACCATCGGCGGCGGCAAGATTGAGCTTTTTGCGCTGGACGAGGCGCGCGAGCTGCTGGCCGCAGGGCAATCGCGTCTGGTCCGCTACACCATGGGCGGCGAGAACTCCGATACCGGCATGATCTGCGGCGGGGCCATCTGCCTGTGCTACCTGCATCTGGACTCGACCCAGGCACCGTTGTTCCAGTCGGTTGCCGACGTCTTGGCCTATCGGCGCATCGGCGACTTCGTCATCGACTTTGAGCCGTTTATCGCGAGCGCGCTCGAGGGCGATGTGGTTGAGTACCATGGCGAGACATCGCGCCATACCATTGCCGGCTGCCCCGAGCTTTCGCTGGTGGAGGAGGGGAGTAAGGTCACCTACACCAACGCCGCCTCCGAGATTCCCCCGGCGCACATCGAGACGCTCTGCCCCGAGGGCCTGACCTATATCTTTGGCTGCGGCCACGTGGGCGCTGCGACGGCGCGGGTGCTCACGGCGGCGGGCTTTGCCGTC
>CAJMOP010000187.1 GCA_905215115.1 uncultured bacterium | reverse complement strand
CAAGACGCTCGCCCGCCGCATCGCCGACGCGTTCATCGATCCCTTCGCCGGCATCCTCGCCGCGCTCGCGCTGGTCTCGCTCTACATCGACGTGCTCGCCGTGCCCGAACCGCAGCGCGACCCCTCCACGGTCATCGTCATCGGCATCATGTTGCTGGTATCGGGCGGTATGAAGTTTATCCAAGAAGCCCGCAGCGGCAATGCGACCGAGGCCCTCAAGGACCTGGTCTCCAACACTTGCACCGCTCTGCGCGACGGTGAGCGCGTCGAGATCCCCTTCGACGAGCTCGTCCCCGGTGATGTGATCCGCCTCTCTGCCGGCGACATGGTGCCGGCCGATGCCCGCATCACCACCGCGCGCGACCTGTTTGTGATCGAGTCCGCACTCACCGGCGAGAGTGAGGCTGTCGAGAAGACCGCTGCCATCACCGTCGTCGAGGGCGCCAACGACTCCGCACTGCCGCTCTCTGCCTGCAAAAACATCGTCTTTACCGGCACCTCCGTGCAAAACGGCACCGCTATGGCACTTGTCGTAGCCACCGGCTCGGACACTTACCTGGGCGGCATCGCCAAGATGCTCAACGGGCGCGGCGAGAAGAGCGCGTTTGACCGCGGCGTCTCGAGCGTCTCCATGTTGCTCGTACGCCTCATGCTCGTTATGGCGCCGGCCGTCTTTGCCATCAACGCCGCCACCAAGGGCAACGTCATTGATGCGCTGTTGTTCGCCACGAGCGTGGCCGTGGGCATCACGCCGCAGATGCTTCCCGTCATCGTGACCACGAGCCTGTCGCAGGGCGCCAAGGACCTCGCCCGTCGTCAGGTTATCGTCAAGGAACTGCCGGCAATCCAAAACCTGGGCGCGATGGACGTCCTGTGCTGCGACAAGACCGGCACCCTCACCGAAGACCGCATCGTGCTCGAGCGCTACCTCAACACCGACGGCAACGAAGACGCACGCGTGCTGCGCCATGCGTTTTTGAACAGCTTCTTCCAGACCGGCCTCAAGAACCTTATCGACCTGGCCGTCATCGACCGCGCCGATGTGACGCCCTCGGCCGCAGCACCCGATTCCATGCTGGGCCAGAGCCTGCGCGACCGCTATACCAAGGTCGACGAGGTGCCCTTCGATTTCTCACGCCGTCGCCTGAGCGTAGTCGTCGCCGACGCCCAGGGCAAAACCCAGATGGTCACCAAGGGAGCTGCCGAGGAAATGCTCGAGATCTGCTCCTTTGTCGAGGTTGACTGTGTCGCCCAGCCGCTCAGCGAAAATAAGCTCGCCCAGATTCGCAAGCAAGTCGCCGAACTCAATGCCGAGGGCCTGCGCGTGATCGCCGTGGCGCAAAAGACCAATCCGCGCTGCGTGGGTGAGTTTGGCATCGCCGACGAGTGCGACATGGTGCTGATGGGCTTTTTGGCCTTCCTCGATCCGCCCAAGGCAAGTGCCGCCGGCGCCGTCGCCACCCTCGAGGCCAAGGGCGTGGCGGTCAAGGTCTTAACCGGCGACAACGACCGCGTGGCCGCCACCGTCTGCGAGCAGATCGGCATCGACGCGAGTAACGTCTTGCTGGGCTCCGAGATCGATGCGCTCGACGACGCCGAGCTTGCCGAGCGCGCTGAGAAAACTCATCTCTTTGCCAAACTCTCGCCGCTGCAGAAGGCGCGCCTGGTGCGCGTCATGCGCGAGCTGCTCGGTCACACCGTGGGCTTTATGGGCGACGGCATTAACGACGCCGCCGCCATGCGCGCGAGCGACTGCGGTATCTCGGTCGATTCCGCCGTCGACATCGCCAAGGAATCCGCCGATATCATCTTGCTTCAGAAGGATCTGGGCGTGCTCGAGCGCGGCGCCATCGAAGGCCGTCGCACCTACGGCAACCTGCTCAAGTACCTCAAGACCACGGTGAGCTCCAACTTTGGCAACGTGCTGTCCGTGACCGTCGCGAGCCTGTTCCTGCCGTTCTTGCCCATGAGCGCCCTGCAGCTGGTGCTGCTGTCGCTCGTCTACGAGATCGTATGCATCGCGCTGCCGTGGGACACCGTCGACGACGCCTGGACTGCCCGCCCGCGCGCCTGGGATGCCACGTCCATTAGGGGCTTTATGCTCGAGCTGGGCCCCGTGAGCTCGCTGTTTGACATCGCGACCTTCGTCGTCCTCTTCTTTGTGGTGTGCCCCGCAACCGTGGGCGCGAGCTGGGCAGAGCTTGCCGCCGCGGGCAACGTCGCAGGCATGGCGGCCTTTGCGGCGCTCTTCCAGAGCGGATGGTTTGTCGAGTCCATGT
>CAJMOP010000186.1 GCA_905215115.1 uncultured bacterium | reverse complement strand
GAGCGCGCCCGTGGGCTCGTCGCACAGCAGCAGGCCCGGATTTTTGACGAGCGCACGGCCGATGGCGCAGCGCTGCTGCTGGCCGCCCGAGACCTGGCGCGGAAACTTGTTGCGGTGCTCGTAGAGGCCCAGCGAACGCAGCAGATCGTCGACATTGAGCGGGTTTTTGGACAGGTGCGCCGTGACCTCGATGTTTTCCTTGATGGTAAGGTCGGGCACCAGGTTGTAGAACTGGAAGACAAAGCCCAGCTCGCGGCGTCGGCACTCGCCCAGATCGGCGGGCTTGAGCGCCGTGAGATCGCAGCCGTCCACCATGATGGAGCCGCCGTCGGCATCCTCCAGGCCGCCGATCAGGTTGAGAAAGGTCGACTTGCCCGAGCCCGAGGGCCCCAGCATGACGCAGATCTCGCCGCGGTTGATGGACGTGTCGATGCCATCGAGTACCGTCAAGCGCGCATCACCGTCGCCGTAGTGTTTCTTGAGCCCGCTGACCTGGACATAGGCTTGCTTTGTCGACATGCTATCCCCCGTTGTTAGCCTTCTGCTACTTTTCTAAGCTAATAGTAAACCACGGTGAACTATTTTTAAGCGACAGGCGCAATTTTTTCCAAACCAGTCATTGGGTACTTACTCATTGGGGACAGACTTAAATGAGTGAAATCGCTCATTTAAGTCTGTCCCCAATGAGTGCCGGCAGGAAAGGAACGTCCCCAAGTGCCGACATATTGGGACAGTCCTTGCCAGCCCGGCCGGCGAGCCGGCGAATCGGCAAAGACTGTCCCCAGCGACCAGTCGTTTAAGAACGTCCCCAATGACTAGGTGGCTAGGCGTGGGATTTGTTGTGCGCGAGGGCTAGGCCTACGGCGGCGATGGCGGCGGCGAAGAGCACCGTGACGCCCAGGTCGCAGGCGATGTCGCCCAGCGCGGCAGACGTCAGGTCAGAGGTAAGCGCCTTGCCGATCGCGTCGTTCACCCAATACGTCGGCACAAAGTGCGCCACCGTCTGCACGGCCGAACCCATCAGCGACAGCGGCATCCAGGCGCCACCCAAAAACGTCATGAGCATGCCGAGTAAGTTGCCCACACCGTTGAGCAGCTCCTCGCGCGCACCCAGGCTCGACAGCATAAAGCCAACAGCCAGCGGCGTGCACGCCAGGGCAAGCGTTGCCGCCAGCGCTAGGCACACGCGACCCACGCCGACCTCGGCAACCGCGCTGGCAAAGCCCACGACGCCCATCATGCTCGACACGAGCCAGATGCAGACGGTGAGCACGGCGGCGGCCGCGAACACAGCGAGCGAACGCTGGCGCTCGGGGATTGGGCCGGCATCCATACGACGCACGCGCTCGGGCTCATTCATGCCCGAGAACACCAATCCCACCGACACGATGACCGACGAGATGATCGCGTACGCGCCAAAATTGAAGTACGATTCGAGCGTGGCGGCGGCAGTCGAGTCGACCTTGACCTGTTAGATCTGGACCTCCGCGCGCTTTGCAGCGGCATGCTCGGCAGCTTTGGCGACATCGCTGTCGGAAGCAGCTGGCTCAAGTGCCGCCGCAGCACCCGCAAGCGAGATCCAGCGCGAGGCCTCGGCAGACGAAAGCGCTGCCGCCATGGTGCCGGAGCCGTACGTCACGTCGAGTTTGGGCAGGGCCTCCCCCGCGCGGGCGGCTGCAACAAGATCGTCCTCAAACCCCTCCGGGATAAAGAACACGCAATCGGCGCTGCCCTTGGCGCTGTTGCTCTTGGCGAGCGCATCCGCAAGGTCGTACGTGTCGTCGCCGACGCCCGTGACCAGGTCAAAGCGTGAGCCCAGGTGCTTGGTAAGTGCCCGCGAAAGGTCGCTATTGTCGCGGTCGACCACGATCACGTTGGTGTCGTAGGGCTTGTACTCGGTAAGCTGCGACGAGTTCCAGCTCACCGAAGCCGCGATGAATACGCCCATGAGCGAGATGAACACCGTATAGATGAGCAGGTAAAACGGGTGCGCCAGCGCCATGCGAAGCGCGGTCTTAAAGGTGCTCATAGCGGCTCCTTCCAAAGATCAGCGTAGCGGCGGCGACAAACACCAGGGCCATCAGGACGAGCGCGCCGGCGCGAACAGCGAAGGGCCCCAGGTCCTCAAAGAAATACAGGCGATTGAACATGTCGCAGATGAGCTTGACGGGGTTGAGCCAGCACTCGACCGGACAAGCGCGGGCGACGTCGTCGGCAAGCGCCATCGCCGGCTCGCCGTAGAGGCCGGCGAACAGGGCGCACGTGGTGGCAAAGCCCGTGAGGATGCCCGACTTGGATGCCTTGCCGC
>CAJMOP010000185.1 GCA_905215115.1 uncultured bacterium | reverse complement strand
CTAGCCAAGTCGCGCGCCGAGAGTGCCCGTCGCCGCGCCCGGGACGAACGCCTGGCCGTCGCCGCTCAATGGAACAAGCGCATCCAGATCGCGGAAGCGAAGGAGAAGAACATGGATATCCGCAATCTCGAGGGCTCAATCGTCGCCCTTGTCACGCCGTTTAAAAAGGACGGCAGTGTCGACTTTGACGCGCTTGAGCGCCTTATCGATTTCCACCTGCAAAATGGCACTGACGCCATCCTCACCCTGGGCACCACCGGAGAGAGCGCCACGATGACCGATGACGAAGACAACTCCGTCGTCGCCGCCGTTGTCAAGCATGTTGCAGGACGCGTCCCCGTCATCGCCGGCTCGGGCTCCAACTCCACGCAAACCATGCTCACCAAGTCGCTCACTTACCAAGGCCTGGGCGCCGACGGCCTGCTGCTCATTACCCCCTACTACAACAAGTCTAACGAAGAGGGCATCTACCAGCACCTTAAGACCGTCGCCGATGCCGTGGACATCCCCTGCATCCTGTACAACATCCCCGGCCGCTGTGGCTGCGGTATCAGCGAGCGCAACGTAGAGCGCTTGGCCGCGCACCCCAACATCATCGGCATCAAGGAGGCCTCGGGCAACGTCGCCTACGCGGCCAAGATCGCCCACCTGCTGTCCGATGACTTCCGCATGTACTCGGGCGAGGATGCACTCACCGTGCCGCTCATGAGCCTAGGCGCTTCGGGTACCATCAGCGTGTGGGCCGACGTACAGCCGCAGCTCGTGCACGACATGTGCCGCGCTTATCTGGACGGCGACGTAGCGCGCGCCCGCGATATCCAGATTGCCGCACAACCGCTCATCAACGCCCTCTTTAGCGAGGTCAACCCCATCCCCGTTAAGGAAGCGCTCGCCCAGATGGGCATGATCGAGGCAAACTACCGCATGCCGCTGTGCCCCATGGCAGACGACACGCAAGCCGCACTTACCGATGCTCTGAAGGGAGCTGGTCTGCTTGATTAAGACCGTCATTATGGGAACGGGCCGCATGGGCTCGCTCATCCGCACTACCGCCGAGGGTATTGTCGATACCGCCGGACAGCCCGTTTTCGACATTGTGGCCCAGATTGGCTTCGATTTGAGCGAGCTCGAGAACGCACCGGCTGCCGATGTGATTATCGACTTCTCGAACGTCGTGACCTTTGACGCCGTCGTCGCCTATGTCGAGCGCACGGGCGCGGCGTTGGTCTCGGGCACCACAGGCTACACTCCCGAGCAGATGGACCGCCTGCGTGAGCTGGGCCAGAACGCCCGCGTCATGCACTCCGGCAATTACTCCATCGGCATCGCAGCCCTGCGTCATCTAGTGGCCCAGGCCACGCGTGAGCTGCCCGGCTTTGACTGCGAGATTGTCGAGACTCACCACAACCAAAAGGTCGACGCCCCCAGCGGCACCGCAAAGCTGCTGCTCGACGCCGTAGTCGAGGCCGAGCCCGAGGCAGGCTACCACCCCGTCTATGGCCGCGAGGGCATGTGCGGCGCGCGTGACCCCAAGGAGATCGGCATGCACTCGCTGCGCGGCGGCACCGTCGCCGGCGTGCACGAGGTGAGTTTCTTTGGCCAGGACGAGGAGGTCACGCTCACCCACCGCGCCACGAGCCGTCAGATCTTCGTCAACGGTGCCTTGGCAGCCGCGCAGAAGCTCATCACCCGCGAACCCGGCTTCTACACCTTCGACCAGGTCATGTTCGCCTAACTAGTTATCAACCATACCCCCTCAAAGGAGAGACAGCATATGAGCAACGCAGCCGAGATGGATGCCCAGGAGATTATCAATTACATCGCCACCGCGCCTAAAAAGACGCCTGTCAAGCTGTATGTGCGCGAGAAGCCCGGCATGAAGGTTGCCTGGGGCGATGCGCACGTCTACGGCGGCCGTCGTGGTAAGACCGTCTTTGGCGACTGGGAAGAGCTCAAGGCCATCCTCGATGCCAATGCCGACTCCATCGACTACTACGACGTCGAGAATGACTGCCGCAACTCCGCCGTGCCCATGCTCGACCTTAAGGGCATCAATGCCCGCATCGAGCCGGGCGCGATCATCCGCGACCGCGTCGAGATCGGCGACCGCGCCGTCATCATGATGGGCGCCATCATCAACATCGGCTCCGTCATTGGCGAGGGCTCCATGATCGATATGGGCGCCGTGCTGGGCGGCCGCGCCACCGTGGGTAAGAACTGCCACATCGGCGCCGGCACCGTACTGGCAGGCGTTGTGGAGCCCGCCAGCGCCACGCCCGTCATCATCGAGGACGATGTCATGATCGGCGCCAACGCCGTGGTCCTGGAGG
>CAJMOP010000184.1 GCA_905215115.1 uncultured bacterium | reverse complement strand
CGTCGCCGTCGCGCCCGCAGCTCCGACACCGGCCGTCCCCGCGATCGCGTTTATCGGCTACCAAAACTCGGGCAAGACCACGCTCGTCGAGAAGGTTATCGCCGAGCTCACCCGCCGCGGCCTGCGCGTGGGTTCGCTCAAGCATCATGGGCATCACGGCTTTGATATCGATGTGCCCGCTAAGGATACGTGGCGCCATCACCAGGCCGGATCCAAGCACGTGGGCCTTATCTGCGCCACGCGCTGGGCGGAGTACGCCGATACGCGCGAGGAGGACGAGATGCCCGCGCGTGAGCTGCTGTCGCGCTACAACGATGTCGACGTGGTGATCATCGAGGGCTACAAGACCGAGGGCTTCGACAATATCGTGGTCGCGCGCTCCGGTGTCGACCGTCTGCGCGGTAAGAGCTCGCTCGACCTGGTCGACGGTCGCACGCTGGCCCTTGCCTGCAACGAGGCCCTGGCACGCCAGGCATTCGACGCCGGCTTTGCGACCCGAGCCATCAACATCAACGACGCCCGAGCCATCTGCGACATCATCCAAGACCACCTCGGTAGATCTTAGGGACATGCCTTACAATCTACCAAGTAGTTCATGCTGGGCGGAAAGACAGAAGGAAGGGGCTCGATGTGTCCTTAGTAAGGCATACGGATAGATTGAGCCAATGGACGGAGGGCCAAATGCTCGCTGTCCACATTCGTATGCAATAAGGAGCCCCCATGCCCACATCTGTATTTCCAAAATTCCACTCGTCGCTGTCCGTGCAGGCTAAACGCCTGGTGGCAATGCGCTTCCTCATCTACACCGGCTTTCAGACCAGTTATTTTATCGGCGTCATCGGAACGCTCACCTATACGGATGACGCTTCGGTCGTCGCGACATCGCTGGCCGTCCTGTTCATGAACGTCTTTGTGATCCTGGGATCCTTTGCGGGCGGCGCGGCGCTCGACGCCTGGGGTCCGCGCCGTCATTTCTTGCTGAGCATCGTCGGCACGCTTGTAACCGGCACGGCAATCATTGCCTTTGGTGGTGCGACCGGCATTGTCCTGCTCGGCGCGGTGCTCCTAGGCTTTACGATGGGATTTGCCCAACCCATCGCCACATCTTATCCGGCCTACCTCACCGACGACCCCGCCGAACTCAAAGACATCAATTCCGCCATCGCCATGTTCTCAAACGTGAGCATTATCGTTGGACCCACGCTGGGCGGCTTTGTCGCGGCGGCTGCATCGTCGCGCGCGGTGTTCGTGCTCATGATGCTCTTTACCGTGTTGGCGTTCGTCGTCAGTTGGGGCTTTAGGCCGCAGGCCAGCCATGTCGCCGGACATGTGGATGCCGATTCGGCAGAGGAAGGGGAGCGTGCGGGACAAAGCTCCAACCCCAGCATATCCTCCCGCGTCACCTTCGCGACCAGCATCAAGACGGTCTTTACCAACAGCGTTCTTACCCTGCTGTTTTGTATCATTTTTCTTTCGAACTTTGGCTACGGGGCCTTCGATCCGCTCGAGTCGTTTTTCTATCGCGATGTCCTGCACGTCGGCGTTGAGTGGATGGGCTGGCTTTCGTCGGCCTGCGGTGTGGGCGCGGTGCTGGGCGCCGTGGTTGCGCTTCGGATGCCGCCGCACCTGGTCAACCTTAAAACACTGCTCGTGGCGCTCATGTCCGTGGGCCTGGGAAGCCTGCTCTATGTGGGGACACCGTACGTGGGCGTGGCTCTTGTCGGCCAGATTGCACTGGGCATAGCTTGGGGCATCGTCAACCCGCTTCATAACACCATCGTGCAAACGACGGCTCCGCTCGAGCAGCTCGGTCGCGTCAACTCGGTCATGGGCTTTGGCAATATGTTCGCCGGCGTGGCCCCGCTGGCGATTGCCCCGTGGCTGGCGGCGACATTTGGCGTACAACGGACACTCGTGGGGGCAGGCATGGTCGTGACGGCGGTTCCCGCGGCGTTGCTGCTGTTTGGACGCCGGCATTTTGATCGTGCCGCAAGGCAGTAAAACCCATCACAACATTCGATGAAAATCGCGATTTTGCCAAAAAACATCGAATGTTGTGATGGTTTGGCCCGCAAACGTCATTTCCACCACAAAGGGGCCAGGCACCTTTGTGGTGGTTTTGCTTTGAGGGGCCGCGCCCGCGCCTTGGTATACCATGTACACCATTTCTGACCTCATCCAGCACCGACGCGCTACCCAGAAAGGCCCCCATGGACACCACCTTCAGCCACATCAAAGCCGTGTTCTGCGATATCGACGGTACGCTGCTCACGAGCCAGCATACGGTGTCCCCGCGCACCGTGGCGGCGATCCGCGCCCTGCGCGAGCGCGGCGTGCTCTTTGGCCTGTGC
>CAJMOP010000183.1 GCA_905215115.1 uncultured bacterium | reverse complement strand
CCGATGGCGCCGCGCCCGCTGAGGCCGATGACAACGCTCGCCCCAATCGTCGCCAGCACAAGCGCAACGAGGAGCGCAACGAGCGCAAGGACGAGCGCAACAACGACCGTCGCAACCGCCAGCGCGATCGCAAACAGCGCAACAAGGAGCGTAACGCCGCCCCCACCGAGCCTACGCTTTCGCGCGAGGAGCTCGCTGCCATGAAGGTTGCCGAACTTCGCGAGAAGGCCAAGGAGTTCGAGATCGAGACGACCGGCAAGAAGAAGGCCGAGCTCGTCGAGGAAATCTACGTCACCGCTGCGAAGGCCGAGGGCTTCCGCGACATCAAGGGCATTCTGCAGATTCGCCCGGACAGCTCCGGCATCATCCACGCCCATGGCTACATGAAGTCCAACGACGACGCCTTCGTGCCCGCCTACCTCATCCGCTCCGCGCGCCTGCGCACGGGCGACGTCATCGAGGGCTCGCTGCGTCCTTCGCGCGGCGGCGACAAGCGCGCCGGCCTCGCCAAAATCACGACCGTCAACGGTCTGGACCCCGAGCAGATTCGCAACCGTCCCAAGTTCGGCGACCTCACCCCGGTCTATCCCAACGAGCCGCTGCGCATGGAGCACGGCAAGGACTCTATTACCGGTCGCGCCATCGACATCGTGTCACCGATCGGCAAGGGCCAGCGCGGCCTGATCGTGTCCCCGCCCAAGGCCGGCAAGACCACGATCCTCAAGAAGATCTGCCAGTCTATCTCGATTAACAACCCCGAGGTGCACCTCATCTGCCTGCTCGTCGACGAGCGCCCCGAAGAGGTCACCGATATGCAGCGTTCCATCAAGGGTGAGGTTGTGGCGTCGACCTTCGATATGCCTGCCGACAACCACACCCGCGTGGCAGAGCTCGTCATCGAGCGCGCCAAGCGCATCGTGGAGCTGGGTGGCGACGTCGTGGTGGTGCTCGACTCCATCACGCGCCTCGCCCGCGCCTACAACTTGGCGGCGCCTGCCTCGGGCCGCATCCTTTCGGGCGGCGTCGATTCGGCGGCACTGTATCCGCCCAAGCGCTTCCTAGGCGCAGCCCGCAATATCGAGAACGGTGGCTCGCTCACCATCCTGGCCTCTGCCCTCATCGACACCGGTTCCAAGATGGACGAGGTCATCTTTGAGGAGTTCAAGGGCACCGGCAACATGGAGCTTAAGCTCGACCGCGACCTGGCCGACCGCCGCATCTTCCCGGCTATCGACCCCGTTGCCTCCGGTACGCGTAACGAGGATCTGTTGGTCGACGAGCAGATGCGTCCGTTTGTCTTTGGTCTGCGTCGCATTCTTGCCGGCATGAACAACACCGAGCGCGCGGCCGCATCGTTTATTAAGGGTCTTAAGGGCACCAACACGAACCAGGAGTTCCTGGTGCGTTCGGCCAAAAAACACAGCGACTACGAGCAGACGTTCTAGGTTGTCATCCACACGCAACGATAGTCATCAATGCGATAGAGGGTCGGGGCTTTGAGCCTCGGCCCTTTTCCATAGCGCCGCTCCGCGCTTATTTTTGACCGTAAGACCGACGAGCAGCAGGTTTCCCGTTTCAATCCGACATCGCCGCTTGCAATCGGAGGGTCGGTTTCGCATAATAACTTTTAAGCTTCGCGACGGAAAACGCAGATGAAACGAACCATATACCGTTGCTTTGGGACGCATGTCCCGCTTCATCTTCTCTCGCGCAGCCAACTTAATGATGCGATTTGGGCGCTGGAAGATGGGGAGAGCTCATGGCTTCTTCTGATGCAACACAACGAGCAGTCCTTGCCGGACTTTCGTGTGGGATCGGCCTTGCCGCTCCCGTGGTTATGTATGCCGCGACGCTGCCGTTTTCGTCGGTGAACGAGACGGTCGTGGCGGGTGCAGTTCCCTTCGCCGTGGGCGCGGTGGCGGGCGTGGGTATCTATGCCGCCTCGCTGGGTATCTCCGAGTATCGTGCGCAGCGTGAAGAGCGTCTGTTCCAGCCCGATGCCATGGGCGGTGCCGCCAATCTCAATCAGCATCAAAGCGAGTTCAAGACCGCCTCGATTCCAGCTCAGCAGCAGGATGCGACTCCTTACGCTGCGACTTCTGCTTCTCAGGCTCAGTCGGAGCAGTCTAACTCGGCATTCCTTTCCGGCCTGACTGGTGCGTTCCAGCGCCGTCATGCCGACGATGGTGTTCCTACCATTGCTCGTGCCGCAGATGCTATGGACGAGGCCGAGGCTTGGTCCATGATCGACAGCATGCTCGACGACGATTCGCCGGTGAGCTGCGACCCTGCGCGCTCGCGCGACGTCTATCAAGTCGCCATCGACGAGCTCACCAACGGCGGGCAGACCGGCTCCTTCAATCGCGACGACATCGCCGCCGCGGCACGCGCCGTGTCTGGCTCCCAGGCC
>CAJMOP010000182.1 GCA_905215115.1 uncultured bacterium | reverse complement strand
TCGGCACGGTATCGCTCGCGTCCCA
Source organism: uncultured bacterium (assembly GCA_905215115.1). Lineage (GTDB taxonomy): Bacteria > Actinomycetota > Coriobacteriia > Coriobacteriales > Coriobacteriaceae > Collinsella. Next base: position 2,435 of record CAJMOP010000182.1, on the reverse strand, counting down.
CAGCTCGGGATTGAGCGCGGGCGCATGCGGGTCCACAGCGCAATGCGAGCTCGTGCGCTCGTCACCGATGGGCATGTATTCGATAAAGCGCAGGTGGATGGGGCGGTCGAGCGTGAGCCGCGCAAGGGCCGCCACATCCTGGTTGAGCCGGCGCACCACAACGCAGTTGACCTTAACGGGCTCAAAGCCCCAAGCCAGCGCCGCGTCGATGCCGGCCATGGTCTGCTCGAGCCGACCCAGGCGCGTGATCTTTCCAAAGAGCGTAGGGTCGAGCGTGTCGAGCGAAATGTTGACGCGGTTAAGCCCGGCATCTTTGAGCTGTGGCGCCAGCTTGGGCAGCAGGGCGCCGTTGGTGGTAAGCGAGATGTCCTCGATCTGCGGGATCGCGCGGATGTCACGAATAAGCGGGATGATACGGCGGCTGACCAGCGGCTCGCCGCCCGTCAGGCGCACGCGGCGAATGCCCTCCCCCGCCACCAAGCGCACAAAGCGGGCGATTTCCTCGGCGCTGAGCAGCTCGTCGTGTGCGCGGGGCACCACGCCGTCGGCCGGCATGCAGTAAATGCAGCGAAAATTGCACTTGTCGGTAACGGCAATGCGCAGGTAGTTGATATCGCGGCCAAAGCCGTCATGTTGCACGTGCCCGTCCACGCAGCCCTCCCCTCACGCTGGCCTTTATTCTTTCGGGAATATAGTACCGCACGCGGGGATTGGGTCGACATGCGTACGACACAAGGGGCCCGCGAGCAAGGTCGACGTTCCGGGCCCCATCCTCAGCACGCAAACCATCACAACATTCGATGCTTTTCCCGATTTTGGCAAAAAACGTCGAATGTTGTGATGGTTTGCCTGCCCACAGCACCCCGCAGAAGGACCGGAACGTCCCTAAAGGCCGCCATCCCAGTGCCGAATCACGAATTCTCGCAGGTCGTTCTGCCGCTTTTGGAACGCTTCGCTTCGGTCGCACTTAAGGCCCATAGCGAGCGCGATGGCATTCATCGCCCGGTGCAATTGCAGCTGATGGGCAAACTGAGTCCCGGTGAGGACGATCATCCTAAAGCCCAGCGCGCTCAGCACGGTCATACGCTCCGCATCCGACGCGCTGCGCTGTTTATCAAGATGGTCCGAGCCGTTGTATTCAATCCCCGTACCGCTTGCAGGCGCATATACGTCGATCTCGAAATACCCGGCCTTTGCGAGATACTTGAACTCGTTGGGGACATCGACCCGATGGTTGAGCTCGATCTTGGCGTATCCCAGCCCGCCCTGAGAACGCTTTGCTACGACCATGATTGCGGTGGCCGTCTCCATGGACGATCGCGCGCCATCGTGCACGCGCTTGAGCACGGCGGCCGCGCGTGTAGCCCCCTGGCGAGATCGGTTCTCATTGCAATAAGCAATCAAGTCGGCAACGGTATACCTCTGCCCCATCTCGATATAATCGCCTGTCGACAGATGATTCAAATGGTATCGGGCACAGATTTCGTAGCCATATTCCAGCTGCTCGGGCTCGCTCATCCACGAACCCGCCTGGACAAAGCACATGGCCTCATCAACCACCAGAAGGCCCTCCGCCACCTCGATAAGATGGCCTGGAGGTACCGGCGCTCCAAACACGTGGCACCTAAATCCAGCCGGCGTCGAGCGCTCAAAATCGAAGTTGACGAGCGTATCGATATGATCGAGCTCTTCTCGTGGAATACCAAGCGAAACCAGATAGTCGGTAACGATCCCGACTGCCGTTGAAGCCCTCAGCCCCTTGGCATCGAGCCCCAATTTGGGCAGGCCCGCAGTTGGCTCCGCCTCGTTAGCAAGCGAGTCCTCATCGTATAGGCTGCTTGCCCGCGAGAGCGGCTCGGACGGACGCACCACGTTGTGGTACAGCCAGGCGGTCTTATGGGACAGGACGATCGGCAGGTCCATGAGCCCTCCAATGGAGTCGGATAACCAATCTTATTCCCCTGCCCACGGGTCCGCACGCCTTCGCGCGCAAGAAAGCGAATCCACCCGATCGAGTGGCAGAAAAACCATCACAACATTCGATGCTTTTCCCGTTTTTGGCAAAAAACGTCGAATGTTGTGATGGTTTGAGGCGAGGTGAGGGGCACGAAGGGGTCGAAGCATCGTGCTCGAACGGGTTAATCCAACTCTTTTAAGCCATGCGCCAGCTGCCAGTACTCGCCGTGCTGGGCGAGCAGCTCTTCGTGGGTGCCGCGCTCGATGATGCGGCCGTGTTCGAGGACCATGATGGCGTCGGCGTCGCGGACGGTGGACAGGCGGTGCGCGATCATAAACGTGGTGCGTCCGCGCATGATGCGGTCCATACCGCGCTCGATGAGCTTTTCGGTGCGCGTGTCGATGCTCGAAGTGGCCTCGTCCAGGATGAGCACCGGCGGGTCGGCAACGGCCACGCGCGCGATGGCGAGCAGCTGGCG
>CAJMOP010000181.1 GCA_905215115.1 uncultured bacterium | reverse complement strand
CTCGCCCAGCGGGGGGCTCACCATGTTGCCGCAGACGGCGACGCGCACGGCCTGGAATACCACGCGCTTCTTGAGGTCCATCTGCTCGGGCAGCGGCTCAAGCGCGGCGTCGATGGCCTCGGCAGTCCACTCGTCCACGCCCTCGAGCGCGGCCTTGGCGGCGTCCAGAATGGAACCCATACCCTCCTTGGCCAGGCCCTTGTTAACGGATTTCTCGTCATACTCGAGCGTCTCGGCCGTAGCAAAGATGGGAGCGGCGACGGTCACGGCGTCGGCCGGCATCTTGGTGCGCGGCTTGACGATGGCGGCAAGCGCATCAATCCAGTCCTCGCCGTACTCGACGTTGCCCTCGATGAGGCCTGCCTCGTGCAGTTCGGGGACCATGATTTCATCGGCAAACTGCGCGTCGGACATGCCGTTGATGTACTCGGCATTGACCCAATCGAGCTTCTTGGGATCGAAGGTCGCCGGGTTCTTGGAGATGCGGTCGAGCGAGAACTTGCTGGCCAGGACATCGCGCGGGATGATCGTGGTCTCGCCGTCGAGCGACCAGCCAAGCAGCGCCAGGTAGTTGACGAAGGCGTCGGAAAGGTAACCGGCGTCGCGGTACTCCTCCACCGAAGTTGCGCCGTGGCGCTTGGAGAGCTTCTTACCGTCGGCGCCCAGGATCATGGAGATGTGGGCGAACGTGGGCACGGGCGCGCCGAGGGCCTCGTAGACCATGACCTGGCGCGGGGTGTTGGACAGGTGGTCGTCGCCGCGGATGACATGGGTGATCTTCATCATGGCGTCGTCGACGACGGTCGCGAAGTTGTACGTGGGCGTGCCATCGGAGCGGAAGATGACAAAGTCGTCGAGCTCCTTGGCGTCGAAGGTCACCTCGCCGTGAACGGCGTCGTGGATGACGACGTCGCCGCGGTCCTCGGGCACCCTGATGCGCAGGACGTAGGACTCGCCGGCCTCGATGCGGCGGCGGGCCTCCTCGGGATCAAGATCGCGGCAACGACGCTGATAGCCCTGGAAGGGGTCCTTGCGCTCCTGCGCGGCCTTGCGGTCGGCGTCGAGCTGCTCCTTGGTGCAGAAGCAGGGATAGGCCTTGCCCTCGTCCCAAAGTTTCTGGGCGGCCTGCTTGTACAGGTCCAGGCGCTCAGTCTGGGCGTAGGGGCCAAAGTCGCCGCCTACCTCGGGACCCTCGTCCCAGTCCAGGCCCAGCCAACGCATGGCGCGCAGGATGATCTGCGTGTTCTCGTCGGTGGAGCGGGTGGGATCGGTGTCGTCGATGCGCAGGATGAACGTGCCGCCGTTAGCACGGGCGAAAGCCCAGTTATAGATAGCGGTGCGGGCGCCGCCGATGTGCAGCTTGCCCGTCGGTGAGGGTGCAAAGCGGACGCGAACGTCTGATGCCATGGAAATCTCCTCGATTGCAGGATGGATGTCTAACCGCACCAGTATAAAGCAACAAAGCAACCTCCGCACAAAGGGCACCGACCCACTCATTGGGGACAGACTTAAATTACTCATTGGGGACAGACTTAAATGACCACCCAATGAGCACCCGACTACTCATTTAAGTCTGTCCCCAATGAGTAGGTGCGGAAAGGGTGTGAATATTCGATTAACGCGATATGATGTGCGCTTGCATATAGAGCTCGGCGGAATGGTAACGGTCGCCGGGACACGTATTTTGAAAGGGGCTATCATGCCAGAAGAACTTCGTTCCATCCCACCCCAACGCGGGTCCTTTGTATTTACGTCGGAGTCGGTGACCGAAGGCCATCCCGATAAGATTGCTGACCAAATCAGCGACGCCGTCCTCGACGCAATCCTCGCTAAAGAAATAGAGCTGCAGGAGCAGGGCTACATTGCGCCCAACGGCGTGCCCGCCAACGTGGAGAACGTCCGCTGCGCCTGCGAGACCCTCGTGACCACCGGCACGGTCATCGTTGCCGGCGAGATCCGCACCCAGGCCTACGTCGACGTACAGGAGATTGCCCGCGGCGTTATCCGCCGTATTGGCTACAACCGCGCAAAGTTCGGTTTTGACTGCGATACCTGCGGCGTTATGAGCCTCATCCACGAGCAGTCGCCCGATATCGCCCAGGGCGTCGACGAGTCCTTCGAGACCCAGACCGGCGCCACCACCGACCCGATCGACCTGATCGGCGCCGGCGACCAGGGCATGATGTTTGGCTATGCCTCCAACGAGACCAAGACCCTCATGCCCATGCCGCACTACCTGGCGAGCCGCCTGGCCGAGCGCCTGGCCGCCGTGCGCCACGACGGAACCCTGCCCTACCTGCGCCCCGACGGCAAGACCCAGGTCACGGTGCGCTACGAGGACAGCAAGCCCGTCGAGGTCACGACCATCGTTATCTCCACGCAGCACGCCGCCGAAATTGAGGACATGGGCAAGATCAAGAACGACCTCATCGAGCACGTCATCGCCCCCGTCATGGCTGCCGAGAACATGCCGTGGG
>CAJMOP010000180.1 GCA_905215115.1 uncultured bacterium | reverse complement strand
CGGCACCGAAGCACGGGCCGCAGAACGCCGTGCGCACGATCGCGCCGGCCTCCATAAGGTCGTAGATATAGCCGCGGCGTGTAAGCTCGAGTGCCACGGGCTGGCTCGTGGGATAGACCGACAGCGAGAACTCGCCGCAGCCGGTGTTGGCGCCCTTGAGCACGCGGGCAGCCTGGATCACGGAGTCGTAGTTGCCGCCCGAGCAGCCGGCGATAACGCCCTGCTGCACGTGCAGCTTGCCGTCGACGATCTTGTCGAGCAGGCTAAAGTGTGTCTTGCCCTCGCCGATCTTGGCGGCCTCGAGCTCCACCTCGTGCAGGATGTCCTCGAGGTTCTCGTTGAGCTCGTCAATCTCAAAGCCGTTGGAAGGATGGAACGGCAGCGCGATCATGGGCTTGACGCTCGACAGGTCGACCTCGACGCAGCCGTCATAGTAGGCGACATCGGCGGGCTTGAGCTCGCGGTAGTCGTCACCGCGGCCGTGCATGGTCAAAAACGCGTGTGTGTCCTCGTCGGTAGCCCAGATGCTCGACAGACAGGTGGTCTCGGTGGTCATGACGTCGACGCCGTTGCGGTAGTCGGTCGTCATGCTCGCGATGCCGGGGCCCACAAACTCCATGACCTTATTCTTGACGTAGCCCTTGGCAAAGACGGCACGGATGATGGCGAGTGCCACATCGTGCGGGCCAACGCCGGGGCGCGGGGCGCCCGTGAGGTAGATGGCGACGACGCCGGGATAGGCGACATCGTAGGTGTCGCGCAGCAGCTGCTTTGCCAGCTCGCCGCCGCCCTCGCCCACGGCCATGGTGCCCAGAGCGCCGTAGCGGGTGTGCGAGTCGGAGCCCAGGATCATCTTGCCGCAGCCCGCGAAGTTCTCACGCATAAAGGAGTGGATAACGGCGATATGCGGCGGAACGAAGATGCCACCGTACTTCTTGGCAGCCGAGAGGCCAAAGACGTGGTCGTCCTCGTTGATGGTGCCGCCCACGGCGCACAGCGAATTATGGCAGTTGGTGAGCACGTAAGGCAGCGGGAACTGCTCCATGCCCGAGGCGCGCGCCGTCTGGATGATGCCGACAAAGGTGATGTCGTGGCTCGCCATGGCATCGAAGCGAATCTTGAGCGCCTCGGGGTCGCCGGACGTATTGTGTGCCTGAAGGATCGAATACGCGATGGTGCCGCGCTTGGCATCCTCGGGCGTCTGCGTAATACCACGCTCGGCAGCCTCGGCCGCAGGCACAACCTCGCTGCCACGGCGCAGGTAGATGCCGTCCTCGTACAGCTTGACCATACTGTCTCCCACTCTGCCCAAAAGATTTGGGCGCATAGCATACATTCGTTCAATATCGTGCCATAGAACGGTTGCGAGTGGGTTGCGAATCTACACGTTCACTTTATCTCAGTAAAGTAAAGGACGAGCCCAGCGTGGGCCGGCAGATTTGGTGCAAGAGTGTCCCTTTCGACTAGTCATTTAAGAACGTCCCCAATGACTGCCGTGCCGCACTCCGGCAACGCCGATGTTTTGGCGCGGACAGCGAAAGCCCGCCAGAGCGAGCAAGGTGACGTGAAAGAGGAGGGAAGCGTACTTCGGTACGCGACCGACGATTGAACGTCAGATTGCCGCTTAGGGGCGCTTGCAGCGTCGAGCCGTTACGCGGTTTGGTAAAACCGCGTAACTACAAATCCCCGCCGGCGCCCAGCAGCTTGCGCATGACTTGCTCGGGGTTGACTGAGCCGTCGCGCGGGGCCAGGGCGGTGATCTTCTTCTGCATCTTATACTCGTGCAGCTCGTCCTCGAGCTGGCGCACGCGAGCGCGGAGTTTTTCGTTCTCGCGCTCGCGCTCCTCAGCACGCTCCTTCATATCGAGGATGCGCACCACGCCGGCAAGGTTGATGCCCTCGTCGGTCAGTTGGTTGATGAGTTCCAGACGCTCGATATCGGCACGCGAATACAGGCGCGTGTTACCGCCTGAGCGCTGAGGATTCACCAGGCCCTTGGACTCGTAGACGCGCAGAGTCTGCGGATGCATGCCGGTCAGCTCGGCCGCCACGCTGATCATGTACAGCGGTTTGTTCCTATTGTCCTCGGCCATGCTACCTGACCCCTTTCCGTCTCGTTATCGTCCATCATAAGCCCGCGGGCGTGGGCGTGCGCCGCGACCGCCCTAGTACGTCGCCTTGTAACGATTGACCTTCTCGCGATAGTCGCGCGTGTCGGCCTCGCGCAGCTTGGTCATGGCATCGCGCTCATCGTCGGACAGGTTCGTGGGAACCTGCACCTTGATCTCGACGAGCAGCGCGCCCGTGCGGCCACGGTGCTTAACATCGGGCGCGCCCATCTCCTTAAAGCGGAACTTCTTGCCCGTCTGGGTGCCCGCCGGCACCTTCAGACGAACCGTCGCGCCGCCGGGTGTGGGCACATCCACCGTGCAGCCGAGCGCCGCCTCGTAGACCGAGATCGGCACCTCCATGGTCACATCGGCACCCTTGCGTTTAAACAGCGGATGCTCCTCCACGTGCGTGGTCACGACCAGGTCGCCGCGCTCGCCTCCGGCAACGCCATGCTCGCCGCGGCGCTTGTAGCGTAGCTTGCCGCCGTCGACCGCACCCG
>CAJMOP010000179.1 GCA_905215115.1 uncultured bacterium | reverse complement strand
CGTCTCGGCCACGATGTCCGCCGCGCCGGCGAGCGCCTTTTCGGGCGTGTCGAAGCCGGCCTCCTCGTTGACGTATGCCGCGGCGGCGTCGAGTGCGCTGCCCTTGGCCGAGGCCTGCATGATGATCATGTTGGCGAGCGGCTCCAGGCCGGCCTCGCGTGCCTTCTGCGCGCGGGTCATGCGCTTTTTGCGGTAGGGCTTGTAGAGGTCCTCGACACGCTGGAGCTGTGTGGCCTCGCGAATCTGTTGCTCGAGTTCGGGCGTGAGTTTGCCCTGGGCATCGATGAGCAGGATGACGTCCTCTTTACGCTGCTCAAGATTGCGCAGGTAGGACAGGCGCTCGTCGAGTGCGCGCAGGGCGACGTCGTCCATGCCGCCCGTGGCTTCCTTGCGGTAGCGCGAGATAAAGGGAATGGTGTTTCCCTCGTCGATGAGCTTGACGGCCGCCTCGACGTTGGCGGCCTTAAGGTTGAGCTCGCGCGCGAGCTGGGCGATAAGATCCATGAAACTCCTTGCGTTTAAGGTGCGTTTGCAGCACAGAGCTACCAAGGATACCACCTGCCACTTCGCTCAAAAAAGACTGTTTTGGCGCGGAACCACGAAAGCGGCCTATCTACTACGTTTGAACCGTGTGGGTCGACCATCCCCCGGTTTTCCGAAAATGCGCAAGCCGTTTACCTGCGGTTTTTATTTCGCGAAATTCGGTATGGATGAGGGTGATTGGTTAAACGTAGTAGATAGGCACATTTCGTGGCGAACGAATCAAGCTAAGGTGCAAAAAGTCCCCCGTCCCAGAAAAATCATTGGCAACGTAGCAAAATGCCCCGCGGGCAGGAGGCTGCTCGCGGGGCAAAGAAGAGGGGCTTATTTGTGGCGGACCGAGGGGCCCGGCATGGGGTTTCTGCCGCGGCCTGTCCTAAGGTGCTACAGCTCGACGAGCTGGCCGGTCTCGGCGGCCTCCTTGATGGCGTTGAGAAGCGTGAGCGTCTTGACGTTATCGGCGGGGGTCACGACGGGCTCAACTTCGCGGCGGACGACCTTCACAAAGTGCTTGAGCTGCATCTTGTGCGGCAGCGCCGGGTCGACGGCCGGAATCTCCATCTGCAGCGGCTTGTGCCAGTTGGAGGCGCCGTCGTAGGAGAACTGATGCAGGCGGGGCAGCGAAAGGGCACCCAAGGTTCCGCCGATAAAGTAGGCGTCGGCGTCGAAGGGGCGGTACTGCGGATCCTCGCGAGCGGTTGCCTCCCAGTTCCAGGGGCTGGCGGTGGCGTCGGAGATGGTCATGCTCGCAAGCGCGCCATCGGCAAAACGGACGTTGACCACGGCGGAGTCCTCGGTCTCAAAACCGCGGGCGGCGCTGGACTGCATGCCCTGGACGGCGACGGGCTCGCCCAGCAGGTAGCGGAGCAGGTCCACGTCGTGAACCAGGTTGACCAAGATCGGTCCGGCACCCTTCTTGCGGCGCCACTCGACATCGAAGTACTCGTCATTCTTATAGATCATGTAGTGGAAGCTCGACACGGTGAGCTTGCCCAGCTCGCCGGACTCGATGATCTCCTTGGCCTTGTTGACGAAGGGGTTGTGGCGACGGTGCTGACCCACGAGTACGGGCACGCCGGCGGTCTCGGCCTCGGCGGCAAAGGCCTGGGCATCCTCGAGATCGTTGGAGATCGGCTTTTCGACCAGCGGCACGATGTTGCGCTTGATGGCCTCGCGAGCAATGCCCAGGTGCAGGTCGTTGGGGGTGGCGATAATGACGGCCTCGGGTTTGACCTCGTCCATCATCTGGGCGGGATCGGTGTAAAACGGCACGCCAGCGGCCTCGGCCGTGGCGCGTGCGCCCTCAAAGGCGTCGGCGATGGCGACGAGCTCGGCCTCGGGCTCCTCGGTGACAAAGCGGATGTGGTTGCGGCCCATGGCACCGGCGCCGATAACGGCAATGCGGACGGGGTTGAGCTCAGACATTTCGACTCCTTAATACTGGTGACCGGTGGAATGCGGCAAGAGGACGGCCCTTGCCGCGTCAAGCAAAACTAAGCGGACTTCTTCTTGCTGTCGGAGACCATCATGTAGACGGTGAGTACGACGGCGATGGCGGCAATCACGATGGCGCCGTAGAAGGACTGCTGGTAGGCGGCGCTGCCGGCCTCGGCGTGATACAGCACGGCAGTGATGGGCTGACTGATCCAGGTGGAGGCGGCGTAGCCCAAAAACATGATGCCGTAGTTGACGCCGATGTTGCTGGTGCCAAAGGCGCCACCGGTGAGCGGCGGGTAGATGACGAGCAGGGCGCCAAAGCTAAAGCCGAGCAGGGCGAGCGCCACAAAGAACATGCTCTGCGTAAAGCTCATCGACATGATGACGAGGGCGACGATGGTGACGACAAGGCTGATGAGCAGCGACTTGTAGGCACCGATCTTGTCGATGATCTGGCCAAAGGACAGACGGCCGACCAGGTTGGCGCAGGTGTTGACGGAGACGACCACGCCGCCGAGGGCGACGGCTGCGGCACTCGTGGGGTCGGCGAAGAGCTGGACGGCGGCGATGGAGGCAACCTTGCCCACAAGCAGGGTGCCGGCGGTGGCGGCAAAGGCGAAGGTGACGATGAGGACCCAAAAGCGCGGGGTCTTGACCATC
>CAJMOP010000178.1 GCA_905215115.1 uncultured bacterium | reverse complement strand
GGGCCCCGGCAGCTCCGAGCCCTCGCCGTCCCCGCGCATCGGTGGTCCCGGCCTCGAGGCGGTTCGCTCCATCGCCGCCCGCTATTTCTGCGATCCAAAGGGGACGGAGGAAAACGGATCATCCGAGCCGTTGGCGATTGTCCCCTCGACCGTGATCGGCGCGACCGACGCTGCCAACTACCAGCACATTTGCTCCGAATGCATTCGTTTTTCGGCGTTTGTGGTCGACGATGACGAGTGCGACCGCGGCGTCCACGGCACCAACGAGCGCATCACCCGCCGCGCCTACCTCCAGGGTGTTCGCTTCCTCATCGCCCTGCTCCATACGCTCTAGAATCCGACAAAGGGACTCTCCCTTTGTCGGATTCCGTGCGGGTTGTATGCAGGTTTGCCTGCGCACGCTATCATGTATGGGTTAGACCGCAACTATGTACCCCCATACGCGAAGGGATGCGCATGTATCTGAAGATCGACATGTTCTAGCCGGGCTTTACCCCCGCAGCGGCGCCCCGCGCCCCATCAATTCTGCCGATTTTCACCTTCACGCATATAAAAGGAGTCCGTCATGCGCGACAAGCTCGAAAAGATCATCAAGGCCTACGAGGAGCTCGAGAAGAAGCTTTCCGACCCAGCCGTCGCCTCCGATATCAAGGAGTTCACGCGTCTCAACAAGGAGTACGCGCACCAGTCCGACCTCATCGCTGCCTCGCGCGAGTACATCGGCGCGCTCGATGACATCGAGGCTGCCAAGGAAATGCTCCACGATACTACCGATGCCGATGAGAAGGAGATGCTCCAGATGGACATCTCCGAAAACGAGGCCAAGCTTCCCCAGCTCGAGGAAGACATCAAGTACATGCTCATCCCGAGCGACCCCAACGACGACAAGAACACCATCGTCGAGATTCGCTCCGCCGCCGGTGGCGACGAGGCGGCCATCTTCGCCGGCGACCTGTACAAGATGTATCAGCGCTTCTGCGAGTCGCGCGGCTGGAAGACCACCGTGCTCGACTCCAGCCCCAGCGAGGCCGGCGGCTTTAAGTCCATTGAGTTCAAGGTCGAGGGCGACCGCGTCTACTCCGTCATGAAGTTCGAGTCCGGCGTGCACCGCGTCCAGCGCGTTCCCAAGACCGAGTCCCAGGGCCGTATCCAGACCTCCACGGCAACTGTCGCCGTGCTTCCCGAGGCCGAGGAGATCGACGTCCAGATCAACCAGTCCGACCTGCGCATCGACACCTACTGCGCCTCCGGCCCTGGCGGTCAGTGCGTTAACACCACTTATTCCGCCGTGCGCATCACCCACCTTCCCACCAACACCGTGGTGCAGTCGCAGGAACAGCGCTCCCAGATCCAGAACCGCGAGGTCTGCATGCAGATGCTGCGCGCCCGCCTGTACGAGATGGAGCTCGAGAAGCAGCAGGCAGAGCTCGGTGCCGAGCGCCAGAGCCAGATCGGCCACGGCAACCGTTCCGAGAAGATCCGCACCTACAACCAGCCCCAGGACCGCGTGACCGATCACCGCATCGGCTTCAATTCCACCTACAACGGCGTCCTCCTGGGCGACCAGCTCGGCACGGTCATCGAGGCACTCGCCGCCGCCGAGCGAGCCGAGAAGCTGGCACAGGCTGTCTAGTGGGTTACGGCGTTTTACCAAACGCCGTAACAGCTCGACGCTGCAAACGCCCCTAAGCGGCAATCTGACGTTCAATCGTCGGTCGCGTACCGAAGTACGCTTCCCTCCTCTTTCACGTCACCTTGCTCGCTTAGGGGCGTTTTCGCTGACGTATGCTCAACCTGTGGCGGGGCACTCATTGGGGACAGACTTAAATGAGTAGTCGTTGGGGACGTTCTTAAACGACTAGTCGAATAAGAACGTCCCCAATGACTAGGTTGGGTAAATTACTAATTGAATTTATTTAATCTGCTTTGTTGGAAATTAAGCTATTTACCTGCTTTAAGAAATTATCGGCATTCATCTGCTATTGAAAATATTGCTCCAAAAATCGTCCGAGAAGTCGCGGGGCGATTTTTGATGGGTCGTGCGTCAAGCGATGTGGCAAGTTCTTGGTTAGATATTGGTCAGTTTTGGGGCAACCTTGCCAAAAGCTTGACGAATGCAAATCTAGACGTCGGCGAATGAACACTTTGAGCGAGCCCGGTGCAAAATTCTAGGCTGATTCTCGATAATCGCCTTCAATCGTCCCTTGCCAAGCGCTGGCCTCGCTTACAATCTGCTCCGACATTCGCGCGCCGCCCGGCGCTTAAGAGGGGAGGGCCCCATGGCAAACGAGATCTGGACCATCAAGCGTTGTCTCGAGTGGACCAAGGAGTACCTGGCCGAGCGCGGCGAGGAGCATCCCCGTCTTTCTGCCGAGTGGCTGCTGTGCGCGGCCACGGGCCTGGCGCGTATCGACTTGTATATGCGCATGGACGAGACGCTTAACGCGGCCCAGCTCGAGACCATGCACGCGGCCGTCGTTCGTCGCGCCAAAGGCGAGCCGCTGCAGTACATCACCGGCAGCACGCAGTTTCGCATGATTGACGTCGCGTGCGCTCCCGGTGTGCTCATTCCGCGCCCCGAAACCGAGATGCTCGTCGAGGAAGTCCTCAATTATCTGGATGCCGAGGTGCTGAGCCCCGAGGCCGCTGCCCGTCAGCGTGTTGAGCTGCCTTGGAACGATGAGGTCGAGCAGGCCCGCAAAGCTGAGGCGGCGCTGGCCGACGAACGCGCGACCGCCGAGCGCCGTGC
>CAJMOP010000177.1 GCA_905215115.1 uncultured bacterium | reverse complement strand
TGCAGGCCGCAGACGTTGCGGTACAGGCTGCCCTTGGGCGCGCGGCGCACCCAGCACACGATGCCCAGCTGCTCGGGCAGCTCGTGGCGCTCGCCCTGCAGGCGGATCGTGGGCATTTGCACGGCCAGGGCCTCGCCCACGTCGGGATAATCGTTGAGGTAGACGGCCAGGCCGCCGGCCGAGACGTCGATGGTCATGGCGTCCTCGGGCTCGGAGGCGGCCGCGTTGTCGCGCTGGTAGGTAAGGCGCATGGCGACCTTAAAACGCTCGTCGCGGCGCTTGACAAAGGTGCGCTGCTCGGCGACTTTGCGCATTTTCCAGTAGGTGCGGATGCCTTTTTTCTCGACCGACTCGGGGTAGCCGGCGAGCACGAACGTCTCCTCGCCCACTTTGTATTGCAGCAGCAGCTTTTGGTTTTCGTCCATGATGAGCGGCTTGCCGGCGAGCATGGGCGCACTCATAAGGAAGTACGCCTCGTCCAGGTCCTCTTTGTACGTGGCGAGCATGTTGAAGTCGGTTTTTTGGCCCATGGGCACGTCGAATGCCACCTGAAGCTTAGTCCCCGGCGTTATCTGTTGCTCTGCCATGTTGTCTCCCCCAGTCGCGGGCGCCGATATCATCGTCGTGCGCGATGCACATTGGGCTATTGTAACTGCTTTGCTGGAGGTTTCGGTGGGCGGCGCGTGAAATGCTGGGATGTGAGGTGCGTGCGGGCGTGGACGGCGCGGCTGGGCGCGGCAGACGTGGCAGTCACCGCACGAGCGCGGATTATCGGACGGCCGGAAAACGAGAGTGGATATTCGGACGGTTTCTGAGCGTTTTGAGGCTGATTCCGTCCGATTTTCCACTCTCGAGCTGTGGGCGTCCGGATTTCCACTCTCGTGTGTCCGAAAATCCACGCTCATGCGGCGGGCGCAACTACGGCCATCGACATTCGCTAGCTCATCTGCCCTGCACGCTCCGTTAGTCGATACTTGCGATTGCGGCTCGTCGCCGCTGCCGTAGGCTCAATCTCGCCCTGAGCAATAAGCGCATTAACGCGCGTCCTAACTTGAGAGACGGTAAGCCCCGTGTGCTCTGCCAGCTCGCGCGTTCCCAACTCGTCATAGCGCTTGAGGGCCGCCATGATCAGGTCCCCACCATGATCGACCTGCTCAACCTTGGAGCGATAGAGGACAACCTTAAACCGGTCAAAACCAGGGCAAAATAGGGGCTCGGCCAGACCGTGCGTACGCATAGCATCGACCATCATCGGAATACCCGAACCGTTACCCTCGGCAGGCGAGCCCGCGCCATCGGGCAACGGGACAAGCGACATGAGCTTCACGAGCGTCGCGTTGCGGCACCGCGAGCTGCCATCAAACAAGTTCTCGCGAGTTTTTCCGCCATAAAGACCGCCGGGGTTCGCCACCTCGATACGGTCATCAAAGACGTCAACAGCAATCGACTGCCCACAGAACCGATCTCCGTATTCTCGGTGGATTACGGCGTTGGCGATTGCCTCGCGCAGGACCTCCTCGGGGATCTCCAGCGAGTCGATACGCGAGACGCCTTGAACGGTCGAGGTGCGACGCAGGTTTTTGGCGACAGCCGCGACAGCGTCCGAGATCATTTCGCCCAGCGTTCCCTCGCAGATTGTGCGGTCCATAAACCTTAGCGGCCCCGCAGTGCCCTTTTGAGTTCCCGCATGGACAGCTACATCAATGAAGAGCTTGGGATAGAACTGCTGAGGGTAAACGCCCGCGGCAAGGAGGCCGGCCTTGGTAACATTGCCCTGGGGGTCGAGGAAATTCAGACGCTCCATCTTTGTCTTCCTGTCCGTCGCACCGTGCATCGCTCGAGGCGTCAACGAATAGGCACGCTCTATCGTGCGGTCGACCAGCGACTCGTCGAGATCGCCCACACTCGCGCCGGGCACTGTATCGCGATCGCTAGGACTCGTCCGTTCGTATGACGACAGCGCCAAAACCTCGGTCGACGAAAGCGGCACGTCTTTGTCATCGATGCGCTTGTAGCTGCCGCCCTGGGCGCCCCGTTCTATTACATAGCAAGGCTTGCTCGACGGGTCGAGCTCCTCGATTGTGATGATGAGAACAACGGTACCCCGAAGCTCCACGCGCTCAATGGTGTATTTGGGCGGATTGGCCAGCTTTCCACGACCGCCGGCATCGCCCATGCCCGCCACGAATTGGTTGAGCACTTTCTCGGTCTCAAAGTTTGCAACTGGGACAAAACCCGCACGCTCGCTCACTCCGAGCACGATGATGCCGCCGGCGGTGTTTGCGAAAGCGCTGACCGTTTCCCATACGTCGCGGGAAAGCGTCGTGGCGCTCTCTTTTACTTCGACGTTAAGATCATCCGAACCCATGCGCTTTAAAGACTCGAGCAAACCGGCCAGCTCGTTTTCGTTCATCTGCACGTCCCTTCGCTCGGTCCTGCGGAGAATGCCGCAGACGGATTTCCCTCGTCTCTCAGTTATCTCTCGTAATTATCTCTCGTCTTTCTGTTATCTCTCGTATTAGATATGAGTGAAAGATGAGAGATAAGATATCTCTACCTGCTTCATTTAATCATGTTTTTGCTGGTGGAACAATCGATATTGAGACAATACCATGGTTGCTTGTCTCTTTGCTGCTGGGCTATCTCTCGTAATTATCTCTCGTCTTTAAGCTATCTCTCGTGTTAGTGACGAATGAGAGACGAGAGATGCGTGAGTGATGCATGAGCGTGGATTATTGGACGGTCGGAAAATCCCTCAAATCAGAACCACCCTTAAAAAGGGTGGTTTGCTCTTAGGGTATAACCCACGGGC
>CAJMOP010000176.1 GCA_905215115.1 uncultured bacterium | reverse complement strand
ACCGCGACCAAGCGCCGCGAGGCCGACGCCGCCCAAATCATCGCCGGCGTGGTCGATGGGCACACCACCGGCGCGCCCATTGCCGCGATTATCGAGAACACCAACACGCGCTCCAAGGATTACTCCGAGCTGCGCCGCAAGCCCCGTCCGGGACATGCGGACTTCCCTGCGCGCGTGAAGTATCACAACATGCACGATGTCGCCGGCGGCGGGCATTTCTCCGGCCGCCTAACGGCACCCCTGTGCATCGCCGGCGGCATTGCGCTGCAGGCACTCGAGGCCTGCGGCATTAAAGTGATGGCGCATGTGGCGCAGATCGGCGGCATCTCCGACCTGCCGATGGACGATATGGTCTATCGCGAGGCCGACCGCAAGGCGATCCTTACGAACGATCTGCCGTGCATTGACGCCGCCGCAGCCGGCCGCATGCGTGAGGAGATCCTAGCCGCGCGCGACGAACTCGACAGCATCGGCGGCATCGTGGAGTGCGGCATTTACGGGCTTCCCGCAGGCATCGGCGACCCCATGTTCGACGGCATCGAGAACCGCATCGCGCAAATCGCGTTTGGCATTCCCGCCGTAAAGGGCGTGGAGTTCGGCATGGGCTTTGCCGTGGCCGCCATGCGCGGCAGCGAGAACAACGATCCGTATCGAATCGATGCCGAAACCGGCGAGATCGAGGTCGAATCCAATAACGCCGGCGGCATCCTGGGCGGTATTTCGACCGGCGCTCCCGTCATGTGGCGCATGGCCGTAAAGCCGACGCCCTCAATTGGCCGCGAGCAGCAGACGGTGGACATGGACGCTATGGAAAATGCCGAGCTCTCGGTCCACGGCCGCCACGATCCCTGCATCGTCCCCCGAGCTGTCCCCGTAGCCGAAGCAGCCGCCGCCCTCGCCATCTGGGACGCCCTCCTCGAAGACGCCGCCCAGCGCTAACTACCCACCCCTCAACATCCCCCGACACGTGAAAGGGGTCTCCATGGACCTTGCTGACATCCGCCAGGCCATCGATGGCATCGACACCACGCTCCTCAACAGTTTTGTCGAGCGCATGGACATTGCCACCGAGGTCGCCAAGTCTAAAATCGAGATGGGCAAGGCCGTCTTCGACCCCGCCCGTGAGCGCTCCAAGCTCAACAATCTCGCCAGCCGCGTGCCCGAGCGCTACGAGGCCCAAGCCATCACCCTGTTCCGCCTCCTCATGAGCATGAGCAAGGCCGAGCAGCAGCGCTACATCAACGAGCTCAAGGGCATCACCGTCTCACAAAAGGCCCACGCCACGGCTGCAGCCTTTGACACGCCTTTCCCCCAGACGGCTAGCGTCGCCTGCCAGGGCGTCGAGGGCGCCTATAGCCAAATTGCCGCGTGCAGGCTCTTCGACGTGCCCGACATTGCGTTCTTCGAGACCTTCGAGGGCGTTATGCGCGCCGTGCGCGACGGCTTCTGCGAGTTTGGCGTGCTGCCCATCGAGAACTCCACCGCCGGCTCAGTCAACGCCGTCTACGACCTGCTCGCCCAGTTCGACTTCCACATCGTGCGCTCGCTTCGCCTCAAAATCGACCACAACTTGCTCGTCAAGCCCGGCGCCAAGCTTGCGGACGTGCACGAGGTCTACAGCCACGGCCAGGCCATTGCCCAATGCGCCGGCTTTATCGAGGCGCACGACCTGCACGCCACCAAATACCCCAACACGGCCATGTCGGCCGAGATGGTCGCCAGCTCCGAGCGCACCGATGTTGCCGCCATCGCATCGCGCAGCTGCGCGGCACTCTACGGCCTGGAGGTGCTGGAGCCCAACATCCAGGACTCGGACAACAACTACACGCGCTTTGTCGTCATCAGCCGCGAGCCACGCGTCTACCCCGGCGCCAACCGCACCTCGCTCATGATTACCACGGCCAACGAGCCGGGCGCACTCTATCGCGTACTCGAGCGCTTCTACGCGCTCAATATCAACCTCATCAAGCTCGAGAGCCGCCCCATCCCCGGGCACGACTTTGAGTTTATGTTCTACTTTGACCTGGACTGCCCCTTTGGCAGCAAGGCCCTCGATGACCTGCTCGATTCCATCGACGACGTGTGCGAGAGCTTCACCTACTTTGGCAGTTACACGGAGGTGCTCTAGATGACCGATGTCGCCGCAACCCGCCCCTACGGCGTGCTGGGCCGCGTGCTGGGCCACAGCTACACCCCGACCATCTACAAGGAGCTCGCGGGGCTCGAGTACGTACGATTTGAGCGCGAGCCCGAGGACCTCCAGGCTTTTATGACGGGTGACGAATGGGAGGGCACCAACGTGACCATCCCCTACAAGCGCGCCGTCATGGAATACCTGGACGAGCTGAGTCCGCTCGCCGAGCGTATGGGCAACGTCAACACCATCACACGCCTGCCTGACGGTTGTTTGCGCGGCGACAACACCGACTACTTTGGTTTTCAGTGTCTGGTCGAGGAGTTGGGCGTAGAGGTTGCCGGCAAGAAGGTCCTCGTGCTCGGAGCCACCGGCGGCGCCGGCACCACGGCAAGTATGGTGCTGGGAGACCTGGGCGCCATCGTCGTGCCGGTCGGCCGTACGAGCGAAGTCAGCTACGACAACATCGCGCAGCAGTCCGACGCGGCGCTGCTCGTCAACTGCACGCCCGCCGGTATGTTCCCCCACTGCCCCGACGCACCCTGCACGCTCGAGGGCCTCGATGCGCTCGAGGGCGTCATCGACATCGTCTACAACCCCGCCCGCACGGGACTCATGCTCGAGGCCGAGCGCCGCGGTATCCCCTGCATCGGTGGCCTACTGATGCTCGTGGCCCAAGCGGCACAGGCC
>CAJMOP010000175.1 GCA_905215115.1 uncultured bacterium | reverse complement strand
AAGGAAGCAGCCATAAGGAGCCTCTGTCGGGCATCCGAATCCATCGAGTGCGCAGGCGCTTTTTGGTGCCGCGGCTACCCGCGAGTGCCGGCAGGGCGCTTGGTGTCTCGCTGGTCCTCGGCTTCGCCTGCGGGATCGCTCGACTACCAAGCGCCCTGCCGGCACTCGCGGGTAGCCGACCAAAACCACCTGAAGGGTCACATTTATCTGAATAATTTAATCCCGTGTCTTTTGCTGCTCGTTGGCGTTGTTTGGAGCGCGGTGACAACGTGGTTCAAGAGGCGGTGGTGCTGTTGCTTGAATTGTTGCGGTTAAAGAGGCCTGTTTCCCTAGGTGGGGAAACAGGCCTCTTTTTGTTTCTGGGCTTGTGGATTGGCGAAGACAATAACCGCTGGCAGCTATTTTGAGTTCCTGATGCGGCGTGTGGCCGTGGCGGTTATTCCGAGTCCTGCGGCGGCGATTCCTGCGAGTGCGATTGCGCTCGGGGCTGCGTCGCCCGTGTTCGCGAGCTTGCCGGCGGTCGTATCTGCTTGCTTGGTGGAGCTCGATGGAGCGTATTTGCCGGTCGCGGGCGAGCTGGCGGGCTGTGCCGTTTCGGCCGGCTGCGCTGAGCTGGAGGGTTTTGTCGTCTCGGCGGGTTTCGTTATCTCGGGCGAGGCGGCCTTGTCTGCCGCGGCCTTTGCCTCTTCGTATGCCTTGCAGGCGTCGTCATAGGCCGCTTGCGCCTTTTCCAAATCGCTAAGGAGCGCATTTCGCTTGGCTATGTCCTCGTCGATGTGGGCTTTAGCTTCCTTTGCCTCACTTTCGAAATACTGAACCTGTCTTTTCTGGCTTTCGAGCCGGCGTTGGCAGTGGTGAAGATCATCTTCACAAGATTTTTCTCGCCTTTCTGCCGACATGATCTCACTTTGCAACTGCTTAATAGTTTCGTTAGAAGCTCCGTCGTCGATTGCCTTATTTAATTCTGCCTGAAGGCCGCTTGTCCGGTTGTGGGCCTCATCGTATTTGGCTTGGGCTGCATCGACGTTCGCTTGCATGGCGGGAAGGGGTTCCCTCCGTTTGGCGGCTTCCGTCACCACCATGTCGTGGATCTCTTGAAAACTGGCAATGTCATCATCGATTTTCGCAAGTTTCTCGAGACTTGCGGCGTCTTTTGCGGCCTCGAGGTTTTTGAGCGCTTCCTGCATGGCTGCATACGCTTTTTCTTTGCGGCGGTCGCATCTTCCGTCTGCAAGGCAACTGCACCGGTGGGGGAGCTGGTTTCTGCCGCGATCGCCGTTACGGGGGCGATTCCCGCGACAAGTGCCGCGGAAAGGGCGATGCCCACAGTTGCTCGTCTTGCTCTTCTTGCGAGAATGTCGTTCATCTCGGCACCTCATTTCAAGGGTCGGCGACTAACTTGGTAGCACTAATGTAAGTATACCAAGCGGTCGACCCGACACTGGCTGGGCGTGCGCGTGCCTTTCCGCTTCTTTGGAAACCGAATCCCATTAGAAATGACGAGTTGTTTACGCTTCTTTTGGGGTGGCGGTACTATCATGGTTCGAATTGAATGTGGATGATGATAGGGAGCGCCTATACATGATTGAGCTGCTCAGGCGTTTTGGCGGTAAGTTTCGCCGCTATATGGTGATTGGTCCTGCGTGCAAGCTGATCGAAGTGATCTTTGACCTGCTGACGCCGCTGGTGATTGCCCAGATGATTGATAAGGGTATCGGCGCACACGACGTGAACGCCGTCGTCCACTACGGTATGGTACTTGGCGCCATGGCTGTGATCGGCATCTCGTTTACGCTCGTCTGCCAAAAGATGGCGGCGCTCACCTCGCAGGGCATGGGCACCGATATCCGTGGTGCGCTCTACCAGCACATCAACAAGCTGAGCTATGCCGAGCTCGATCGCTTTGGCACGCCGTCGCTTATCACCCGCATCACCAACGACGTCAACCAGGTGCAACTTGCCGTGGCGCTGGGCGTGCGCATGCTTATCCGCTGGCCCTTCCTGGCGGTGGGCTCCATGTGCGCGGCCCTTGCCATCGACCTTAAGCTCGGCATCATCTTTTTGATCTGCACGCCCGCCATCGGCCTGGTGTTTTGGTTTGTCATGGCGCGCTGTATCCCGTACTACAAGCAGCTGCAGGCAAAGCTTGACCGCATCGCGCTTATCTGCCGCGAGGGCCTTTCGGGCGCCCGCGTGGTTCGCGCCTTCGTGCGCGAGGACCATGAGCGCGAGCGCTTTGCCCAAGCCGCCGATGACCAGGCCAATACTGCCATCGCGGTGGGCAAGCTCTCGTCGATTCTCAACCCCGTCACGTTTCTTGTGATGAACCTGGGCGTGTGCGCCATCCTGTGGATCGGCGGCATCCAGGTCAACGTGGGCGAGCTCACGCAGGGTCAGGTCATGGCGTTCGTCAACTACATGACGCAGACCCTCACCTCCATCGTGTATGTCGCCAACCTGGTCGTGGTCTTTACCAAGTCGAGCGCCAGCGCGTCGCGTATCAACGAGGTGCTCAATTGCGTGCCGAGCATTACCGATGAGGGCAACCAGCCGGTCGCACTGCCCGAGCCGGGCGAACTGGCGGGTGGCGCTGTTCCGGTCCCTGCGTTGAGCTTTGACCATGCGAGCTTCTCGTTTGGCGCCGGCGCGGCCAATGCTGTCAACGATGTGACGCTGGAACTCCCGCTGGGCAAAACACTCGGCATTATTGGCGGCACGGGCAGCGGCAAGTCCACACTCGTCTCGCTTATCCCGCGCCTGTACGATGCGGGCGCCGGCAGCGTGAACGTGATGGGCGCCGATGTGCGTACCTGGCCGCTCGATCAGCTGCGCCATGTGGTCGCGACCGTTCCGCAGCGCGCGTCGCTCGTGAGCGGCAC
>CAJMOP010000174.1 GCA_905215115.1 uncultured bacterium | reverse complement strand
GCTGCCCGCCGCCACGCTTGCCGCGCGCGTGCCTACATCGCGCTCGTTATGGTGGCGCTCGCCGCCACTTTGGGCGCCGCGACCTACGCCTGGTTTACCAACAACATGAAGGTCAACGCCAACTCGGTGAGCGTGCACAGCGACACGTCCAAGCTGGTGCTGGAGCTGGGTGACGCCGACCGCGGCAGCTGGTCGCAGCAGGGTGACGTTTCCCTAACTTCCAACGCGACCGGCGCCGTGACGCTCTACCCGGTCTCGACCTTTGACCTCAACGGCTTTGCTGCCTGTGCGCAAAACAACTCTGCCGGCGATGCCACAGTGTTTGAGCAGGCAAAAGACAACGGCTCCGCCTTCTACCACGGTTGGATCGATCTGCGCCCTACCATTACCGGAACGGGCGCCAGCAAAGTAAGGGGCAAGGTCAACCTGTATCTGGCCGAATCGCTGGTCCCGCAGGGCACCGACGCCGAGCTGCTGCGCGCAGCCCGCGTGGGCATTAAAGTCTCGAGCGGCAACCAGGTGCTTGCAACCAACATCTTTGAGCTCGACAGTTCCGATAGCGGCCATCGCGACGAGCACCCCGCGACCGCGCCTACGGGCCTGGCGGGCTACACCGAGAGCATGCTCCTGGGTTGGCAAAACGGCCAGCTCGCTTGCGGTGCCAACGTGACGCAGGACCCGGCCGCCTATACGCTGGACACGAGCGAGACGGCCACGCGCCCGCAGAACACGCTCGCCACGCTTGGGCTTGGCCAGACCTATCGTTTGGATATCTATTACTACATCGAGGGCACCGACCCCGATAGCGCCGACTATCTCTATCAGGATCCGGGCACCTTGCACCTGGCGCTCTTTGCGACCTTGGACGGTGAGTAGCAATGGCACACGCCACGCCCGACAACCGCCGCCCGACCACCGGCGCTCCGGTTGCCGCGCCCACCGATATCGACCTGCGCCGCAAGCTCACTACCACCGTGGTGCTGGTGCTGTTTGCGCTGGTGGCGATAGCCATGGCAACGTTCGCCTGGTTCTCCATCGCCGATAGCGCCAAGACCCGCATGCTCATGATCGACGCCAACGCCGACGGTTCGCTGCGCTTTGACCTGGACGAGCATGCCACGTTCGACGAATACGTCCACAGCCTGGGCTTCGACCAGATCTCGGCGCGCATCGCCAGCGAAAAGGGCGTGGACATCGACGCGTCCAAGCTCAAGCCCGTCACCACGAGCGACTACCAGACCTTTACCTTCGAGGATGGCTCCACCGCCGATTCCGCCACCGGCGCCTACCTGGAGTTCACGCTGCACTTTATGAGCAGCACGGACCTGCGCGTTCGCCTGACCGGGCAGGACGGCGACGGCGGCGCGTCCGGCACGCGGTTTAGCTCCGACACGCAGAGTATGGCCAGCGCCATGCGCATGAGCTTTACCGCCGACGGTCACACCTGGGTCTACAACCCCAACGGAGGCGGGGGCTCGTCTGGTTCGGCCACCGTCTTTGGGCTCGACTCGGATACGGCGAACGCGGCCAGCGACATGTTCGACCTAATAAAAGATACGGACAAGCCGGTAACCGTTCGCATATGGCTCGAGGGAACGGACCCAAATTGCACTAATATGCTAAAGGGAGCTAACTATTCGGTTTCGATGCGCTTTGAGGGCATCGAAGAACAGTAGATATGCACGGCGGCCACCGGGCCGCGCACGACCTAGACAGACACGGTAGTAAGGGACATCATGCAATCTGTTAAAAAAGTCGCATCCATCGCGCTGAGCGTCGTCATGTGGATCATCATCCTGGTGGCGGCCCTGTATGCGTTTACCACGCTCGCCACGCGCGAGGACGGCAGCGTCTCTGACATCGCCGGCTTCACCCCGCTCGCCGTGCAGTCCGACTCCATGGCGCCCACGTTTAACAAGGGCGACCTCATCTTCATCAAAAAGTGCGACACCTCCAAGCTTGAGGTGGGCGACATCGTGACGTTCCATACCATCATCGACAACGAGTACGCGCTCAACACGCACCGCATCGCCGCCATCGACGAGGTCAACGGCATGCGCAGCTTTACCACCAAGGGCGATAACAACGACGTGGCCGATACGCACATCATCAGCGACGGCGACATCGTGGGCAAATACCTGTTCGCGTTGCCGCAGATGGGCAAGGTCATGGACTTCCTGTCCAGCTCCATGGGCTTCCTCATTGTGATCGTGCTGCCCATGCTGCTGTTCTTTATCTACCAGGTGTATCACCTCATCGTGGTGGGCATGAACCTTAAGCGCGCTATGGCCGAGGAGGACCGCCTGGCCGCCGCGGCTGCCATCGTGGACGCCGAGGGCAAGGGTGACACTACTGTCACGGCCGATAACGCCGCCGAGCAGCTTGCCCAGGCCGAGGCCAAGCTCGAGGAAGCCCGTCGTCTGAAGGCCGAGGCCGAGGCGGCGATGAACGCGACCAAGCAGGAGGATACCGACGGTGAGTGAGTTTCTGGGATTTGCCTGGGAGCTGCTGGCAAAGGTTGTCTACAACGTCGTTGCCGTCGTGAGCTCCATCCTTAACCTGCTGGTGTTTGGCTGGGTTGAGTACTTCAACATCTTTATGACCTACTTCACCACGTTTGACCTGGTGGGCAAGATCGGCGCGGTCATTCTGTTTGCCATGCTCATCGCGGTCCCCGTGTTGATTGTGGCCATTCTGGTCCATCGCTACCGCATCAACCGCCGCCTGCATCGCGACGACACGTCCAACAAGGCGCTCTATCGCGAGATCGGTCGCCTGAACAAGCAGGTGCTCGACCTCATGGACGAGAAGAACAAGCTGCTGGCGCTCAAGGTCAATGCCATGGGCGGCACCAAGCAGATTCCGTACGTGGGCGCCTCGGCCTTGGCCGACGACCACCTGCCCACGGTGGGCAACGTGGTGGGCGCCGCCGCG
>CAJMOP010000173.1 GCA_905215115.1 uncultured bacterium | reverse complement strand
GAGCTTGGGCTTGACGGCCGCGCAGCTGCAGGGCCAGGGGCCGCAGTGCTGCAGCAGCTCGCCGTTCTCGTTGTCGGGATGACGCACGGTCCAGTCGGCAAACATGCCGCGGTGACGGCCCAGGTCGGCGGCCTCGACCATCAGCGCGGTGATGGCGCCGTGGATATCGGTCTCGCATACGATAGGAATGCCCATCTCGTTGAGGATTGCGTTGGCGGCGCAGGGCATAATGCCCAACTCGTCCTGCAGGGCGTTCCAGCACTGGATGGCGCCGGCGTTGCAGCCGTACTTCTCGACCAGGCGCTTCATGGCAATGGCGAGTCCTGCGACCGCAGGAACCTTGTCCTCGGGGATGCAGATCTCAAAGCTGTCACCAATGTGGGCGAGCATGGTTGCCATGGCCTGCTCGTCAGCCTGGGCGTCGCGCACGGCCTGGACAAGCTCGGTCATGGGGATGGGCGAAAGCTGGATGTTGAACTTCTCGAGCAGCTCGCCCTCGTTGCACATGGTCGACCAGAAATCGAACGGACGGGTGGCCATCTGCAGGATGCGGGTGTGCTTGAAAGTCTTGACCACGTTGCACACGGCCAAAAAGTCCCAGACACCGCGCTCGAACTCGGGATCGGTCAGACGGCAGTTGGTCATGTAGGTGAAGGGAACCTGGAAGCGACGCAGGACCTTGCCGGTGGCGAACAGGCCGCACTGGCTATCGCGCAGACGGGTGCCGTCGGGCTCGGGGCGCTCGTCGCGCGGACCCCACAGCAGCACGGGCAAGCCGAGCTCGCGGGCAAGGCGGGCGCAGACATACTCGGTACCAAAGTTGGCGTGGCAGAGCATGATGCCGTCGACGCCCTCGGCGCGGAACTTCTCGACGATAGGCGCGATATGGCTGTCGTCGAACAGCAGGCCCTCGTCGTTGATGTCGTCGATATCCACAATCTCGACGCCGATCTCGCGCAGGCGATCAGCCGTAAGGCCGCGATACTTGATCGCGTCCGGCGCGCTAAAGATGCTACGGCGCGTGGGCACAAAACCGAGCTTGATCTTATCCATGTACGTCCTCCCCTAGTCACATGTTCAGTAAACAGACGCATGTTTCGTTTTGTTCTGTTTACTAAATGTTTTACTCTTTTGTTTAAAAGTTTAGCGCGAAAGTCTCGTAAACGGTAGAGAAATCAGCCTAAACGGTATGTAAACAATCTGAACATACAAGGGCAACAAAAAGAGGGCCCCGAAGGACCCTCTTTTGAATAGCGCTATGTTTACTGCCCTAGCGAGCTTTGGCACGCTGCAGGCGATGCCGTCTCCGCCTAGATTTCGCGCACGCTCTGGCGCTCGACAAAATAGGTCGACACAGCCGTTTTGCAGGTGTAGCTCTTGGGATTGCGGATGTTGCCCACCAGGCGGCGCACCGCGATCTCACCCACCTCGTGCTTGGGAACATGCACCGTGGTGAGCGGCGGGTTGGAAAAAGCGCCCAGAGATAGGTCGTCAAAGCCGATGATCGAGACATCCTCGGGCACGCGAATGCCGTGCTCGTTGAACGCGCGCATGGCACCCACGGCGAGCACGTCGTTCTCGGCAAAGAAAGCCGTCGGCAGGTCGTCGTGCGAGGCATTGTCGAGCCACGCGCCCATGTCGCGATAAGCGCCCTCGAGCGTGGTGCCCAGCGTGACGCGCCATGCCGGATTGGCCTCGAGGTCCGCATCCTCAAGCGCTTGGCGATAGCCGCGCTCGCGGTCCTTAAAGTTGCGGATACGAAGGTCGCCCGCCAGATAGCCGATTTGCTTGTGACCTTTCTCGATAAGGTAGTCCACGGCACGCAGCACCGAATCGGTATTGGCAATGACCACGGCATCAAAGTACTGGCGGTCGCTCCAGCCATCGAGCACAATCAGGTGGGCGGCGGCGTTAGCGAACAGGGCGTAGTCCTCCTCGCCCAACTCCGTACCCATTAGTACAATAGCGGCGGCCGGATCGGCAATCAGGCCCTCGACCTGCGGACGCACGGCGTCTAGGTCGCTAAAGTCGAGCGAGACAAAGCTCGTGCTCATGCCGTGGCGACGCGCCTGGCGCTCCACGCCCTCGATGACCGCGGGGTGGAAGGTGCTCTCGTCCAGGATGGCGCCCGTCTTGCGCGCGAGCACAAACTGGATGCTCTCGAGCTGCGTCGACTGCTGATAGCCGAGCGACTGCGCGCACTCCAGGATGACTTTGGCGGTCTCCTCGCTCACGCTGCGCTTGCGGTTGAGCGCGTTGGACACGGTTGCGGGCGAAAAACCGGTGATGCGGCTGATCTCGCGAACACTTGCTTTGGCCATTGTTCCCCCTAGCAACGGTCGTGGCGGAGCATCGTGGCCTGACCGCCCCGTGACTCGACAACTAAACGACCGCAAATTCAATCTAAACAGAATAGTAAATGTTTAATAGCTAGTTTAGCCTGTTGTCAAGCGAAGCGACGCGACTATTCCCCCAACGGGCGTATTTACTCGGTAGCTAAAAAAGCCCGTCCCAAATTGACTACATGGGACGGGGCGTGAAAATCATTTAGCCCAGGACACGAGCCATACGGGCCTTGAACTCGGACAGGAAGCGCGGGGCGTCGACGGTCAGCGCCACGAGCGCGCTCTTATCTGGATCGGACAGACGGTGCTCGTCGCAGATGGTGCGGCCGCGATACTCGCCCAGCAGGTCGACACGCAGGTTACAGCCGAGCGCACCCACGAGCGTGGGATCAATCGCCACGGCAACCGCCAGCGGATCGTGCAGCGCGCAGCCGCCCAGGTAGGGCGCGTTCATTTCGTACGAACCGATATAGTGCTCGACCATGCTCGCAAACGCGCAGCCAGCCATAGTGCCCGAGCCCGTCCAGCCGGCAACGTCGCGACGTGTGAGCACCACGCGGTGCGTCACATCCAAGCCCACCATGGTGAGCTTGCGGCCCGAGCGCAACACGGCGTCGGCAGCCTCGGGGTCGCCC
>CAJMOP010000172.1 GCA_905215115.1 uncultured bacterium | reverse complement strand
CCAGACGGCCGCCGCGGCTATCGGTGACAAAGTCGACGACCTCGGCCGTCAGTACCACGGGAGCCCCCTCGGGCGCATGGGCGCCACCGGCGCGATACTCAATCTGGGCACCGGGCTTCAGACGCTTGCCCGGCTTGACCAGGCACTCCCAAACATGGCCCAGCGGATCAACATCCTCGCGACGCTTGAGCAGCAGCGTCTCGACCACGCCGCCCGAGCCTGCCTTGCGACCGATCAGGCGGGCCGGCATCACGCGCGTCTTGTTGATGACGAGCACATCGCCCGGCTCGATATAGTCGATGATGTCGCGGAAGATGCGGTGCTCGACGGTGCCACCATGCTCCAGCGGCGTTCCTGCCTGGGAGCCTTTGCGATCCACCACCAGCAGGCGGCAGGAGTCACGCGGCTCGGCAGGAGCCTGGGCAATCAGTTCCTCAGGAAGGTTATAGTCAAAATCATCGGTACGCATAGACACGTCGGATTCTCCTTATATAGCTAAAGTCCGCTCTACATCCTAGCAGGCTGACAGCCTAAAAGAACTACTTTTTGGACGCTTTGCGCTCGTCGCGGATGCGGGCGCGGTCCATGGCCGCCTCAACGGCCGAAAAGCGGCAGCCACAGTAGTTCTGCCGATACATGCCCAGCTCGCGCGAACGACGCGTGGCCTCGGGATAATACGGGCGAAAATCGCGAATCACCGGGGTGAGCCCGCGGGCGGCGGCCAAGCGCTCAAGCACATCATTACACGTGTCGAACAGCTGGTACGGCGAGACGGCGAGCGTCGTACCCACATATTCAAACCCGCGCTCCTGGGCAACGCGGCATGCCTCGGCCAAGCGCAAGGCATAGCACACGCGACAGCGACGGGGACGATCGGCACCCAACGGGGCCACGCCGGTCTCCCAGCGTTCGCGGTCCTCCCCGGCCTCGATGAGCTCGATGTCGCCGTCGGCACACCACCGGCGCAGCTCGTCCAAACGACGCTGCCATTCATCGCGCGGTTGAATATTGGGATTGGTCCAGCAAATCGTGGGCTCAAACCCCTCCTCGCGCAGCAGGCGAACCGGCTCAAGCGAGCATGGTGCACAGCACGCATGCAGCAACAACGACTTCATCGACATCCCCGTCCCAGAAAACTCACACCGACATCATGGCAGCTAAAATAGCCCCGTCCCAAAAAGACTACTTTGCGAAAAAGCGCACGCCAAAGGACGTGTCCTCGCAGGCGGCAATGCGGCGGTCGCGCAGGATCGTCCGCACGTAATACCAGTCGCCCGTGCATCCCGAAAGGTGCAGACCAGCCGCCAGGTAGCACAGCAGTGGATAGTCCGAGAACGCAAACCCCAGGGCAAATGCTGTCGTCACAACAACCGTCGGCGCCAGGCAAACCGCCATGTACCGCCGGCGCGAATACACAACGCCCTCGGCGCAGGCATAGATCATCGCCGTCTCACGATTCGCGCCAAAGGTCACCTGCGCGCCCGCAGGCGCCAGCAGCTTAAAAAACACCGCATGCACCAGCTCGTGCACGGCAAACGACGCCATTGAGACCGCAGCCAAGCCGACTATCCAGCCCAAGACCGCCATCCAGCCGCCCGCGTCAGCCGCATCCAAGTCTGCAGGTCCGCCCAGCAGCATAAACACCGGCACCAGGCACACGGCAAACACGCCGACTACGACCATCCCCCACACAAAGCAGGCGTGCAGAAAATCCTCGTCTTCAAACGCATGTATGTTGGAAATCTCATTCATAGCATCTTAGGATAGCGCCCCTGCCACGCACCCGCCCGCATGTGCGATAATGTCGAACGATATGCACGAATTGACCACCGCGCCGCCGAACCCCGTGCCCGGCCGCGCTCTTACCTATATGCGAAGGAGTCCCATGGCATCCAAATACTCCATGAACGACCGTCCCAGCTGGCCGCGCCGCGCCATCGTTACCGCCGGCGAGCCCTACGGCAACAAGGGTCTGCACTTTGGCCACGTCGGCGGCGTCTTTGTCCCGGCCGACTTCTTCGCCCGCTTCCTGCGCGACCGCCTGGGCCGCGAAAACGTCATCTTCACCTCGGGCACCGACTGCTACGGTTCGCCCATCATGGAGAGCTACCGCAAGCTCAAGGAGAACGAGGGCTACGACAAGTCCATCGGCGAGTATGTCGAGTCCAATCACTCCCGCCAGGCCGCGACCCTCAACAACTACAACATCAGCTGCGACATCTACGGCGGCTCGGGCCTTGAGCCGGCTGCGCAGATTCACAACGAGGTGACCGCGGAGATTATCGAGCGCCTGCACGAGCAGGGCACCATCTCCAAGCGCTCCACGCTGCAGTTCTACGATGCCAAGGCCGGCACGTTCCTCAACGGCCGCCAGGTCATCGGCCGCTGCCCCATCCAGGGCTGCAAGTCCGAGAAGGCTTATGCCGACGAGTGCGATCTGGGCCACCAGTTTGAGCCCGAGGAGCTCATCGCGCCCAAGAGCCAGCTCACCGGCGAGGTGCCCGAGCTGCGCCCGGTCGACAATCTCTACTTTGACCTGCCGGCCTACCTCGACTTTATGAAGACCTACACCGCCAAGCTCGCCCAGAACCCGCAGGTTCGCTCCGTGGTCTCCAAGACCATGGAGGAGTGGCTGCTGCCGGCTCAGCTCTACATCCAGAACAAGTTCCGCGAGGCCTTCGATGCCGTCGAGGACCAGCTCCCCGAGCACACCGTGCTGGAGCCCGAGGGCAACAAGAGCAGCTTTACCGTCACCTTCCCCAGCTGGAAGGAGCGCGACGACGCCCACGCGGTGCTCGCCAACGGTGGCGTGCGCTTCCGCAGCGGCAAGGCACTCGTGCCCTTCCGCATCACCGGCAACATCGACTGGGGCGTTCCGGTGCCCGAGGTCGATGGCGTCTCCGACGTCACCTGCTGGTGCTGGCCCGAGAGCCTGTGGGCGCCCATCAGCTATACGCGTACCGTGCTCGCGCGCGATGCCAAGGCCGCCGGCGTGACCGAGGGCGTC
>CAJMOP010000171.1 GCA_905215115.1 uncultured bacterium | reverse complement strand
CGAGCGCCTTGCGCAACGCGGCGCCATCCGCGCCGGCAGCCAGCTCGCCGCCCGAGCACTCGGCTTCATCCAAATCGCCTTTGACCAGCACAATCGGCGAGCACGCGTTGCCCGCGATACGCACACCGCGATCTGCAAGCGACGCGAGCTCCTGCTCGGTCGCCTGAGCGATGGCTTCTTTTTTCTGGCTTTGTGACGTGGGCATGCGCTCTCCAATCGTTTGCGTGCCCACCATTATATAAAAGAGCCGCCCGCGAGTGGTTGCTTTGCGGGCCGCTGGGTATAAGCACGGTCGTACTGAGTTTTACGCGGCCGAGCCGCGTCGTATTATGGAGGTCACCATGGCTGACATTAAGCAGATTACCCCCGAGAACTTCGGCGCTGTCGTCAACGATAGCCTGCCCGTACTGGTTGATTTTTGGGCCCCGTGGTGCGGCCCCTGCCGCTCGCTCTCGCCCATCGTAGACGAGGTTGCCGACGAGCTGGCCAGCAAGTTGGCTGTGGCCAAGTGCAACGTCGACGACAACCAGGACCTGGCCATGAAGTTTGGCGTCATGAGCATCCCCACGCTGATCGTCTTTAAGAACGGCGAGGAGGTCGACCGCTCGGTCGGCGCCTTGCCCAAGGCAAGACTTCAGGCACTGCTGGAGAAACATCTGTAATACGCTTGTTACTTGTCTGCCGTCCATGAGCGGTTTCGCACCGCTCACCGGAGTGCCAAACGCAAGGCATGCGACCACGGATAGTATGGTAGACACAAACAGCCCCCAGTGAACGGGCGCGGGTCAGACGGACTCGCGCCCGTTTTCTTATGCGGCGGCGCCCAAGGCGGGCGTAGTAGAATCTGAACCACCATATCGCCCCGTACAAAAGGAGACTCCCCATGCATGACGTCGGAATGAACATGAGCCAGCTTGCCATGAGCGTCAAGCAGGTCGACGACACCATTGAGCTCGCTCACGAGTGGAGCCATCAGCTGCTGCACGCGACCGAGAACTTTGACATGGAGCGCATTGGCGCCAAGCTCGAGGCCGCCATGTCTGCGCTGCACGAGGCGCACGATGCGCTCGAGGGCTACGAGGAGGCCATCGAGGCAGATCACAACTCCGTCGGCTCTGTGAAACTGGTGTAACGTGGCCGAACACGAGCACGCGCACGATCACGGTGTGGACGACGATGCGAGCTGCCGCTGCAGCGGCTCCAGCTCCGAGCTGGTCCGCTTTTCGGTCACCGCGCCCGACGACCTGCTGCGCCGCTTTGACGAGCAGATCGCGCGCCGCGGGGACGTGGCTAACCGATCCGAGGCCGTACGCGATCTGATTCGCGCCTCGATTGCCAAGGAGCAGATGCGCACGCCCGACGAGCAGGTCATCGGTTCGCTCACCATGATCTATGACCACCATACCGGCGATCTGACGCGCCGTCTGGACGAGGTGCAGCACGACTACACCGACGAGATTGTCTCGACCATGCACGTGCATCTGGACCACCACAACTGCTTGGAGATTCTGGCGCTCAAGGGTCGCGGCAAACGCGTCTACGAGCTGGCGGACCGATTGCTGGGGCTGCGCGGCGTTAAGCACGGCGAGCTCACCTGCGCCGCCACCAAGCAGAGCCTGGGGCTGTAGCGGGTCTTTGCGCGGCGTACCCGCCAAGAAGGGACAGGTTTGTTTTGGCGGGTCACACCTAGGGCGTTGCGTTTTCCCAGATAAAACCTACCAAAATAAACCTGTCCCTTTTTGGCGGGTTTCAACGAAAGAGGGTCGCATGCGACATGTGCATATCCATGTAACGGGCATTGTGCAGGGCGTCGGCATGCGGCCATTTGTGTATCGCGAGGCTATGGCGCATGGCATCTGCGGCTGGGTGCTCAACGCGGGCGATGGCGTGCACATCGAGGCGCATGCTTCGGTCGAGGCGCTTGACGGCTTTGTCGCCGCGCTGTCGGAGCATGCGCCGGCCGCGGCCCGCGTTGAGCATGTCGCTGTTGCAGACCTGGAGCCCGACGCTTGGGATGCCGACGATGAGCAGGTCTTTCGTATCGTAGCGTCGCAGGATCAGACCATGCACACGACGCTCATCTCTCCCGATATCGCCACCTGTGACGACTGCCTGCGCGAACTGTTCGACCCCGCCGACCGACGCTATCACTACCCCTTTATCAACTGCACCAACTGTGGGCCGCGCTTTACCATCATCCGATCGCTGCCTTATGACCGAGCGGCCACGTCGATGGATTGCTTTCCCATGTGCCCCAAGTGCGCCGCAGAGTATGGCGACCCGCTTGACCGGCGTTTTCATGCGCAGCCCGATGCCTGCTTTGACTGCGGGCCACATATTACCTGGCGCGAGGCGGCGGGCGACATGGAGCTCGAGGGCTCGGGGGCGACGCCAGCCGTCGGCAGCACGCGCGAAACCAGCGATGCCATTATTGACCGCTGTGTCGAGCTGCTGGCCAGCGGCGGTATTGTCGCCATCAAGGGCCTGGGCGGATTCCATCTGGCCTGTAACGCCGCCAATGAGCAGGCGGTGGTCGAGCTGCGCCGTCGCAAGCGCCGCAGCAACAAGCCGCTTGCCGTTATGGTGCGCAGCCTTGCCGATACTGAGCGACTGTGCCCTGTCGACGATGCCGAGCGCGGCTTGCTAGCCGGTAGCATCCGCCCCATCGTGCTGTTGCGCCGACGTGCTGTTGACGAGGAAGATTCCCCCGATGCCCTCACACTCGCGCCATCCGTCGCGCACGATCTACCCGAGCTCGGCGTCATGCTCCCCTATACACCGCTTCAGCATCTGCTGCTTGCAGCTGCCGCGTCGCATGATATGCACGCGCTGGTCATGACCAGCGGAAACCTGAGCGAGGAACCTATCGAAACTGATGACGGACTTGCCTGGGAGCATCTCGTTGCCGCCGGCATCGCCGACGCGCTGCTCGGCAACGACCGCGCGATTCTCTCGCGCTACGACGACTCCGTGGTGCGCGTGGTCGACGGCGCCGTTATGCCCGTGCGCCGCGCACGCGGATA
>CAJMOP010000170.1 GCA_905215115.1 uncultured bacterium | reverse complement strand
CAGCCATAAAAAAGCCTCCCATTTCTTGTGTCCAAGAAATGGGAGGCAGTTCATTATCTGCTCTGCAGTTGACGGCGTTCAAAAGAAATGAGCCCGCATCCCCGGGGGACACGGGCCCGTAAAAGCCAAATGGTAGGGGCGGTGGGACGTCTGCGTATTTGCTGCGCAAATCCGCACCGGCTTCGGCCGCCTGCCGGCGCCCTCGCCGGCTCGCTGCGGACGCTGCGCGTCCGCTTGACGCTCGCCCCCTCGCGGGTTCGAGTCCCACCAGCATCTAAAAGAAACGGGCCCGCATCCCTTGGGGACACGGGCCCATAAACAATACGTGGTAGGGGCGGTGGGACTCGAACCCACAATCCTTGCGGCGAGAGATTTTAAGTCTCCTGCGTATGCCAATTCCGCCACGCCCCCGTGAGACTAGAAGTCTAGCACAAGCCGTCCGTTACGCGTTGACAGCCATCGAGTGCCGGCCCGACTTTTCCAAGTACTCGGCATACTTGGCCTCGTCGCCCTTGTTCTTGTACTGCAGGGCCAGCAGGTACTCCAGGCGGCAGCGCTTGACCGGGTCGTCGCCGACATCCTCGAGCATGCGCTCCAGCTCGGGAATGTCGTTGTGGCGCTTGAGGATCATCGTGTCGTACATCAGCTGGCACTCGTGCGCAACTGCCTCGGCCTGGCCGCCCTCAAAGCCCTTGATCTCGTGCAGCAACTCCTTGGACTTTTTGCGGTCCTCCTGGCCAACGTAGTAGTTAAAGGCCTTAATGACCAGGTCGACGCGCTGCATCTTGGGCAGGTTGAGTCCCAGCAGCAGGTCGAACATCTCGCTGGCGCGCTTGTGGTCCTCGCGCAGCAGATAGGAGTTCAGGCGCAGGTAGTCGCGGTTGTAGCGCGGGTACAGCATGCTGGTGAGTTTGTCGTCGAGCAAGCGATCGAACTCGTCCCACTGCTTAGCGGCCATCAACTGTTGCAGGCGTTTAAACGTAGTGCGTTTTTTGACGCTAAAGAACACCGACACGGCGATACAGATGATAACGACGGCGGTCCAGAGTGTGCGGGAATCGGGCATGTTAGGATCCTTAGTCGCTCATAAAGCGAGCGGTATGACAACACGTACTAGATGTATTATACGCAGCGCACAAGCAAACTGGCATAAAAGCTCATCGAGGCTGAGTGCCATCGCTCGCTGCGGTACACTTACCTAAAGTAAACCATGAAGGGAGACATTACCTATGAAGAAGATCGTTTTGGCTTGCGGTGCTGGCGCTGCTACTTCCACGCTCGTTGCCCAGAAGGTCGCCACCATGCTCGACGCCAACGGTTATGCCGGCAAGTATGAGATCGTGCAGTGCGCCATCTCCGAGGCCAAGGACGCTTGCGACGAGGGCGCCGACCTGCTGATCGCCACCACCGTTGCTCCCGAGGGCCTCACCTGCCCGTACGTGAGCGGCGTGCCCTTCATGACCGGCATGAACCGCGTCGCTGCCGAGAAGGCCGTCCTCGACGTCATGGCTCAGTAGGCGCTGACTGTATGAGTGAGCAGAACGCCAATCCGGTCGAGCTCTTTGGCATGCGCGTTGCCCATGTGGGCATTAACGCCACCGACCCGGCAGATGCCCTGGAGATCGCGGAGCTGTTCTCGACGATGATGGGCCTGCCCGTTATCGAGACCCCGGTTTCGTACTTTAACGATTCGCTGATCGAGGTCATGAAGCAGAACGGTCGTGGCACCAAGGGCCACATTGGCTTTGCCGTCAACGACATCGATGCGGCCGAGAAGTGGTTTGCCGAGCGCGGGCTCGAGGTCAACGAGGAGTCGCGCGTGCTGCTGCCCGACGGCGGCACCAAGCTCGTGTACTTTAAGCGCGAGTTCGCCGGCTTCGCCGTGCACCTGTGCCGCGAGTAGCGCACAGGCTGCTATAGCTAACGAAAAATGGGGTAAGGCCACGTGGCCTTACCCCATTTTTAATGCCGAGAGGGTGACTGACGGGCTGCCGTAAAACGAAGGTGAATGCTTTTCCGCGAAGTGAACGAGTGAAATCGGACCCCTGGAGCATCGACACTTTGGAGGCACCGTTTCCTGCGGTTTCGTAAGGTTTTTCCTGCGGTTTTGGCGTCAAAAAGTGTGGATGCTTCGGGGGTCCAAAATAGGTCGTTCACTTCGCGGAAAAGCATTCACCTTCGATTCGTGAGAGACGCCCCTACCGCGGCAGGCGAATCGTAAAGCGGCTGCCGACGCCCTCGACTGAGGTCACGCCGATGACACCGCCATGGCTGTCGACGATCCACTTGGCAATGGCGAGCCCCAGACCCGAGCCCTGCGCGCCGGCATCGCGTGCGTTGTCGGCGCGATAGAACCGTTCAAACGCGTGAGCTGCGGATTCCTGGTTCATGCCGATACCCTCGTCCTCAACACTTATGTCGATCGTGCCCGCGCCCGCATCCGGCGTCACGCCAAACGAGATGGATGTGCCCGCGTCCGAATACTTGGCGGCGTTCTGCACGATCACGCGCAGAGCCTGCTTCACGAGCGCCACGTCAACGGGCGCGTCGCAGCGCGGGTCGCTGGTAAGTGCGGCATCGTACGCCAGTCGATATGTGTGCGCGGCATCGATCATCTGCGATTCCTCGCATACCTCGCCGACCAGTGCGGCCAGGTTGGTATTCGCACGCCGCAGGACCGTGCGCCCGGCATCGCCGCGTGCCAAAAACAGCAGCTGCTCCACGAGCTCCTGCATATGCTCGCTTTCGGCTTTGAGCGAGGTGATGGATTCTGCCAGCACGTCCGGGTCGTCTTTGCCCCAGCGGTCGAGCATGTTCACGTAACCCTGAATCACCGCGATGGGCGTGCGCAGCTCGTGACTCGCATCGTTGACAAAGCGCATCTGCTGCAGCTTTGCCTCTTGCATCTGGCGCAGCAGGCGGTTGAGTGCGACCTCGATGCTCGCCAGGTCGGCGTCGCCGGTGGTGACGCTCGGCGAGTCGACGCTTGCGCGCTCGATGGCCTGCTCCAGCGTTTCCATCTTGCCGCCGG
>CAJMOP010000169.1 GCA_905215115.1 uncultured bacterium | reverse complement strand
CTTTGACAGACTAGTAATTGCGAATATAACAGGTGCATAAACGGATAATCAGAATCTTTAAACATCCTAATTAACTACCTGCGGATTTTAGGTATTATTATAGAAGCCCCCATGAATAAATCGCTCATTATTTTCGGCATCGTCAACATAACCTCGGACAGTTTCTCCGATGGAGGCCGGTATCTGGCGCCAGACGCAGCCATTGCGCAGGCGCGTAAGCTGATGGCCGAGGGGGCAGATGTGATCGACCTCGGTCCGGCATCCAGCAATCCCGACGCCGCGCCTGTTTCGTCCGACACAGAAATCGCGCGTATCGCGCCGGTGCTGGACGCGCTCAAGGCAGATGGCATTCCCGTCTCGCTCGACAGTTATCAACCCGCGACGCAAGCCTATGCCTTGTCGCGTGGTGTGGCCTATCTCAATGATATTCGCGGTTTTCCAGACGCTGCGTTCTATCCGCAATTGGCGAAATCATCTGCCAAACTCGTCGTTATGCATTCGGTGCAAGACGGGCAGGCAGATCGGCGCGAGGCACCCGCTGGCGACATCATGGATCACATTGCGGCGTTCTTTGACGCGCGCATCGCGGCGCTGACGGGTGCCGGTATCAAACGCAACCGCCTTGTCCTTGATCCCGGCATGGGGTTTTTTCTGGGGGCTGCTCCCGAAACCTCGCTCTCGGTGCTGGCGCGGTTCGATGAATTGCGGCTGCGCTTCGATTTGCCGGTGCTTCTGTCTGTTTCGCGCAAATCCTTTCTGCGCGCGCTCACAGGCCGTGGTCCGGGGGATGTCGGGGCCGCGACACTCGCTGCAGAGCTTGCCGCCGCCGCAGGTGGAGCTGACTTCATCCGCACACACGAGCCGCGCCCCTTGCGCGACGGGCTGGCGGTATTGGCGGCGCTGAAAGAAACCGCAAGAATTCGTTAACTGCACATTCGGGATATTTCTCTATATTCGCGGTTCAGCAGGCATGTCCCCTTTGAGGGCGACCCGACGACAGGATAATCGACCTTATGGTGCGCAAATATTTCGGCACAGACGGTATTCGTGGCAAAGCCAACGAAGGCGCGATGACGGCGGAAACCGCCTTGCGCGTCGGCATGGCGGCTGGCCGTGTCTTTCGTCGCGGTGACCACCGCCATCGTGTCGTGATCGGCAAGGATACGCGCCTGTCGGGCTATATGCTTGAACCCGCGCTCACAGCCGGTTTCACCTCGATGGGCATGGACGTATTCCTTTTTGGCCCGCTGCCGACAACGTATAGGAAGAATAAACGCCCTTTTCACCCAAGTCCAACAGCTTTGGACCGCAGTTGACTCTTTCGACACCCCTGCGATGCAACCCAATCCGGCTGACGGGGAGCCAGCAACGCTGAAAATTTACCCTCCTCTTTCCCACTAGCGGCTCCTTTTCCGACAACCAGCACGGCGGATCCCTGCCGCGGCGCTGTGAACGCAGCATTTTGATTGGTATCGTTGGCCTTCAGGCTCGTCAGTCAAACAGACCCAGGAGCAGCTCAGCCGGTGGCGCCCGGCTTTCGGGTAACGCCCTGGTCCCGCTGGTTTCGGCTTTGTGCTTCAGGTGATCAAGGATCTGCTTGATCACTATAGGGTCTTCAATGCAGGCGATGACTTTCATGGCGCCGCCGCAGCCGCTGCAGGTCTCGATGTCGATATTGAAAACACGCTTGAGCCGTTGCGCCCATGTCATCGACGCTCGCCGTTGTGCTGGTGTTGCCGGTTCATCAGCCACCCTGACCTTGTTGCCCCTGCCCCGTTTTGCCGGCGTGACCAACGCCCGGTGCCGACTGTTGGGTGCGAACACCCCGTGGAAGCGGGTTAGGTTGACTCTGGGCTTCGGTACCAGGGCGGCCAGCCTTGCAATGAAATCCAATGGTTCGAAAATGACGTGCGTGGTGCCGTCCCGGTACGGCGTCTTGAGCTGGTAGCGCACGTTGCCGCCTCGTGTTAACGACAGCCGCTTCTCGGATACCGCCGGGCGGCTGATGTACCGGCACAGCCGTTCGAGCTTCTTGCGTTCATCGGCCCTGGCCGCCACGCCGGCGTGCAGGCTGGACCCGGCTACCTTGCCAATCCCGTCACCGAACGGATCACCACTGGTCGGCAGAGTTTGCAAAGTGAACACCTTTCGCCCCGCCTGTGAACCGACAGCGATACGGTAAGTGATCGAGTGCCCCAGCAGGGGTGTCATCGGGTCGTCATCCACCGCATCCGAGGCCAGATAGCTGTTTTCGACATCCCGTTCCAGCAGGCCTTGCCGTTCCAGATAGCGACCCACCCGGTGGGCGATGGTGTGCGTCAGCTGGGTGAGCTCTGGGCTGGTCGGCGCCTTGACCCAGCGGAAACGCGCTGAGCCGTGGGATTGCTCGACATACACACCGTCGAGAAACAGCATGTGGAAGTGAACATTCAGATTGAGCGCCGATCCAAAACGCTGGATCAGGGTGACCGCGCCCGTCTTGGCCACTTGGTGGGTATGGCCCGCTTTCTTGACCAGGTGCGTGGCAATGACGCGGTAAACGATGCCCAGCACCCACCCCATGATCTCGGGCCGGCTGGCAAACAGGAAACGCAGCTGAAACGGGAAGCTCAACACCCACTGACGCATGGGTTGTTCAGGCAGTACTTCATCAACCAGCAAGGCGGCACTTTCGGCCATCCGCCGCGCCCCACAGCTCGGGCAGAAACCGCGACGCTTACAGCTGAAAGCGACCAGGTGCTCGGCGTGGCAAGACTCGCAGCGAACCCGTAGAAAGCCATGCTCCAGCCGCCCGCATTGGAGAAATTCTTCAAATTCCCGTTGCACATAGCCCGGCAATTCCTTTCCCTGCTCTGCCATAAGCGCAGCGAATGCCGGGTAATACTCGTCAACGATCTGATAGAGAAGGGTTTGCTCGGGTCGGTGGCTCTGGTAACGACCAGTATCCCGATCCCGGCTGGCCGTCCTGGCCGCCACATGAGGCATGTTCCGCGTCCTTGCAATACTGTGTTTACATACAGTCTATCGCTTAGCGGAAAGTTCTTTTACCCTCAGCCGAAATGAGCCGTAAAACTGAATATGTTCATAATCCCTGCTTTTTGAGCGCTAA
>CAJMOP010000168.1 GCA_905215115.1 uncultured bacterium | reverse complement strand
CACATCGCGGGCCATACGCGCAAGCATGCGCACCGTGCCCTGGCTGCGCGAGAGCGGCTGCAGAGCAGCGTCGTCGCGGCGGTCGATCATGTCCGAGAACAGCATCTGGCGCTGAAGGTTATCCACAAAGCTGCGCCCGTCGCCCATAAGCTCCCACAGCGAACGGAGCCACGACGAAGGGGTCTTGTAATCGATACCCAGTGAAACCCCAGCTTCCGCTGCATCATGACGGCACAGGTCGAGCTCGGCAAACGTAGGCACCAGCAAAACGGCACGCCCGTGGCGGGCAACCAGGTCGGCGAGCAGCGCCGCCTCGGCATCGCTCAAATCCGCGCCGGCGTTGGTGGTATAGATTCGAACAGGCATGGTCCTCCACTCAAACCGTTCGCAATATTCAACACTTCCATCCTACCCACCCACGCGGACAGATTTGCCCCACGCCAACAGATTTCCTCCGTCCCCAAGGGATCAAAAAACCGCCCCCGAAGGGACGGTTCTGCGCAATTCGTTTGTCGCCGATGGCCTACTCGCCATCCTCCAGTTTGATGAGGATCTTGCGATAGCCACCGTACTCGCCATTAAGCGCCTTGGACACGCGGCTCACCGTGGTGGACGAAGCGCCGGTGCGGGCCTGAACCTCAACATAAGGCTCGCCCTCATCCAGATAACGCGCAACCTGCAGACGTTGCGAAAGATCGCAGATCTCGCGCGGCGTGCAGATATCGGTCAAAAACGCCTGGATATCCTTCTCGTCATCCAAAAGACTAAATGCGTGGACCAGCTGCTTGACATCAGGCTTGTCAAACATGTTCTCGATATTCATCGATCACCGCCAAACCCGCCATAAGGCATCGAAGTTGATACTGACATCGGGCATCGTTCGCCCGTTCTATGCAATAGG
Source organism: uncultured bacterium (assembly GCA_905215115.1). Classification (GTDB taxonomy): domain Bacteria; phylum Actinomycetota; class Coriobacteriia; order Coriobacteriales; family Coriobacteriaceae; genus Collinsella. Next base: position 2,220 of record CAJMOP010000168.1, on the reverse strand, counting down.
GCAACGCCTGTGGCTTTTGCCCGTAGCAGTGTAGCACACCACCAAACTAAAGCGACAAGACTCTCTGCCAGCGGCGCGTTTTTCAGGACGAACGCCGTTTTGAAACCGAATGCGCACGCAAGCTCCACGAATATCTGAGACAATGGGCGCCCAAACAGGGCCGTGCCCCGCACCCATCCAAGTTGCAAAGGCATGTGCCCCTCACGCTCCCTCACCACGCCATGCGCAAGAAAGGATTCACACCATGCGCTTTATGCTTAACTGGCTCTTCACCTCGATTGCCATCGCGATCGCCACGTTCCTCGTCCCCGGCATCCAACCCTTCGGTTTTGCCGAGGCCTGGGTCTGTTTCGCCTTTGTGGGACTGTTCCTCAACATCGTCGATTCGCTCGTCAAGCCGTTCCTGACTGTCATCTCACTGCCGCTCACTATTATTACGCTTGGTATTTTTCAGCTCGTAGTCAACAGCTTTATGCTCGAGCTGGCCAGCTACCTGTCGGTCAATCTGCTGGGCGCGGGCATCTCCATTGCCAGCTTTGGATCGGCCTTTATGGGCAGCATCCTGGTATCCATCATGCGCAGCATTCTCGATAGCATCGCCGAGGGCTAGAACTGTTCAATACGAACCGTCATATCGACCCAAAACAAAGGCCGCCCATCGCAAAAATGGGCGGCCTTCTTATTTGTCAAGTCTCAAAGGACGAGAGAATCTACCATTTCTACCCCGTCCCCAAATGGCAGGTGTGGGTTAGATGACGTAATCGTAGCCTTCGTTGGGAGCGACAAGTTGATCGAGCGTCACACCGTCGAGGTAGTCGTTGATAAGCTTGTCCAGGTTCTTCCACACGTCGAGCGTGGGGCACTCGTCAGAGCGCGAACAACCCTTGCAGTCGCCATCCAGGCAGGCGACCGGCGCCAGGCTGCCCTCGGTCAGGCGCAAGATCTCGCCCACCGTGTACTGCTCGGGCGGGCGCGTGAGCACATAGCCGCCGCCCTTGCCGCGCATGCCCGAGAGCATGTTGGCGCGCACGAGCGTAGCCAGAATATTCTCGAGGTACTTCTCCGAAATACCCTGACGCGCCGCAATCTCTTTAAGCGGGATACGGCCTGTCGCCTGGTGCTCGGCCAGGTCGACCATAACGCGCAGGGCATATCTGCCCTTTGTGGAAACCAACATATATAGCTGCCTTTCGGTCTTTTAATTCGTAGAAATTCTAGCCGAAAAATTGGTTTTGAAAATACCTATTCCCGTCAAGATGGTTAATCGACTCGTAATAATCTTCTATTTCCTATTGCGTTACTAGGCTTTACTGTCTACTATGCTTCCCAACAGCTAAACGAACAACCTATAAGGTTTATGGGTTTAGCTGCTAGACGCACCGTAAAACCACACGGTATCCAGTCATTTGAACGCTTTGGAGGTTCATCATGAGCAAGGTTTACACGTCCATCGATCAGCTTATCGGCCACACCCCGCTCCTGGAGCTCACCCACTTTGAGGCCGATGAGGACCTCAAGGCCCGCGTGCTCGTCAAGCTGGAATACTTCAACCCCGCCGGGTCCGTTAAAGACCGCGTCGCCAAGAACATGATTGACGAGGCCGAGAAGGCAGGCAAGCTCGTGCGCGGCGGTGACTACACCATCATCGAGCCCACGAGCGGCAACACCGGCGTCGGCATCGCCTCGGTGGCGGCGGCTCGCGGCTACAAGGTGATCATCACCATGCCCGAGACCATGTCCGTCGAGCGCCGCAAGCTGATGCAGGCATACGGTGCGCAGCTCGTGCTCACCGACGGCTCCAAGGGCATGAAGGGCGCTATCGCCAAGGCCGAGGAGCTGCAGAAGGAGACCCCCAACAGCATACTCGCCGGCCAGTTTGTGAACCCCGCGAACCCGGCCATCCACAAGGCCACGACCGGCCCCGAGATCTGGGATGACACCGACGGCCAGGTCGACATCTTCGTCGCCGGCGTTGGCACCGGCGGCACCGTGACCGGCGTGGGCGAGTTCCTCAAGGAGCAGAACCCCGAGATTAAGGTCGTCGCCGTCGAGCCCGCCACCTCCCCGGTGCTCTCCAAGGGCCAGGCCGGCCCGCACAAGATCCAGGGCATCGGCGCCGGCTTTGTGCCCGACGTCCTCGACACCCAGGTCTATGACGAGATCATCCCCGTCGAGAGCGACGACGCCTTTGCCACCGGCCGCGCCGTGGGCCACAAGGAG
>CAJMOP010000167.1 GCA_905215115.1 uncultured bacterium | reverse complement strand
TTCGCCCACGAGTGCCACGAGCGAGCCGTGCGCAATGGTCGCGCTGGCGCTGTCCAGCACCGTGCGGTCGCCGTATGCATAGCTCACGCCCGCGAGCTCGATATCGCCGCGACCGTCAAGCTCAACATCGCCGCGCTCGGGCTCGGGCGTATCCAAAATGCCAAACATGCGGCGCGAGGCGGCCATGCCGTTCATGGCCGTGTGGAACAGCGATCCCAGGCGGCGCATGGGCAAAAAGAACTCCTGCGACAGAAAGACGACTAGAAAGGCCGCCTCAAAGCCAATTTTGCCCGTGGCGAGCTGCAGCGTGGCTACGATAATGCCGAGCGCGGCGCCCATATAGACGACCAGGTCCATAACGCAAATGGAGCGCAGCTGCATCACCAGCAGGCGCATGGTCGCTGTGCGGAAACGCTCGGACTCGGCGTTGATGCGCTTGTGCCAGTCGCGGTCGGCCTGATACACCTTAAGGGTGGTAAGACCCTGAACGGCCTCCAGGAACATGCCGCCCAGATCGACGTAGCTGCCCCAATACTCGGAACCGATCTTTTTTGCGTTGCGCATGACCATCATGATGGAGATGGGGATGACCGGGACGCATACGAGCAGCAGCGCGGCGGGAAGTCCCGCTTGGCCTACGAGCAGCACGAACAGCGTGATGGGTGCCAGGCCGGCAAAAAAGAGCTGCGGCAGATAGCCGCCAAAGTATACCTGGAGTTGCGTGGCGCCCTCCACGCTGGTTTGCACGGCCTCGGCGGTGGGGACGGTTTCGGTATAGGACGGGCCGAGCGCGGTGAGCTTGTCGTAGACGAGCGAACGCACGCGGCGGACGGCTTTGAAGGCGGCCTTGTCACCGGAACGCTGCGCCAGATAGATGGCGGCGGCGCGCACGATGATGGCGCCGGCGAGCGGCAAGGCCGCCTGTGCGAGGGCATCGACGGCGAGCGCGGCGGAAAGACCGTCCGTGACGATGCCGCCCAAGATGCGCGCAAGCACCCACATCACCGTGATGTTTGCCATGAGCGCGATCCATTTAAACAGGACGCTCGCCACAATGTAGGGCGTTGCCTGCGGAACCAGGGAGAAGAGCCGCTTCTCGAACATGAAACCTCCTATGCCGTAACGGTGCCGGGCGGGGTCCTCGGCAGCCGCTTAGTTAGCCAAATGCAACTAGAGTAACATCGTGCAGCGGGTAAGTATGCCGAGGGTAATTTTTGGTCGATGAACTGCGTAGAAAGTCCAAAATTGTTGAGTGCGGCGAACTTTGTGGTGGACGGAGTGCGGGCGCAATTCTGATCGTGTGCGGCCTCGCTCCAAAACGTGTACGTCAGCCTCCAAAACCGACAAAAAATGACATGTTTGGAGGCTGACGTACACGTTTGGATAGGGGTGAGGGCGGCGACGGACGAAAGTCACGCCTGTGCCACGTCCGATGTGCTAGCGTTTGGGTGAATAAAACGAGCCCGTGCGGAAAGGATTCGGACCGTATGCAACGTGGAAGTACATCTCCGCTGTCCCGCGAGACCGATGCGCCCGAAACTATCGTCAAGCTGGAGTGCGACATCGATGACGCGTCGCCCGAGGTGCTCGCCTACGCCGCCGACCGCCTGCGCGAGGCCGGCGCCCGCGAGGTGCACTGGCTGCCCCTCTACTGCAAAAAGGGCCGCCCCGGATGGCAGTTGCAGGTGATTTGCTCGCATGAGGATATCGAACGCCTGCAGACGATTATCTTTTTGGAAACCACGACCAACGCCGTTCGTCGCCAGGCGATGGAACGCGTCTGCCTGCCGCGTCGTTTTGAGCAGGTAGCGACGCCTTGGGGCGAGGTGGCCGTCAAAGTAGCCACCCTGCCCGACGGCAGTGAGCGTGCGGCGCCCGAGTACGAGGACTGTGCTCGCCTTGCCCGCGAGCACAACGTGCCGCTCCAACGCGTGATGCAAGCGGCCCAAGCCGCGGCGTTGCGATTTGAGTGATGCGGGCGAGTGACGCGCCGCGCCAATCCAATTAACCCCACCGAAAGGACTCCCCATGAAATACCTCATCGCTTCCGACATCCATGGCTCGGCATACTGGGCCGAGCGCCTCTGCACTGCCATCGAATCCGAACAGCCCGACCGCATTGTGCTGCTGGGCGACCTGCTCTACCACGGCCCGCGTAACGACCTGCCGCGCGACTACGCCCCCAAACGCGTGATTCCGCTGCTCAACGCCCTGGCCGACCGCATCATCGCGGTGCGCGGCAACTGCGACGCCGAGGTCGACCAGATGGTCCTCGACTTCCCCGTCATGGCTGACTACGCCACACTATTCGACGAGACCGGACGTGAACTGTTCCTGACGCACGGCCACGTCTTTGGCGCCGGCATGCATAACAGCGTTGACCACGCGCCCGCGCTGCCCGAGGGCTCCGCGCTCGTCTACGGCCATACGCACATCAAGGTTAACGAGGAAAGCGCCGCGCACCCGGGTCTGTGGCTCTTCAATCCCGGCAGCGTGAGCATCCCCAAGGACGGCACACATAGCTACGGCGTCTACGAGGGCGGCGCGTTCCGCCATGTGATCATGGGGGAGGACTAACCATGGCCGAGCATATGGCTCAGCAAAATGCCGAGGGTTCGCGCGACCTGTCCACGCTGGTAGACGCGTCGGCCGAGCTGCAGCATCTGGTGCAGACCATCTGGCGCCTGCGTCAGCCCGACGGCTGCCCGTGGGACCGCGAGCAGACGCACCGCAGCATTGGCAAGAACATGATCGAGGAAGCCTACGAGGCGCTCGACTGCATCGAGGCCGACGACGCGGCACACCTGCGCGAGGAGTTGGGCGACGTGCTCATGCAGGTCGTACTGCATGCGCAGATTGCGGCGGATGCCGGCGAGTTTTCGCTGGCCGATGTGGCGCGCGATATCGACGCCAAGCTCATCCGTCGTCACCCGCACGTGTTTGGCGATGCGGATGCCGACAACTCCGACGAGGTGCTCAAGATTTGGGACGAGGTCAAGCTTGCCGAGAAGGCCGCCAAAGACCAGGCCGTGGCGGCAGGCGGGGCCGCACCCGAGGGTCTGCTCGACGGTGTGCCCACGCACCTGCCGGCGCTGATGCAGGCTCAGAAGGTGTCGCGCAAGGCGGCTGCCGTGGGCTTTGAGTGGGAGACGGTCCAGGACGTGTGGGACGAGGTCGCT
>CAJMOP010000166.1 GCA_905215115.1 uncultured bacterium | reverse complement strand
CGTGGCAGACGTCTTTGCCGCGGCAGTCACCTGCGCCCGCGCGGCCGGCGCCCACTACGTCGCCGGCGATATCGGCCCCATCGGCGCGCTGCTTCGCCCCTTGGGTACCCTCAGCTTCGACGAGGCCTATGACCTCTTTGCCGAGGAAGTGCGCGCCGGCGTCGCCGCGGGTGTGGACCTCTTTATTATAGAGACCATGACCGACCTTGCCGAGATCAAGGCGGCCGTCCTCGCCTGCCGCGAGAACTCCGACCTGCCCGTCTTTGCCACCATGACCTTTGAGGAAGACGGTCGCACCTTCCTGGGCACGAGTCCCGAGGTTGCCGCCATCACGCTCGATGCCATCGGCGCCGATGTCCTGGGCATCAACTGCAGCCAGGGCCCGGCCGAGCTCCGGGGACTCGCTGCACGCATGCTCACCGTTACCGACAAGCCCATCATGGTGCAGGCCAACGCAGGACTGCCCCGCGTGAACGACGACGGCAACACCGTCTTTGATATCCAGGAGCCCGAGTACGCCGCGGCCGTCGCCGGCATTATCAAGGATGGCGTGAGCGTCGTGGGCGGTTGCTGCGGCACCACGCCCGTGCACATGGCGGCCTTGCGCACGCTTATCGACAACCACACGCCCAGTCCGCGCCATCGCAAGCCCAGCATGTCGGTCACGAGCGCCCAGACGGTCGTGGACCTTCCCTGCGATGGCCACAAGATCGCCGTCATCGGCGAGCGCATCAATCCCACCGGCAAAAAGCGCCTGCAGCAGGCCCTGCGCGACGGCGATCTGGACTACGTCGTAAGTCAGGGCATCAGCCAGCAAGAACAGGGCGCCGATATCCTGGACGTTAACGTGGGCCTGCCCGAGATCGACGAGGTCAAGATTATCCAGCAGGCCACCGAGCAGCTCCAGGGCTCCACGCTCCTGCCGCTGCAGATCGACTCCACCGATCCCGCCGCTGTCGAGGCCGCCGTACGCCGCTACGCCGGCAAGCCCATCATCAACTCGGTCAACGGCAAGCAGCAGATCATGGATGAGATCTTTCCGCTGGTCGCCCACTATGGAACCAACGTCGTCGGCCTCACGCTCGACGAAGGCGGCATCCCCGATACCGCCGAGGCTCGCTTCGCCATCGCCGAGCGCATCGTGGCCGAGGCCGCCCGCTACGGCATCGGCCCGGACCGCATCCTCATCGACTGCCTGGTCATGACCGCCTCGACCAATCAACGCCAGGCTGAGCAGATCCTGCGCGCCATGTCTATGTGTAAGGAGCGCCTGGGCGTCAAATGCGCGCTTGGCGTGTCGAATATCAGCTTTGGCCTGCCTGCCCGCCCGCTGCTGGGCTCGGTCTTTTTGGCTGCCGCTTTTGGCGCGGGCCTGGACGCCCCCATCATGAACCCAGGTTCCAAGCGCTTTATGGATACCGTCTACAGCTATCGCGTGCTGAGCGTCGAGGACGAGGGCTCGACCGGATACATCGAGCGCTACGCCGGCTGGACCGATCCGTATAAGATTGCCGCCAACCCGGCGGCAGCTCAGACCGCATCGACCGACGCCGCGCCCGCTGCCAGCGCCACCACCCCCGACGGCAATGACGACCCGATTCGTCGCATGGTCGTCTCGGGCCGCAAAGGCGAGATCGCTGCCGAGACCGAGCGTCTACTGGCAGATCACGACGCCATGGACCTCATCAACAATCACTTTATCCCCGCCCTCGACGAGGTTGGCGTCCTCTTTGACCAGGGCAAGTTCTTCTTGCCGCAGCTTATGGCCTCGGCCGAGGCCGCACGCGTGGGCTTTGACACCATCAAGCGCCTGATGCCCGCCGGCGAGATTGCCGACAAGGGCAAGATCTGCGTGGCCACCGTCAAGGGCGACATCCACGACATCGGTAAGAACATCGTCAAGATGCTGCTCGATAACTACGGCTATACCGTCTTTGACCTAGGCCGCGACGTCGACCCGCAAGAGGTGCTCAAGACCGTGCGGGAGCGCGACATCAAGCTCGTCGGCCTCTCGGCGCTTATGACCACCACGGTCGTCGCCATGGAGGAGACCATCAAGCTGCTTCATGCCGAGGTCCCGGGCGTCAAGATTATCGTGGGCGGCGCCGTGCTCACCCCCGAATACGCCAAGCAGATCGGCGCAGACTACTACGCCAAGGATGCCGCCGAAAGCGCCCGTATCGCCGAAGAGGTCTTTGGACGGTAACACAACGGAAACAACCCCGCACCAAAACGTGCCGCATGCGCCACTTGGCACGTGCGGCACGTTAGAATAGAAAAGACTATGCTCGTTTTGGCAGATAGGAGCGCAAGGATGGCGATCACGCCCGCAGAAATCGCGGAAACCCGCGGCATGGTTGAGGAACAGAACCTCGACATCAGGACCATCACCATGGGTGTTTCGCTCATGGGTTGCGGTGACGAGAACCTCGACCGCATGTGCACGAAGATCTACGACCATGTGACGCACACGGCTGAGCATCTGGTCGAGACCGCCGAGAACCTCGAGCGCGAGTACGGTATCCCCATTGTCAACAAGCGCGTTTCCGTCACCCCGGTGGCGCAGATCGCCGCGTGCTGCAAGGATGAGGACCTCACCCCCATCGCGCATGCCCTCGACCGCGCGGCCGAGACGCTCGGCATCGATTACCTGGGCGGCTTCTCCGCACTCGTCCAGAAGGGCATCGGCGACGCCGACCGCCGCGTCATCCAGTCCATCCCCCAGGCACTCGCCACCACGAGCCGTGTCTGCTCCAGCGTCAACGTCGCCAGCCTGCGCGCCGGCATCAACATGGACGCCGTGCTTATGGCCGCCCAGACCATCATCGATGCCGCTAAACTCACGGCCGACCAGGATTCCGTCGGCGCTTCCAAGTTTGTCTGCTTTGCTAACATGGTCGAGGACTCCCCGTTTATGGCGGGCGCCGTCCACGGCGGTGGCGAGGCCGACGCCGTCATCAACGTAGGCGTCTCGGGCCCCGGCGTTATGGCCGCAGCCCTGGAGACGCTGCCCGATTCCGCATCGATGATGGAAGTCGCCGAAAAGATTAAGCAGACCGCCTTTAAGATCACCCGTGCCGGCGAGCTCATGAGCCGCGAGGCCGCCCATCGCCTGGGTGTCGAGAAGGGCATCGTCGACCTGTCGCTGGCTCCCACGCCCGCCATCGGCGACTCCGTCGCGCGCATCCTCGAGATCATCGGCGTGGGCA
>CAJMOP010000165.1 GCA_905215115.1 uncultured bacterium | reverse complement strand
TCTTCCCCGAGGGCGTGGCGGCAAGCTTTACCTGCGGCGGCATCCCCCACGTGCCGGCGAGCGCAAGCGAGGTCTACGCGCACACCTTCCCGCGCATGGCTGCCAAGACACAGCAGTATTACGACCGCTACCCCGCCGACGTCGAGCGCGTGGCGGCTCTTGCCGATGCGCTCGAGGCTCAGAAGCCCGTGCTGCCCGACGGCTCGCCGATGACGGTCGAGCGCCTACAGCTCATGGGCAGCGACTTTGGCATGAAGCCGAGCTTTGAGCGCATGCATTGGATTATCGATCACGCGTTTGTTACAGGCGACGGTACACTGACCTGCGGTGCCTCGGTATCCGACAGCTTTTTGATGCGCGCCTTCGAGCGCACCAACACGCGCACGAATCCGCTGTACTGGACGCTGCAGGAGTTCATATACGCCGACGGTGACACCATGCCCATTGGCTGGGCCGCGGCTGAAGAGAAGGCACACCGCGCCGAGTTCGACACGCTCGCGCGCCCGCTCATGTTTACCGGCGAGGCCATGTTCCCGTGGATGTTCGAGCAGATGCCCGAGCTTAAGCCGTTTAAACCCGCCATGGACCTGCTGATGGAAGACACCAGCTGGGACAAGATCTACGACCCGCAACGCCTGGCCTGCAACGAGGTGCCGCTCCAGGCCGCGGTGTATTTCGACGACATGTACGTCGATTCGGGCCTGCAGCTCGATACGCTCAGCCGCGTGGGCAACTCGCATGCCTGGGTGACGAACGAGTTCGAGCACGACGGCCTGCACGGCAGCGTGGTGTTCAAATGCCTCTTCGACGAAGCCCTCAACCGAGGAGACCTGCGCCGGATCTTCTAGCAAAGGAGTGTCCCCACCTGCCGGCACAAAAGGAACGTCCCCAAGTGCCGGCAACGACAATGCCGCAGGAAGAGGACGGAAAGCGAAAACGCCCCTAAGCAAGCAAGGTGACGTGAAAGAGGAGGGCATTGACCTTTTGGTCATGCCCGACGATTGAACGTCAGATTGCCGCTTAGGGGCGTTTGCAGCGTCAATTGGTTAGGCAAAGACGATCAGATTATCTCGATGGATCGCGGGCTTCTCGGCCAGATCTGCCAGCAGGCGGTTGCTGGCAATCTGGTCCTGACGGCGGCCGGCGGCAAGCTCCAGCACGTCCGAATCGGCCTCGGCGATACCGCGGGCGACGACCATACCGCTCGGGTCGCACACGTCGAGCACATCACCCTCGGAAAACACGCCATCGACCTCGCGAATACCCACCGCAAGCAAGGAAGAGCCACGGCTTACCAGCGCCTTCGCAGCACCATCATCGACCGTCACCGAGCCATGTGCCTTGTCACCCAGCGCGATCCACAGCTTGCGCGGCGCGATGTCCAGGCGCTCAGCTGGCGGATCGAACAGCGTACCCACGCTCTCGCCGCGGGCCAGACGCACAAGCGCATCGGGCTCCTCGCCCGAGCAAATCACGCTTTGAATGCCCGCCGTCATCAGAATGCGGCTCGCGCGAATCTTGGTGATCATGCCGCCCGTGCCCACCGATGTGGAAGAATCGCCCGCCGAGGCGATAATCTTGGCATCGATCTTATGCACAACCGGGACGAACTCGGCCGTGGGGTCCTCGTGCGGATTGGCGGTGTAGAGGCCATCGATGTCCGAGAGCGTCACGCACAGATCGGCGGAAACCAGACAGCTCACAAGCGCCGCCAGCGTGTCGTTGTCGCCAAACTTGATCTCGTCGACGGTAACGGTATCGTTCTCGTTGACAACAGGCACCACGCCAAGCTCCACCAGGCGCAGCAGGGCGTCGCGTGCGTGCAGGTAGGACGTGCGGCGGGCCGTATCGTGGCGCGTGAGTAGCACGAGCGAGGTGAGCAGATCCCGTGCATGGAACTCCTCGTCGTAGGCCGACGAGATGATGCACTGACCAGCCGAGGCGCACGCCTGCAGGCTCGGCAGGTCGCCGACCGGCTTGTGGTCGAAGCCCAGCACGGGATAGCCACAGGCGATAGCGCCCGAGCTCACCACGACCAGGCGCCAGCCAAGCTCGCGCAGCGCTGCGGCCTGATCGGCAAGCCCGCCGATAAAGGCGCGGTTGACCTTGCCGTCGGCGCCCACCACCGTAGACGAACCGATCTTTACCACCATCGTTTTATAAGAAGTCGTCATACGTCAAACCAATCGAATGTTCAGCGAACGGGCGAACGGGCCGAGCGAGAAAATAATCCGTGTTCCTCCGTCCCCTTCGGATTATTTTGCCCAGGGGAAGGCCGAAGCCGCGGCCATGTTCTTGCGCACGAGCTCGTCGCGCACCTGAGCCAGCCCCTGTTCCATGCCCACCACATAGGTCTGCGGGTACAGGAAGCGCTTGAAAGCTGCGTCCAGATGATCGAGTGCCCAAGCACAGCGCTCGCGCGCGTCCTGGATGCTCTCACGCGGAGCCACCGCGCTGCCATCGCGCACGATCGGCACCAGCAGCTCGCGATACTCAAGTTCGGACACGTCGGTCACCAGGGCGGCATCATTCACGGCCACGAGGGTATTGCCGCGCGCGGCGCCCTCCCCCGCCAGATGGTCCTCGTCGTAGATCATGTCGCAGACCGGGCCGCCAAAGCCGTCGTAATAACGGCGCACGCGTTGCACACCCGGGATCGTGCGCTTGTATGGCTGCTCAGAGAGCTTGACCACCGGCGTCCATGGATCTGCCTCGCTCGCACGGCGGGCGGAAAGCTTGTACACGCCGCCCAGCGCCGGCTGGTCATAGCAGGTCGCAAGCTTGGTACCCACGCCAAAGCTATCGATGGGCGCGCCCTGGTCGAGCAGCGACTGAATCGTGTACTCATCCAGATCGTTAGAAACCGAGATCCCCACATAGGGCAGGCCCTCGGCATCAAAACGGCCGCGCACATACTTGGAGAGCTTGGCGAGGTCGCCGGAGTCGATGCGAATAGCCGACAGACGCTCGCCCACCGCCTCCATCTCCTTGGCAACCGTAATGGCATGCTCGCAGCCCTCACGTACGTCGTAGGTGTCGATGAGCAGCGTGCAGTTCTTGGGACTCGACTTAGCAAAAGCCCGGAATGCCTCGAGCTCGGAATCGAAGCTCATCACCCAGCTGTGCGCATGAGTGCCGAAGACGGGAATACCGTAGCGGCGGCCGGCGAGCACATTGGATGTAGAGGAGCAGCCGGCAACGTAGCTCGCGCGCGCGACGGCCAGCCCGCCATCGGGACCCTGGGCGCGGCGCAG
>CAJMOP010000164.1 GCA_905215115.1 uncultured bacterium | reverse complement strand
AGGCGCACGCCCAAGCGCTCGCCGACGCCACCGATACCGAGGCCATCATGGGCCCCGTGGTGATCGACACGGTGGGCGTCAAGGGCATCGTGTGCGAGCGCGCCTTTGAGCTTGCCCGCGAGCACGGCTTTTACTTTGTGGGCGCGCACCCCATGGCGGGCACCCAGTTCTCGGGCTACGCTCACTCCCGCGCCGACCTGTTCCAGGGCGCTCCCCTGGTGCTCGTTCCACCCGCGGTAGACGATGCCCTTAAGCTCGAGCTCTTGGGCCAGGTGCGCGAGATGGTGCGCCCCTTGGGCTTTGGCAAGTTCAGCGTGACCAGCGCCGCCGAGCACGACCGCGTCATCGCCTTTACGAGCCAGCTCGCGCACGTCGTCTCCAACGCCTATGTTAAGAGCCCGACCGCTCAGGTCCACCACGGCTTTTCGGCCGGCAGCTACCGCGACCTCACCCGCGTGGCGCACCTCAATCCGCAGATGTGGTCCGAGCTCATGATCGACGACGCCAATGCGCTCGCCTTCGAGATCGACCATCTGATCGAATCGCTCGGCGCCTACAGCCGCGCCCTTAAAGACCGCGACCAGCGCTATCTGGAGAATCTCCTTGCCGAGGGCGACCGAATTAAGCGCGCACTCGACGACGAGGCCTCCCACTAGACCACCTATCACGCCAGGTCGAAAGGACCGAAGCTTATGGCGATTACCATCGATATCGACACCGCACGCCCCTACCAGGTGCATGTTGGCACGTTTTTGCTGGAGCAGGCGGGACCGCTCGTGCGCGCCACTGCCGGCGGCACCAAGGCCGTCATCGTGACGGACACCAACGTGGGCCCGCTCTACCAGATGCCCGTTAAGCAGAGCCTGGAGGCGTCAGGCTACGAGGTGAGCATCTGCACCTTCGAGGCCGGCGAGGCCCATAAGCGCGCCGAAACCTATGTTGCCATTTTGGAGTTTGTGGCCGAGCACGAGCTTTCGCGCTCCGACGTGATCGTGGCACTCGGCGGTGGTGTCGTGGGCGACGTGGCGGGCTTTGTGGCCGCCACCTACATGCGCGGCTGCAAGTTTGTGCAGATCCCGACGAGCCTGCTCGCCATGGTAGATTCGTCTGTGGGCGGCAAGACCGCCATCGACCTGGCTGCCGGCAAGAACTTGGCCGGCGCCTTTTGGCAGCCGAGCGTGGTCATTGCCGACGTGGGGTGCCTGGCCACCCTCACGCCCGAGCAGTTCGCTGACGGCTGCGGCGAGGTCGTCAAGCACGCCGTGATTGCCGATCCGGAGCTTTTCGCCGAGCTGGAGAAGACCCCGCTCACGCTGGAGCTGCTCAACCACGATGTGGCCCGCGTAGCACTCATCATCGCCCGCAACATCGACATCAAGCGCGCCGTGGTCGTCGCCGACGAGCGCGAGACTAACCAGCGTAAGCTCCTCAACTTTGGACACAGCGCCGGACACGCCGTCGAAGCCTGCGAGTACTTTGAGCTCGGACACGGCAACTGCGTGTCGATCGGCATGGGTATCATCACGCGCGCCGCGGCCCTGCACGGCGTCTGCGATGCTGCGCTGCCCGGTCGTATTGAGGAGCTCTGCGCCCGCCATGGCCTCAAGACCCGCTGCGGCCTAGATGCCGATGCCGTCTTTGCCGAAGCGCTCCACGACAAGAAGCGCGCGGGCGACACCATCGACCTGGTGATTCCGCACGGCATTGGCCGCTGCAGCATCGACCGCACGCCACTTTCCACTTTCCACGAACTCATTGCCGAGGGCCTCGGCCAGAAGGGAGACGCATCCGCATGCTAGCCCGCATCACCCCGTCCCCGCTCAAGGGCACCGTTCCCGCCATCGCGTCCAAGTCGATGGCGCATCGCCTCATCATCTGCGCTGCGCTTGCCAACGGCGAGACGCACGTCACCTGCAACACCACCTGCGCCGACATCGAGGCCACGGTGCGCTGCCTTACGGCACTGGGTGCTCGCATCGAGACCGTCGAGGACGGCTTCCAGGTCCACCCCACCATGAAGAGTGTTGAGTTTGGCCTGCTCAAGGCCCTTGCCGGCGGCACGCTTGACTGCGGTGAAAGTGGCTCCACGCTGCGCTTTATGCTGCCTGTCGCCTGCGCGCTGGGTGCGGATGCCACCTTCGTAGGCCAGGGCCGCCTGGGCGCCCGCCCGCTCTCCCCGCTCTCGGACGAGATCATCGCCGCCGGCTGCGACCTACAGGGTCTGGGCGGTTTTCCGCTCAAGACGAGCGGCCGCATGCGCCCGGGCACCTTTGTGCTTCCGGGCAACGTGAGCTCGCAGTACATCTCGGGCCTGCTGCTGGCAGCCCCACTGCTGGCCCAGCCCTCCTGCGTGCAGGTAACCGGCCTCATTGAGAGCCGTCCCTACATCAACCTGACGATCCAGGCCATGAAGGCCTTTGGCGTCGAGGTCAATGTCGAGCGTATTCCGGCCAAGGACGGCCAGCCCGAGGTCACGAACTTCCGCGTAAGCAGCGGCTCGTACCGCACGCCCGGCAGCGTTGCTGTCGAGGGCGACTGGTCCAACGCCGCCTTTTGGCTGTGCGCCGGTGCCATCGGCACCGACCCAATCACCGTCGAGGGCGTGTCGCTAAGCTCCGCACAGGGCGACCGTAACGTGCTTGCCGCGCTTTCGCGCTTTGGCGCCCGCATCGTGCGCTCCACCAACGCCGCCACCGTGCAGTCCGACAAGCTCGCCGGCTTTGAGATGAGTGCCCACGACATTCCGGACCTGGTGCCCGTCATCTCGGCCGTGGCCTCGTTGGCACAGGGCCGCACCTTTATTCGCGATTGCGCCCGTCTGCGCATCAAGGAATCCGACCGTCTGGCCACCACCACCCGCGAGCTCTGCGCGCTGGGTGCGCAGGTGCGTATTGCCGGCGACGATCTCATCATCAAGGGCGTCGACGCCTTCACCGGCGGCGAGGTCGATTCGCACAACGACCATCGCATCGCCATGATGGCTGCTATCGCCGCGAGCCGCGCCACCGGCGAGGTCGTGATCCACGGCGCCGAGGCCGTCAACAAGTCCTATCCCGATTTCTTCGACCACTACCGCCTGCTGGGCGGCAAGGTCACGCTCGAGGAGGAATAGCATGTCCTCGACCTTTGGCAACGTCTTGCACTTAAGCATCTTCGGCCAGTCGCACTCCCCCGCCATCGGCTGCTCCCTCGATGGCATTCCGGCGGGCATCGCCGTTGACCAAGAAGCGCTGCAGGCCTTTTTGAACCGTCGCGCCCCCGGTCGCGACGAGACCGCGACCA
>CAJMOP010000163.1 GCA_905215115.1 uncultured bacterium | reverse complement strand
CGGCGTCGATGGCGTTGCGCACGGCCAGATCGGCAAACAGCGGGTCGCCCGCGCCGCGTACCGTGGTCACGCCACTTGCCAGCTGCTGCTGAGCGCTGCCTTTGAGAATGTGGCGAACGATGGCGCGGCCCACGGGGTTATCGAGCTTCTTCATCAGCGCGCCCGCATCGCCCGCCGAAACCGGCTTGCCCGAACCGCACAGATGCACATGCATATTGATGAGGCCGGGCATGAGGTACGCGCCGGCCAGGTCGATGACCTCGGCACCTGCAGGCGCCTGCGCCACAGCACTCGGCCCCATCCAGATGATGACACCGCGCTCAACAGTCACGGCCATATCGGGTTGCGGCTCCATATGCTCCGAGCCATCCAGAATGGTCGCATTGATAAACAACGTGGAACGATCGGCAGATGCCATATCGAGCTCCTCCCTCACGATTAACTTGAACATTTGTCCATTATCACCTAGTCCCGCTGGATTGCTGCAGACGCATCGGTTAACGGAAGAAAGAGGGGATGTGGGGAGACGGAACACGTTGCAGTCCCACCCCAGCGACACCAGGGAAATGTCTCGATCTGTAACAGGTACAGGGTTATTGGGCCCCTTGATGTTACAGATCGAGACATTCGGTCGACGTTTCACCGGCTTGTCTCGATCTGTAACAATTACGAGCTCAAACAACCTCTAAACGTTACAGATCGAGACAAAACCTCTCAGCGCCCATACCACTGGCATCTCCACTCCTCAGCCAATTCAACCTGCCGAGGAATACCCGCCAGCCTCATTTTCTCGACCAGCTTCCCCGGGTCTTTGAGTTCGCTAAACGTAAACCGAAGCACCTTATGCCCGAGCATTGTCAGATGAGATTCCCGCTGACGCTCTGCCACGAATGGGTCAACCGACTCCCGACCCTCGCCGCTCTGCAAGGTGTACTTCCCCTTTCCGTCGAGCTCGCCGATGACACACGTCCCGTCCTCGAGCCGCCAAAAATAGTCGACGCGAAACACCCGGCTCGGATCGAGCGGGTCGCGAAACTCCACCTGCAGCTCCGGAACCGGAAAGCCGTACGCAATAAAGAATGCTCGGAACCGAGACTCGCCGCCGTTTTCAGACAGCCCGTCCGCATACGACGCAATCACCTGTGCCCTGCGATACCCTCGCCTGCCCTCGCAATCGGCGCGGAGGCGCTCGCACAAATCCCCACGTGATACGCCTTTCGCCCGCAGTGCAGAATCGGCAATCGCCAACCCGTAGAAGAACGGCGCACGCAGTAGGCAATCCTCCACCGTGCGCCAAAACGACGTCACCCGCACGCCATCAACATGCTCGAGTGCGCCCGCCATCTGCGGACGCAACAACCTGCACCCGCCGCTCAACGTCACCGAACAACCCGTCTTAACAAGAAAACGCGACCCAAGCAGATCATTCGGCACCTCCAGACCCCACAAAAGCGCCGCGTCATAGCCCCAAAACGCCCAATCGGGATGAAACTCTGCAAGCCCTTTGATGGTACGCAGCGTTCGCTCCGCCGGTGTCAACGTATCCCAATCATGTTGAAAGCAGAACAAATACGGCTCGGGCTCCGCAATATCATCGGTTCCCACATGACGCCGCAGCCACATGAGCTCGGCATTGCCGTGCGTCACAAGCAGCACGCCTTGTTCAGCCGCCTCCGTGAGCCGCGCGAGCATCCTATTCCGCGCCAACGTGTTGCGAGTCGCATGCTTGTGTTTGAAAACGGTATTAGACACTTCCATCACCACCACATCGGACAAATGGACCATCGCCACCGTTGCCTCCGCTGACAAATGTCTTGATCTGTAACAGGAAGACAGTCTTTGGGCCTCTAGTTGTTACAGATCGAGATTTTCAGTCGTGCGTCCAACCTTTGTCTCAATCTGTAACAGATAGGTCGAATTATGGCCTGTAGATGTTACAGATTGAGACATTCCCCCAACCAGGTGCCAAACGTCTCGATCTGTAACAGTTAGACGTTCTCCAGGCCCCCAAACGTTACAGATTTAGACAAATCAGCAGCGCCCAAGCATTCGTCTTGATCTGTAACAGGTAGACCGGTTTTTTGTCCCTAAACGTTACAGATCGAGACATAAAGACAGAAGGCAAGGCAGGACAACGCCAGGTCCATCCCCTACTCCCATTCCTGTTCGTAGATGTTGAGCGACTTCACGTACCGCCCCCGGGCGCCCATGATGTCGCGGACCAGACGCAAGAAGAAGCTGATGCACGAGGTGTCAAAGCCGTCCTGCAGATCCTCGGGATGCACCGCACCCGGCCCGTCGACCGCCGTGTCGTTCAGGCGCGCGATGTCATATAAGTAGAGCTGTCCCGCTGTAAGCCAGACATCGTCGACACAGGCGAGGCGCACCGCAATCGCGCCGTCGTTCCAATGCTCCTTTTGCACGATATGCGGGTCGTAGACATCAAAGCGATGATCGGTGCGTGTGTCCTTCAGCGCGACCATGCCGGACGCAGGATCCTTGTCCAAAATGCCAAAGCGAGAGAAGTACTGCGTGCCGCGCACCTGCTTAAGTCGCCCAAGCGAGGCAGGAGAAATTGACGCTGGCGGCTCATCCACATATAGCTCGAGCAGCGTCTTGCCATGGCGATAGGGGCGCTCAAACAGCAGCCAATCGGTAAACGCCATGTTGTAGGCCATGATTTCGTTTTGAGAAGGTTCCTCGCAATAGCTGAGCCACGGATCGACGATAATCTCGAACTGCTCGCGCGCCGGCTCCAGAAACTGAAACTTCCGCAGCATCCAAAAATGGGCCATGTCGGCAATATCGTTGCCGACGGCTTCAGCCAGCTCTGCTCGGTCAAAAACTTGGTCAGTCATGGCATCCTCCTCAAACTGATGGACCTCAATTTGAGCTTACGAGGAGGGCGGGCAACCACTGTCAGCGCAGGCAAAATAGGCCTTCGGCTGCAAACCAGATGCTAACCAAACACTTGACGGGACACTTGACCGAATAAGTGCACCGCAAAGAAGCCGCAGGTAGACATAGACAGCCAGCCCGCCCTTTTGAGCCAGATGCCCGCAGCCACCACAGAAACAACAGGTGGCCACAGCCCAAGAAGTCGACAAATGAACACCCACACGTCGACAAACGAGCAAATCGCTCGCAAAGAGTGTCCCCAACGACTAGACAAAAAATGACTAGTCATTGGGGACGTTCTTAAATGACTACTTTACAGCTCCAGCGCGTCGGCGACTTCAGCAGCGCAGGCCAGGGCGTCGGCCATAGCGCTCACCACGAGCGAGCTGCCGTTGCGAGCGTCGCCGGCAACATACACCGGCGCGGCATCCG
>CAJMOP010000162.1 GCA_905215115.1 uncultured bacterium | reverse complement strand
GCCAGCCGCTTGCGCCTTGAGCGCCGGGATGAGTGTCTCGAGCACCAATGTCGTCTTGCCCGAACCTGAAACACCCGTTACCGCGACAAGGCGGCCGCGCGGGATATCGACTTCGAGCGGTTTGACGGTATGGATGGCATCGGTCGCCATGCGGATATGGCCCAGATCGAACATTTCGTCGTCAGCCACCTGCGGGCGCAAGCGCTTGGGCTCGGCGCGCAAAAACGGCGCGATGCGGCTACCCTGCGATTGTTCGACCTCGTCCACCGAACCGGTGGCGATTACATGGCCGCCGCCCGCTCCGGCAACGGGGCCCATCTCGACCAAATAGTCGGCTTCTGCCAGCACGCGTGTGTCGTGGTCGACAACAACCACGGTGTTGCCGTCGTCCACCAGATCGCGCATCACTCCTACCAAGCCGTCGACATTGGCAGGATGCAAGCCGATCGAAGGCTCGTCCAGCACATACAGCACGCCCGTCGATCGGTTGCGCACCACGCGGGCGAGCTGCACGCGCTGGCGCTCACCCGTCGACAGCGTGGCACCGGCGCGGTCGAGCGAAAGGTAGTCGAGACCCAGGTCGATCAGGCGACGGGCCGTGCTCAAAAACGAATCGCAGATGTCCGTCGCCATGGGCCGCATCTCGGTCGGCAAGGATGCGGGCACCCCGCGCACCCACTCAATCGCCTCACCCAGCGTCATGAACGCAGCCTGCGCCAGATTGATGCCGCGCACCTGGGGCTGGCACGCGGCCTCGGCAAGACGCGTGCCGCCGCAGTCACGACACGGCCCTTCGCGCAAAAAGCGTGCAACGCGCTTGAGCCCCTTATCGTCCTTAACCTTGGCGAGCGCATTCTCGACAGTATAGACGGCGTTGTAATAGGTAAAGTCGAGCGGCGTGGCGCCCTCGCCGTTTTTGGGAACGTAGAGAATGTGCTTCTTGACCGCCGGGCCATAGAACACGATATCGCGCTCGGCGGGCGTGAGCTGGTTAAACGGCACGTCGGTGCGCACACCCATCTCGCCGGCAACCTGCTTCATCAGGTCCCACATGAGCGTGCCCCAGGGAAGCACCGCGCCCTCGTCGATGGTCTTTGACTCGTCGGGCACCAGGCTCGCCTCGTCCACTTCGCGCATAACGCCGGTACCGCCGCAGGTAGGGCACGCGCCGCCACTGTTAAAGGCAAGGTCCTCGGCACCCGGCGCATAGAACTCGCGCCCGCATGCGGGGCATGTGAGCGACAGGCCCGCGGCCACGTTAAGGCTCGGCTCCACGCGCGCCACGCAATGCGGGCACACGTGATGGGCGCAGCGGCTAAAGAGCAGGCGCAGGCTGTTGTTGAGCTCGGTCATGGTACCAAAGGTCGAGCGCACGCCTGGCACACTGGGACGCTGATGCAACGCGAGTGCCGCCGGTACGTGCAATACCTCGTCCACCTGGGCGTGCTCGGCCTGCGTCAGGCGACGTCGAGTATAGGTGCTGAGCGCCTCCAGGTAACGGCGCGAGCCCTCGGCATAAAGAACTCCCAGCGCCAGCGAGCTCTTGCCCGAGCCCGACACGCCGGCAATGCCCACGAGCCTCCCCAGCGGAATATCGATATCGATGTCCTTGAGATTGTGGACACGTGCACCGCGCACCTCGATAGCCTGCGGGCTCATCTTCTGTTCCGTCACCTTTATCACCCTACTCATGCCATAAAACGCGGTCGCGGATATACTCGCCCAGCATGGGCACGGTAAACCGCACAAGGCCGTATCCGGCGGCCTCGATGACGCGCTCGCGAATCAGGCTTGCGCGATATTTACTCGCCCAGCTCTGGGTACGGTCGCAGCGCTCAATGATATCCGCCGTGCGCGTCGGCTTGTCCTCGTCAACCGCCATAGCCTCGATAAAGAGGCGCTGAGGGCTGCGCAGACCGTAATACAGAGGTGCGTCAACCGCTTCGTAGAACTCGGAGACGGCATCCGCATGGCCATTCTCGACATCGCGCCTTTCGATGACCTGCGAGCCACGCCGGACAGCAGACCGCCACATGTAATAGCCCACCAGCTGAACCATATAGGGATGCCCCATGCTCTTGCGCGCCGCAAGGTCCGCCGTCTCCGCGTCAACGTAAAGACCAGCGTCTTTGACCGTCTGGATATACGAATCGCGCACTTTGGGCAAAGATATTGCCCCCAACGTACGCTGCTGGGCACGCCGCAAAAACGTCACGCTCGGCTCTTCGAGCAGATCGTCAACCATACTGGGCAAGCCGGCGAACGCCAGCGCAAGACCGCGCTGGTCGCTATCGGGCAAGCCCGTGGCATCCTGGTCTCCGAGCACCTGCTGATAGAGGACGGCAAGAGCCGCCAGTTCCTCGATAGACACCGATTGTGCCTCGTCAATCGCAAACAAGACGCCCTTGCCCGGACCGAGCTTCTTGAGACGCTCGTTGACCAGCCCTCGCAATGTCTCGCCTTTTGCCCGCGCCGCCTCGACCGACATCCGGCCAAACGACGGCCCAAACTCCATTGACGTCACAACGGGTTTATTCGAGCGAAGCGCGTCGGCCAAGCGGTCGCACAAACCAAGCGAAGCGGAATCGGAGACAACCGCCCATCCGCGCTCGCTGGCTAGACGTTGCAGCTCCCGCAGGAGAACCGTTTTGCCATAGCCGCGGTTTCCCGTAATGAGCATGAGCCTGCCCGGCGCTCCGGCGCCGTTGTCGAGCCCTTCCTCAAAATCTTCGATGACCGACTCGCGACCGATGAGTATCGGAGGCCGCTTACCAGCTGTGGGCTTAAAGGGATTTGGATTCATATCGGCCTCCTCGGATTGGCAAACCCTGGTAACAGTTATACCAACTTATACCGAGTTATACCAATAGCATGTGACAAAGGAACTGCCCATTTGTCACATGTGGCCGAAAAACTCGGCGTCTGCTGCTCGCCAGGGGCGGAAGGTGGCGGGATCGACCTTTACGTGCGCCGCAGCGGGTGCGTCGTACCATTTGACCGTGTAGCCGGCGCCGTGGGCGCAAAAGACCGAGTCGGGCGTGTTGGGCAGATCGGCCTCGGGCTCGTAGGCGGCAGCCTCGATTACGCGCTCGCCATCATGGCAAGCCGCATAACCGGCGAACTCCAGGTACAGATGCCCGCGACCGCTCGTGTAGGCAGCCACCTCCAGCGCATAATCTTGCACCTCGGATGCCGGAACGCGACCCACAAGCTTCGCCCGGTCTCCCGCCATCGTCGGCGGCTCGTACTCGGCACTCATGCGCGTGGCATCCGAGAGCGCCCGGCCCACGCACTCCCCCGGCACCTCGAGCTCAAAGCGATACCACGGCTCCAACAACACC
>CAJMOP010000161.1 GCA_905215115.1 uncultured bacterium | reverse complement strand
TGAGCAGCAGCCACGCTCGCCGGCACCGCGGCATTGGCAACCATGGCCTCCAGGCGTGCCACGCGCTCGGCCAATGCCTCAATCGTTAAATCAGCCTCGGGACGTGCCAGACGCGTGCAGGCAATCTCGAGCACCAGGCGCACGTCGCTCGCGCCCCTCATCTCCAGTGCGGCATCGTCGAGCACTGTCAGCACACGGGCCAGGCGGTCGGCAGGATGCTCGCCAAAGGCAGCGGCCTCGGCAGCAAGTGCCTCGGCCTGCTCGGAGCCACCCTCAAACAGCTCGGCACGGGCACCGGCAACGCAGGCAACGTACACGTCACGCACATGCGCCACCAGGTCACGCGTCAGCTCCAGCAGGTCGTTTCCTTCCTCGACCTGCGCGCGAATAAGCCCATACAGCTCGGCAACATCACGATCGGCAATGGCGCGGGAAAACTCGCCCAGAATCTGGTCCGAAACCTCGCCCAAAAGCGAGCGGGCATCGTCCGCATGCACAGCGCCGTTGCCAAAAACGCTCAGCTGCTCCAGCGTGGACAACGCGTCGCGCATGCCGCCCTTTGCATGGTGCGCCACGATGGCCAGCGCCTCGTCGTCGTAATCGAATCCCTCCTGCTCGCACACGTAGGACAGTCGATGCGCAATATCCTCGTTGCCGATGCGATGGAAATCGAAACGCTGGCAGCGTGAGAGGATGGTCTCCAGAATCTTTTGCGGGTCGGTGGTGCACAGCACAAAGATCACGTGTGCCGGCGGCTCCTCAAGCGTCTTGAGCAGCGCGTTGAACGCCGCCGTCGTAAGCATGTGGACCTCGTCGATGATATAGATCTTGTACTTGCCGCGCACCGGGGCAAAGTTGACGGAGTTGATGATCTCCTCGCGCACGTTGTCCACGCCGGTACGGCTTGCGGCATCGAGCTCGTAGACATCGGGGTGGTTGCCCTCGGCAATGAGCTCGCACTCCTCGCAAGTACCGTCGGGCATGCAGCCGCTTGCACCCTCGGCGCGCGCCGCCTCGGCATTGCGGCACAGCAGCGCCTTGGCCAGAATGCGCGCCATGGTGGTCTTGCCCGTGCCGCGCGGTCCGCAGAACAGGTAGGCGTGGGACAGGCGCCCCTCGGTGATGGCGTGCTCGAGCGTCGAGACGATATGCTGCTGGCCCACCACGGAGTCGAAGGTGAGCGGGCGATACTTTCGGTACAACGATTCCATGGGTGCTCCCCCGGGTATACTGAGTCTTGTTGCCGCGGCGGCCATGCGGTCGCACGGCATACTGCATTCCATAATAACCCGTACGGCGAGTCCGCCGCGATAGGAGTCCAAAGAGCATGGCAGACGCAGAGAGCAACCTCATTCCCTCCGAAGCAGCCGACCAGGTCGAGGTCGCGCTCGAGGCGCAGGCCGCGACCGATGACGGCATTCTGTACCTCAACGAGTATCAGTACGAAAACGACCTCGTCACCGACTTCGCCCGCCTGGTCGCCTCGCCCAGGCGCCGTGGCTCCCTGTACGTCGCCGCCGCGATTGCCGTGCTCATCGGCATCGGCATGCTGGTGGCCGGCGGCAGCTGGATCAAGTTCGGCGTCGTGCTGATCGTGTTCGGCGCCTTTTTGGCCTGGTGGAGCAAAAATCTGCACCATACGCTCGCGCGCGACTTTATCGAAGCCGTCGAGGCAGACGAGTCCATGGGCGGCCGCTACCGCCGCGTCGCCGCCAACGAGGACGGCCTGATGGTCTGGGGCAAGAGCGGCAAGTCGCAGTTCTTCCCGTTTGAGAAGCTCGACCACGTGCTCGACGGCGAGCGCATCTTTGTGGCCATGTTCGCCGACCAGGGCGTGACGATCCCCAAGGACACCTTTGTTCGCGGCGATGCCGAGCAGTTTGGCCCCTTCCTCAAGGCGCGCATCAACAAAAAACTCCGCATCGAGACCAAACGCAAGAAGATGAAGGCCGAGAAGGCCGCCGCCGAGGCCAAGCAGGGCGACAAGCCCCAGGAGACCAAAGGCAAGCAGCGCAAGCAGAAGAAGAACAAGAAGAAGCGCTAAGACCAAACCAGACAGGCAGCCTCGCATCCCGCTATCCTCCCCATGCACCTGAGCGTGTTACACTAGCAGCATCTATGCCACCGCGAACGGCTCGGCTCCGCGCCCGCCACTCGCAAACGAACTTTAAACGCACGAGGGTTGGCCATGCCGCTTTTCTCGCAACATACCGCCCGGTTCTCGCCGGACGTTCCTTTGGAGGGCACCAGCTCTCGCGAGCTGCTCAAGCGGTACCAGCCGCTCGAGACACTTGCGACCGGCGGTTTTGGCTCCATCGAGATCTGCCGCGACACGCACCTGCGCCGCCGCGTCGCCATTAAGCGCATCCCCCTTATCAACGGCGCCGGCATGCCCGCCAGCGACATCATGGATGTCCTGCGCGAGGCGCACACTGCCGCCATGCTTCAACATCCCAATATCGTGCAGGTCATCGACTTTACGCACGACACCGCCTATGCCTACTTGGTCATGGAGTATGTCGACGGTATGTCGTTGGCCGAGTTTTTGCATCGCGTGGACGGCCACTCGCTCACCTTTGACGAGGCCGCGGCCATTGCCGATGCCCTGGGCCAGGCGCTCACCTTCGCCCATAGCAATGGCGTACTCCACCTGGACATTAAGCCCGCCAACGTGCTCATCGACCACTCGGGCAATGTAAAGCTCACCGACTTTGGCATGGCGCGGCTGTCGTCCGCCGGTGGCTTTGGCGGCTCGCGCGGCGGCACCATCGGCTACATGCCGCCCGAGCAGCTCGATATCGAGACCGGCACGGTCGACGAACGCGCCGATGTCTTTGCCCTTGCCTGCGTTATCTATGAGGGCTTGTGCGGCAGCGCTCCCTTTATGGCGGCCACGCCCGCCGACTCGCTCGACCGCATCATCGGCGGCGCCACCTATCCCAGCGAGCTGATACCACACTTTCCCCCGGGAGCCGAGGCCGCGCTCATGAGCGCGCTCTCCCCCATGCCGCAGGACCGCCCCAACAGCATCGAGGCATTTTGCGACCAACTCCTTGCCGGTCTGGGCAGCGTGCGCGAGGGCCGTCGCAGTCTGGAGCAAATGGTTGGCGAGCTTTCGGATGACGAGCAAGAGCTCGACGATATCGAGCCGTCGTACTACGAGGACGACGCCATCGAGGTCGACCCCGCGCTCGGCTGGGCGGGCACGCGCTGGAGCCATGCGCGCGACTACACCATGCACGCTATCTCGGCGCTAACGTGCGGCACCTTTAGCTTTTTGCTGATGCAAACGGCCGGGGTCGCGGCGCTTCCCGGCCTGGTCATTGCGGCCATCGCGATCGGAGCGGCGGC
>CAJMOP010000160.1 GCA_905215115.1 uncultured bacterium | reverse complement strand
ACAGCCATCGGCTCCGCTGTCAGCATATGCCCCGCCCCCAGCGGCAGACAACCGGGAACGGAGATCCAATCGGCCACTAAACCCTCGCGCGCCGCCGGGGCCTTGAACGCCAGCATGCCAAACTCCACACGGGCATCAATTCCCGCAGGAAGCGTAACCGAGCCCGAGCCCGCAGCGACGCAGGCGAGCACGCGCTCCACGTGCCGCATCTCCGGTCGCGCGTCGGGATCGATGCGCTTAATCGCCAACCGCACGATACGCCGTGCAATCACAACCTCAGCGGCGGCAAGACGGCGCGCATCGAGCACCAGTGCGCCCGCCGCTTCCTTGCGCAGGCAGCTTCGAAACGCCTGTGCCGAAAGCTGGGAAAGAAAGGCGTCTTCGTCGCCCAGAATTTCGCAAGCGGCGCCAATCGTCTTACAGACGCTCGCGTTGCGCCGTGCCACCACCGGCATCACCCGATGGCGTACATAGTTGCGCAGGTACGAAACGTCCTCGTTGCTTTCATCTTCCCGCCATGGCTGACCGTGCACCTGCAGATAGCTCACGAGCTCATCGTGCGTGAGGTCGAGCAAGGGGCGAACCACAATGTTCCGACGGCGCGGAATGCTCGATAGACCCGCGGGACCCGACCCTTTAATGGCATTCATCAAAAATGTTTCCGCGCGGTCCGACGAAGTATGCGCGGTACAGATACGAGCCGCCGTCCGCGGTGCGCCCGATTCAGCACAAAGTTCGCGAACATATCTCCGTGCCGCGGCATAGCGCACCTCGCGAGCCGCAGCCTCGATATTGCCCGATTCGTCATCAAAATAGGCATGCTCAACACACAGCGGCAAGCCGTATTGCGCGCACAGGTCACGTACAAAGGCCTCGTCGCCATCGGATGCCTCCCCGCGCAGATGATGGTTTACATGCAGCACGTGCAATCGCTCGCGCGCAATGGGAGCGACGCCGCGCCCGTCCTGGATATCCAGCTTTGATGTGCAAGCCATAAGGAGCAGCGCCGTCGAGTCCGCACCGCCTGATACCATGAGCACTACGGGGGCAGCGGCCCGCCGCGTTGCCAGGGCGCTCTTATCCGTCCTCGGCGCGGCATGATGTCCATAGTGCTGAGATACCGTTGGCATTCGCTTCCTCCTCTATTCGTCCGCACTCATTGTATCCTTTGGAATCTTATGTCTCGCCTGCACCTTCATATCCTCGGCAGCGGCTCAAAAGGCAACTGCGCACTCGTCGAGGGGCCTCAGGGGCTCATCATGATCGACAACGGCCTGTCCCGCCGCGAGACACTTAAACGCATGGCGGAGCTTGGCCTCTCGGCAGACGACGTCGCCTCTCTTGTAATCACCCATGAGCATGGTGACCATATCAAGGGGCTCGATGTATGGTGCAAGCACTGGCATGGTCCCCTCTTTGCCAGCAGGGACACCCTTTCATGCAAAGAAAACCTCGCGCACCTGCCCGTAGAGGAATTTGACCCCGGCGACACGCTCCCCATTGCCGGCATCCACGTGCAAACCTACTCAACATCGCACGATGTCATCAATCCTGTCGGCTATCGATTTAATGCTCTCGATGATTCCATTGGGTTTGCCACCGACACCGGAGAGTTATCGAGCAAGGCCATAGGCATCCTCAAAGACTGTCGAGTTCTCGCGCTCGAAAGTAACCACGATGTAACTATGTTGCGCGAAGGAGCGTACCCCCGCTTTCTTCAGGAGCGCATCCTGTCCACAAAGGGGCACCTCTCCAACAACCAGGCCGCCGAAGCCGCGCGCGAACTTGTTACCGATCGCACCGAACAGCTCATCGCCATGCATATCAGCCAGGACAATAATCGTCCAAGCCTTACCGTCAAAAGCTATGCCAACGCGCTTGATGCAAGTCTCGATGATGAACTCGGCAGTTCTGCCACCCGTCTTCAAGGGCCACGGAAGCTCTCGATACGCCCTGCAAGCCAGTATCAACCGACAACCATTCAATAGCCCCTCAAGACAACAAGGGGGGGCTGGGAATCACTTCCCAGCCCCCCTTAACTCATACTCTCGGTTGAAGCAGAGCCATCGTTAGTCGATGGAGATCTTCGTAACGTTCTTCTTCTCGACAATCTTGGGAACCGTAACGGTCAGGATGCCGTCAGCATACTTAGCCGAAAGGCCCTCGCTCGAAGCGTCCTTCAGATACACGCCGCGCGTCGCGCTGTACGAGCTAAACTCCTTCTGCAGGAAGTTCTTGCCCTCGTTCTCCTCGTCCTCCACAACGTTCACGCTAATCGACAGGCGACCCTCGTTAAGCTCAACGTCGATATCATCCTTAGCGACGCCGGTCAGATAGGCCTTGACCTCATAACCATCGCCCTTGTCCTCGACATCAACGGGGAACGCCTTGGAAGCAATCGAGTTGTTTGCAAGATCGGTCATATCATCAAACAAATCGAACAGCGAGCTAGCAGAAGGACGAACGCCAAAAACCGAACGATAAGGAACCATGCTTGCCATGTTTACCACTCCTTTTAAGGACTGCCGAGTCATCTTCTAGGTGACTGGGACTTCTTTTGACGCTGTTATATATGCCCAGCCGCTTCTTATATATACATCGACTATAAAGTTTTTTGAGTCTATTGATATAAGCATATCTAAGTCTGGTTGACTAAGGTTTTGTCTAATAAACGGAATTTGCACGAAGGCTTAAATAATGTATGCAATCCCATCAAAACTAGACGGCTGGCTTACAATGGGCGCATACACGATATTGATGACGAGCTAAGGGCATCATGGACGATCAAAAACAGGACAACACGTTTATGCCGGAGCAGGACGAAGCATCCAGCCCGCAACCGATTCGATTCCATCGCCCCCACATCTCGCAAGAGCCCATCAATGGCCCAGAGCCCAAATATGTGACAAGAAACCGATATCAAACGCTCGAAGAAGCCCAAACGGGACGTAAACATATGGGCGTTGCCTCGGGAGACCCTGTATATCTGAAAGACGCACCATTATCTAAAAACAGTGCAGTTAGTGATGAGCCGATGAAAGCATCCGCCGCTCATCAACAAAGAGGGCCTCGACCCAAGCAAACCTTGACGCATTCGGCTCGCTATCTCGAGACTCCAAAACAGGGAAAATCAATCTTCGTTTCGTCAAGTAAACGACGCAAGCAGCATCAGCTGACAATCCTGCTTATGATCATTGCGGCCATAGCAGTTGCCCTTGTTATACGATTTATTTTCTTTAAATAAAGGCTCAATACCGAAAACAACAAGATCGTCTGGTGTAATTGAGTCATTCACGCCCCGTAAACTCAAAAAGGGGGGAGGCCGCGAGGCCTCCCCCTTCTAAGTCCAATGACGGCTCGGTGCCGTCCACCGGTCAGCGGCGCCCTGGCCTCCCACGGGCTCACC
>CAJMOP010000159.1 GCA_905215115.1 uncultured bacterium | reverse complement strand
CGTGGGGTCGCGGAAGCAGCGGGTGTCGGGGGCGGCGGCGAGCACGTCGGCAATCAGATGATTGAGCGGCGCAGCGTCGCTTTCGATGTTGCTCGAAAACGCCAAGCCCTCGCGTTGGCTCATGATGGCGATGCCGTGGTCGCCTAGCGTACCCGATACCAGGATGACATCGCCAGGCTGGCAGTTTGCGCCACTGAGCGCCACACCCGCGGGCACCTCGCCCACGCCGGCGGTATTGATATAGACGCCGTCGGCACCGCCGCGCTCGACCACCTTGGTGTCGCCGGTGATAATCTTCACACCTGCCTCATGTGCCGTTTCGGCCATGGTTTGCACAATTTGGTGCAGCTTGTCCATGGGATAGCCCTCTTCGAGGATAAAGCCGCATGAGAGGTAGCGCACGTTAGCGCCCGAGGTCGCGACGTCGTTGACGGTTCCGCATACGGCGAGGCGGCCGATATTGCCGCCGGGGAAGAACTGCGGCGTTACCACAAAGCTGTCGGTCGACATGGCGATTCGCCCGCTTGCGGGCAGCGCGGCGACACCGGCATCGTTGCCCGCAAGCAGCTCGGGCGACCCAAAGGCATCCAGAAAGACCTCATCGATAATGCGCTTCATCATCTGGCCGCCGGAGCCGTGGCCCAGCAGGACAGTGCTATCGGTGGCAGTACGGGACATATCGAAAACTCCAATCATGGGTGGTGTCAGTGTGCGGGTGCGTCCGGGTTAGTCGCGGTATCTAAAGTACGCCGCGCAGCTGCCCTCGGAGCTCACCATGCAGGGGCCGACGGGGTGTTCGGGCGTACATGCGTGGCCGAACAACGGGCAGTCGCTCGGCGTGATAGCACCGCGCAGCACGTCGCCGCAGCGGCACCCGCGTGGCTCAACCGTCGGTTCAATGGGCACGTCAAAGCGGGCGCCGGCATCAAAGCGCGCGAATTCGGGTCG
Source organism: uncultured bacterium (assembly GCA_905215115.1). Taxonomy (GTDB): domain Bacteria; phylum Actinomycetota; class Coriobacteriia; order Coriobacteriales; family Coriobacteriaceae; genus Collinsella. The sequence goes on along the minus strand of CAJMOP010000159.1, from coordinate 2,459 downwards.
GATGGAAAGACCCGAATTGGCAATCGGTCCCAGCCCGCGCCACGCGGCGTCGCACGGCTCAAATACCTGCTCAACCAGTTGGCGCGCTACGGGATTGCCGTCTGCATTGACGCCACGGCGGTAGGCGTTGTCGATCGCCGGCCTGTTCTCGACAACCATCTGGACCAGCATGCAGATGCCCTGCAAGATATCGACCGGTTCAAATCCGGTGACCACGCCCGGGGTCTCGAACTCATCGACCAAAAATCCAAAGGGTGCCAGGCCTGTGATGGTAGCGACGTGACCAGGCAGGATAAAGCCGTCGATGGTCGTCTCGGGGTCGTTGGAAATCGCACGCAGAGCCGGCGGCGTGGTCTTGTGAGCGCAGTAGACTGAGAAGTTCTGGAGCCCGCGCGCGTCGGCCTCCAGGATGGCGGCGGCAATGGTGGGCGTTGTGGTCTCAAAGCCGACGCCCATAAAGATGACCGGGCGTTCGGGATTTTGCTCGGCAATGTCGAGTGCGTCGAGTGGAGAGTAGACGATGCGGATGTCGCGCCCCGCCGCCTTTTGCGCGGCAAGCGAGGTGGACGATCCAGGCACGCGCATCATGTCGCCAAAGGTGGTGATGATGGCGCCGTCCATGTTGGAAAGCGCGATTGCGTGATCGATGTCGCGGTTGGCGGTGACGCAAACGGGACACCCCGGGCCGCTTAGCAGTTTGAGTCCCATCGGCATAATGGAGCGAAAGCCATAGCGGCCAATGCTCACGGTATGCGTACCGCAGACTTCCATAAGGTTGATGCTGCGGTTGCCGACAAGCTCATGAATACGATCGATGAGCTCGCGAGCCAGCTTGGGGTCGCGAAATGCCGAAAAGTCGATACCGGAGCGAACCGGCTGCGCCGCCGCCACTAGTATGCCTCGGCCGGGTTAGTGGCGAGCTGGTCCTCTTCGGCCAGCTCGGTCATGGTATTGACGAGCTCGAGTGTCTCTTGGGCTTCCTGCTCGTCGACAATCTGAATGCCAAAGCCGGCGTGCACGAGAATATAGTCGCCTACCTGTGCCGTCGGCACGAGGCGCAGCGAAACGGGGCGCTCGATGCCCATCATGTCGACGGTCGCCTTAAGGCCGTCGTCGCGTTTGACCACTTTACCGGGAACGGCAAGGCACATAATGTTCCCCTTTTATACGTTTTGCGCTGGATAGGCGCCTAATTACCCATCAGTTGATGGTAGCGCTCGCGGGAGTCACGAGCAAACGCGTTACACCTGTGAGACGGCGGCGCGCAGGCTGGCAAAACGCCTATCGCGATGCTGTCTGCGCGAGGCGAGCGCGAGCGATGGCGGCCTGACCGTAGGCGATGCAGCCGTCGTTGACGGGCACAGTATGGGGGACCAAGACGGCAAGACCGGCGTCTTTGAGTTCGTGGGTAAGGAGCTGAAGCAAAAGCCGGTTCATGAACACACCGCCCGAGAGCGCGACGGTATCGAGGTTTTCGCGATTGCAGATCTCGCACGCGATGTGGGTCGTAGCGTGCGTAATGGCGATGTGAAACTCGAGGGCGAGCCTGTCGGCCGGCGCGCCTGCCTCAATTCCATTCAGAAGAGATTCGATGAGCGGTTGGGGGTCCAAGATGGGGGAGTCGTCGGCAGACGTGAATACGCCTGCATGATTGCCGTCGAGACGAACGGTCTTACCGCCGAGCGCGCGCCAGGCGGCGGCTTCGAGTTCGATGGCGGGCTCGCCCTCGTAGGTTGCCTTGTCGCAGATGCCCAGAATCGCTGCCGCGGCATCAAAGAGGCGCCCCATGCTGCTGGTACGCGGGCTGTTGATGCCGCGCTCGATCATGGTGGCTGTCACGCTGCGCGTTTGCTCGTCGAGGGTGCCCAATAGCCCCGCGGCACCCGGGTGTTCGAGCAGGCTGAGCTCGCTCAGCAGGGCAAAGGCATTGCGCCGGGCATCGCGCACGGATGCGGCACCGCCTGGCAGCGCCCAGGTGCGCAGGTGCGCGGCACGTTCAAAATCGGCAAGGCCGGCGATAAGAAACTCACCGCCCCATATGGTGCCGTCGGTGCCGGCACCTGTACCATCGAAGGCAATACCGAGGACGCGCGCATCGGGTGCAAGCTGTCCCGCGGCGATGGCCTCGGCCATTACGCTCGCGATGTGCGCATGATGATGTTGGACTTCGATAAGCGGCAGATTGTGCTCCCGTGCCAGTTCACGCGCCCACTGGCTCGACAGATAGCTGGGATGCATGTCGCATGCCAGGGCGGCAGGTGTCAGGTCAAAGAGGTTTTCTAGACGTGCGCGGGCGGCGTTCCAGGCATCGAAGGTCGCGCCGTTTTCGACATTGCCGATATGCTGCGACACAAAACAGGCTGCCTCGCCGTTCGTCCCTTCGCGCGTGAGCGCAATCGTGGCCTTTTGCTGTGGGCCGCAGGCGAGCACGCAAGGCGCGACGGCGTCGAGTGCCGGCA
>CAJMOP010000158.1 GCA_905215115.1 uncultured bacterium | reverse complement strand
GGCCGGGGCCGGCGGCGCGCGAGGGCGAGCTCTTGCGACGGAGCTGCTGCCCGGGCGCCTGAAGGACGAGTTCTACAGGAACCGGACGTGGCGGAGCTTCGAGGAGTTCAAGCGGGACCTCCACGCCTACACCGTTCACTGGAACAAGAGGAGGCAGGTTAAGCAAAAGGGACTGACCCCGGAGGAGTTCCGGAATCAGTCCCCATGTGCGGCATAGGCCGCTAATTGACCCGTCTAAGTTTCGGGGCGCAGTTCATTTCAGCGCCGCCCGAGAAAGCTAAACGCCTTCTGGCAGGTTGTCCCGGGCCGAGGGCGGCCACCTTGATCGCCCTCGGCCCTCACCCACCTCAACTGCTCCTCAATTACATAGAGCTGATTGAGGAGGGCGCAAGCTAGTGGGCGCCTTCCTCCTCGTCGTTGGGTCGGTAGGTGATGAACTCGATAACAAAGGCCAGGACGGCGGAAATGAGCGAGGCGATGATCGCGAAGATCATGTGGGAGATCCCGGCGCCACCAGGGGTCCCGTCGATGAAGTTGAGCAGGTTGAAGACGCCGAGGCCGCCCGAGATGTACATGAGAGCGCCAGTCATTCCCACGATAGCGCCGCCCACGGCGGAGCTCAGGCATGCCACGACGAACGCGCGCTTGTTGGGGAGGGCGATGCCGTAGATGCCCGGCTCGGTGACGCCGAAGAAGAAGGCGGAGATCATCGCGGGAAGGGCGATGCCGCGGAAGCGCTCGTCCTTGTTTCTGAGGTACATGGCAAAGATGACCGCTCCGAGTGCGAACCCGTGGCCGATGGTGGCGGCGAGCACGCTATCGTGGCCGAGGGTGTTCAGGTTCATGATGGAGATGGGGATGAGGCTCCAGTGGAAGCCGAAGATGACGAGGCACATCCACAGTCCGCCGACTAGGGCGCTGCCCAGGACGGAACCAACCACGGGGAGCTGGAAGATGAACGAGAACGCCGCGCTCAGCAGGTTGGTGATGAGGGTGGCCACCGGGCCGATGATGAGGTAGCCCAAGACGATGGAGACCGTCATCGTGGCGAGCGGGACAAGGAACATCTTGAGCGCAGCCGGCATCCAGCTCTTGAGCCAGCGCTCAAGGATAGAGCCGAACCACACCATGAGAAGGATGGGGATCACCGAGCTCACGTAGCCGGACACGGGCATGATGATGGGGAGCCCGAGGGCGGTGGCGTACCACGAGAACGTGCCGGCCACGCCGAGGTCGATGCTGCCGAGCGCCTCGCCCGAGGTCAGGGCGACCATCGTCGGGTAGAGGAGCGCCACGCCGATTGCCACGCCGGTGAACTCGTTCATGCGGAACTTGCGCGCGGCACTGAACGCCAGGGCGACGGGAAGGAAGTAGAAGAAGCCGTCAGCCACGGTGTAGAGCAGCGTGTAGAGGCCGTCGTTTGCAAAGGCCGGGACGAAGTAGGTGATGAGGGCAAGCAGTCCCTTCATGATGCCTGCGGCGGCAAGCGGTCCCAGGATGGGCTGGAAGATGCCAGAGATGAGGTCGATGATGACGGAGGCAACGGTCTTATCGCCCTGGGGCTCGTCGTCGGCGCTTGCGCCGCCCGAGAAGTTGCCGGCCTCCAGGACCGCGTCGTAGACGTCCTCGACGATGTTGCCCACGACCACCTGGTACTGGCCGTTGGCCTGGATGACCTGGATGACGCCCTTGAGGGCCTCGATCTTGGCCGTGTTGGCGCGGGACTCGTCCTTGAGTTTGAAGCGCACGCGCGTGATGCAGTGCGCGACGCTGGCGACGTTCTCGGCGCCGCCTACGTTCTCGAGTATGGATCTGGCCAGGTCGTCGTATTTTTCTGCCATTATTTTCTCCTTAGTGATATTGCCCGGGTGGTTAGCCCAGGTCGCCTCCGTTGGTGGCGATGGCCTGCTGATACCAGTAGAAGCTCTTCTTGCGCCTGCGCTCGAGCGTGCCGTTGCCCAGGTTGTCGCGGTCCACGTAGATGAAGCCGTAGCGCTTCTCCATCTCGCCGGAGCCCGCGCTCACGAGGTCGATCGGCCCCCAGGTGGTGTAGCCGAGCATCTCGACGCCGTCCTGCTCGATAGCGTCGCGCATGGCCTCGATGTGCTCGCGCAGGTAGGCGATGCGGTAGTCATCCTCGATCGTGCCGTCGGGAAGCACCTCGTCATAGGCGCCGAGGCCGTTCTCCACCACAAAGAGCGGCTTCTGGTAGCGGTCCCAGAGGTCGTTGATCGTGATGCGGAACCCCAGCGGGTCGATGACCCAGCCCCAGTCGCTCGTGCGCACGTAGGGGTTCTCTACGCCGGCGAAGGCGTTGCCCTCGGCGACGCCGCCCACGGAATCGGGGTCGCCCGCGGTACAGCGCGAGGAGTAGTAGCTAAACGAGATGAAGTCGACGGTGTTCTCCGCAAGGATGCGCTCGTCCTCGGCGGTCATGCCCACGTCGATGCCCTCGCGCTCGAGCATCTTGAGCGCGTAGCCGGGGTAGTGCCCGCGTGCCTGCACGTCCACGAAGAAGAGGTCCTCCTGGTTCTTGACCTGCGCTGCACGGACGTCCTCGGGACGACAGGAGTAGGGGTAGTAGCTTCCCGCGGCGAGCATGCAGCCAACCTTGCTCTCCGGGTCGACCTCGTGGGCGATCTTGGTGGCCCAGGCGCTCGCCACGAGCTCGTTGTGCGCGGCGCGGTACTCGGCCTCGCGGGCATTCTCCCCGGGCTCGAGGACGATGCCGGCACCCATGAAGGGACGGTGCAAGATCATGTTCATCTCGTTGAACGTGATCCACCAATGCACGAGGCCGCGGTAGCGGTTGAAGAGCACCTTCACGAGCCGCTTGTAGAGCTCGATGAGGGCGCGGTTTCGCCAGGCGCCGTACTTCTTGACGAGGTGGATGGGGCAGTCGAAGTGCGTGATGGTCACGAGGGGCTCGATCCTGTGCTCGCGGCAGCAGCGGAACACGTCCTCGTAGAAGGCGAGCCCGGCCTCGTTGGGCTCCTCCTCGTCGCCATTGGGGAAGATGCGGCTCCAGGCGATGGAGAGGCGAAAGACCTTAAAGCCCATCTCCGCGAAGAGGGCTATGTCCTCGCGGTAGTGGTGGTAGAAGTCGATGCCCGTCTGGGCCGGGTAGTAGTACCCGGGCTCAAAGTCGAGCATGCGCCTCAGGCCGCGACTTACGTCGTTGCGCTCCGACCCGTGTGGGATGACGTCGACATTGGCAAGGCCGCGGCCGCCCTCGTCATAACCTCCCTCGCATTGGTTAGCAGCGGTGGCTCCTCCCCAAAGGAACCCTTTTGGAAATGGCATGGTGCCTCCTTCTCTCTGGCGCCCCCACCTCTGCGGGGACGCTTTATAACGTCCTTGCGACCTCACGCGCCGGGCCCGTGGCCCTTTCCCTGATGCGCGCGGGCCGCCCGTGAAGGGGTGACTAGCCGACGGCTTGTCCTGCGGCGGCGCGACGTGCCTCC
>CAJMOP010000157.1 GCA_905215115.1 uncultured bacterium | reverse complement strand
GACGTCGATGGCGCCTTTGCTGAAGCCCTCGAGCGCCCGCTTGCGCTGCACCTGCGTCTTATCGGAATGGATGGAGTCCGCGCGGAAGCCTGCACGCTTCAGCTGGCCGGTGCATATCTCGGCGCGCGTCTTCGTGTCGGTGAACACGATGACGCGCTTGCTGCCGCGCTGCTGGAGCACGAGGCGCAGCAGCTCGGGCTTCTTCATCGGGCCGACGGGGATCATGAACTGGTCGATGGTGTCGGCGGTCTCGCCTTTGTGGGACACCTCGACGAACGCGGGATCCTTCAAGATGGAGGACACGCTCTGCATGACCTTGCGGTCGAGCGTCGCCGAGAACAGCAGCGTCTGGCGCTCGGCCGGCGTCTCGCGCACAATGCGGCGGACGGCGGGCAAAAAGCCCATGTCGAGCATGCGGTCGGCCTCGTCGAGTACCAGCACTTTGACCTCGCCCAGGTGGCAGGCACCCTGCTCGATCAGATCGACCAGACGGCCCGGCGTTGCGACCAGGATGTCGCAACCGTACTTGAGGGCAGCGGTCTGGGGCTTGTAGCTCACGCCGCCCACGACGGTCACGGCAACATGGCCGGTGACGTCGGCGATTTTGCTCGCGACCTCGTCGATCTGCTGGGCAAGCTCGCGCGTAGGGGTGATGACGAGCATCACGGGGCCGCGGCCGTTGCCCTCGGGCTTTTTAGCACCGCGACGACGGTTGCGGCCGCTGCGCTCGCGCACAGGCTTGGGCGGAGCGATGTGCTCCAGGTTGTTCATGGTCGGCAGCAAAAAGGCGGCCGTCTTGCCGGTGCCGGTCTGAGCGGCGGCAAGCAGGTCGCGGCCTTCGAGCACCACGGGGATCGAGCCGGCCTGCACGGGCGTCGGCGCCGTGTAGCCCAGGTTCTCGATAGCACGAAGCATCTCGTCAGAAAGGCCCAGCTCGTCAAAGGCGGGCAGGCTCTTGGTAGCGGACTCGACGGCCTGGGCAGCATTGGCCTCATCGGCGGCATCGAAGGCAGCCTGGGTCATGGCCTCGCGGGTCTCGTCCAGGATCTCGGCGTCGGTGACGTCGGATACAGAATTACGCATATGTTGTTGTTCCTTATCTGCACGCGCAATGGGCACGGCATGCGGCCGCGCGGGCGTGCTTGGTAGTGCGCTAATACATACAAAAACGGGTGCGCACAGAGAGGACGTTGCTCAGCACGCTGGCGATCGCTTTGGCAGCCCTATCGCGCGCCGTCCAGACGCAGCAGCTCTAAGCGATGGAGCAGATTCGCCGCGGGTTAGTATACCCGTGCATCGCATGCCCCCACGTAAACCACAGATGACGAGGCGGACGGGGCGGGCCCGAGGTGGGCCCGGCTGATTGTCTCAATCTGTAACAATTACGAGACAAAACCGGGTCTACACGTTACAGATTGAGACGAACTCAAACATCGCAAAACATAATCTCGATCTGTAACAGTTAGAGGTCATTTTCCCCGCTAGATGTTACAGATCGAGATGTTTGACATGAGCTGCCAACGATTGAGCAGCCACCCGCATCTGTAGCGAAATGTCATACATTTTCATCCCCACTGGACACCCCCAGGGGGTATGGGTGTATAGTATCGGCAGGTTAACAATTCCAACACCGAACTGCAGAAAGGAGAAACCATGGCTCAAGATAAGTTCGACGTGGGCGGCATGACATGCGCCGCCTGCCAGGCGCATGTGGATCGCGCCGTGAGCAAACTCGACGGCGTCCAAAGCGTCGCGGTCAACCTGCTCGCCGGTTCCATGATGGTCGACTACGACCCCGCGCAGGTCACCTCCGACGACATCTGCACCGCTGTCGACCGCGCGGGCTACTCGGCCTCGCCCATCAGCACGGGCACCGACGCTGTCCAAAGCGGAAGTGCGCAAGCCAGGTCCGGCGCCGCGCATATGGAGTCGCCGACCAAAAAGTTGGAGGCCGCCGCCTCTGCCATGCGCACCCGCCTCATCGTCTCGATCATCTTCCTCATCCCGCTGTTCTACATAGGCATGGGGCACATGCTCGGTTGGCCACTGCCCGGCGTCTTCACCGACCATGCCCACAGCATGACGCTCGCCCTCACCGAGCTCGTCCTGCTCATCCCCATCGTCTATGTCAACGACGCGTACTTTATCAATGGGTTTAAATCGCTCGCGCACGGCGCGCCTATCATGGACGCCCTCATCGCCGTGGGCGCCACCGCGTCCATCGCCTGGTCGCTCTACGCCATGTTCATCATGGCCGACCAGCTAGCCGCAGGTCAGGTGCACGAGGCCATGATGACGAGCATGGACAACCTATATTTTGAGAGCGCCGGCACCATCCTGTCGCTCGTCACCGTGGGCAAATACCTCGAGACGCGCAGCAAGTCCAAAACCGGCGGCGCTATCGAGGCGCTCATCGACTTAGCACCCAAGACCGCGACCGTCGTGGCCGAGGACGGTATCGAGGCCACCGTCGACGTCGATGCCATTCTGCCCGGCCAGGTGCTGCGTGTGCGCCCCGGCGAGTCCATCCCCGTTGACGGCGTGGTGCTCGATGGCAGCTCGGCCGTGGACGAAAGCGCGCTCACCGGCGAATCCATTCCCGTGGAGAAGACCGCCGGCGACACTGTCAATGCGGCCACGGTCAACCGCACGGGCTCGTTTACCTTCCGCGCCACGCGTGTGGGCGCCGATACGTCGCTCGCCAAGATTATCCAGCTCGTCGAGGACGCCAACGCTACCAAGGCGCCCATCGCCCGCATGGCCGACAAGGTCGCCGGCGTGTTCGTGCCCGTGGTGTTCGTGATTTCGGCCGCAACCTTTGCGGTGTGGATGGCACTGACCGGCAGCATAAACGAGGCGCTCACCTCCGCCGTGGCCGTGCTGGTGATCAGCTGTCCGTGCGCACTGGGCCTGGCCACGCCCGTCGCCATTATGGTGGGCACCGGCAAGGGCGCCGAAATGGGCATTCTGTTTAAGAGCGCCGAGGCGCTAGAGAACCTGCGCAGCGTGGGCGCCGTGGTGCTCGATAAGACGGGCACCGTCACCCGAGGCAAGCCGGCCGTGACCGATATCGTGGTTGCCGCACGTGCCGACGGCTCGCCCACCATGAGCGAAAAGGCGCTGCTCAAGCTGGCCGCCGCGTTGGAGCGCTCGAGCGAGCACCCGCTGGCCGAGGCGATTATGGCCGAGTGCGAGTCGCGCGGAATCGTCGCGCGCATGGTCGAGGACTTTGCTGCCGTGCCCGGTCGTGGCGTTACGGCACGCGAGGGGCAAAACGCCATTGCCGCTGGTAACGTGTGCCTGATGAACGAGTTGGGCGTTACCGTGCCCGCGGGTCTTGGCTGCCGAAGGCAAGACGCCGCTGTTCTTTGCCAAGAACGGCGAGCTTGCCGGCACCATTGCCGTGGCTGACGAGGTCAAGGAGACGAGCGCCGAGGCCATCGCCGCGCTCCGCAAGCTCGGCGTCGACGTGCACATGCTCACCGGCGACAACCGCGTCACTGCCGAAGCAATCGCCCACCGTGTGGGACTCGACCGTGCGCAGGTCATCGCCGACG
>CAJMOP010000156.1 GCA_905215115.1 uncultured bacterium | reverse complement strand
TATGCAGCGTGCCGGGCGCGTCGTCTGCCGCGATCTGGGACAAGTGGCGATGGCCCGCGAGCTGGGCACAACGTTTGACGTGGCGGCGCCGGTGTTCTGTGCCAATCGGGCCACGCTTACCTGGCTGCGCGGACTCGGTGCGGGGCGGGTGTGCTTGTCTGCCGAGTTGCTCGGCAATGATGCGGAGCGTGTTGCCGAACTTGCCGCTTGCCCCGGTGTCTTGGGGCCTGTCGATGCCGACCGTCCCGAGCTCATGGTGTGCGAGCACTGCTTGCTGACTGCCGAGGGCGCCTGCGCCACGGATGCAACGGGGCAGGTCCGTTGCCGTGACTGCTCGCGCCGTCAGCAGGCGCGCTTTTTGGTCGAACGTGACGGCACGCGTTTGCCGGTCGTTATCGACGCGTGCGGCAGGACGAGGATTTTCCTGTCGTAGGTGCCGCGTCGCGCTGTTTTGGTTATTATTAGTGGGTTTATGAACTTCCAGCACCGCCGTATCCGGTGAGGGTGCTATAGCAAAAGGAGGATACCCAATGCTGTCTGTTGACGAGCAAATGCGTATCATCACCTCGGGTGCAGCGCAGATCGTCCCCGAGGCCGACCTTCGCAAGAAGCTTGAGAAGGGCGAGCCCCTCAACATCAAGCTCGGCGTCGATCCTACCAGCCCCGACCTGCACCTGGGCCATGCCGTGCCCCTGCGCAAGATGCGTCAGTTCCAGGACCTGGGCCACAACGTCACCCTTATCATCGGCAACGGCACTGCGCTGATCGGCGACCCCTCGGGCAAGAACTCCACCCGCCCGCAGCTTTCGCAGGAGCAGATCGAGGCCAACGCCGAGACCTACGTGAGCCAGGCCATGAAGATCCTGGACCCCGAGAAGACCACCATCGTGCACAACGGCGACTGGATCCTTTCGATGGACCTGGCCGGCCTGCTGCAGGTGTGCTCCAAGTTCACCGTCGCCCGCATCCTCGAGCGCGACGACTTTACCAAGCGCTACCAGTCCCAGACGCCGATTGCCCTGCACGAGTTCCTGTACCCTGTGATGCAGGCCTTCGACTCCGTGCAGATCAAGGCCGACGTCGAGATGGGCGGCACCGACCAGCTCTTCAACCTGCTCGCCGGCCGCGAGCTCATGGAGAAGATGGGCATGGAGCCGCAGATCGCGCTTACCATGCCGCTGCTCGAGGGCACCGACGGCGTGCGCAAGATGTCCAAGTCCTATGGCAACTACATCGGCCTGACCGACACTCCCAAGGATATGTTCGGCAAGACCATGTCCATCCCCGACGAGATGATCGGCAAGTACTATCGTCTGGCCAGCTCGCTCGCCCCGGCCGAGGTCGACAAGATCGATGCCGCCCTGGCCGATGGCTCCGCCGACCCCTACGAGCTCAAGCGCGCTCTAGGCCGCGACCTGTGCGACACCTACCACGGTGCTGGCGCCGGCGACGAGGCTCAGGCCGAGTTCGACCGTGTGTTCAAGGAGGGCCAGCTTGCCGACTTCCCCGAGAAGCACGTTGAGCTGACCGTCAACGACGAGGGCCAGATTTACCTCGCTGGCCTGCTCAAGGACCTGGGCCTTTCGGCCAGCGCCGGTCAGGCCCGCCGCGACATCGACGGCGGCGGCGTCAAGATCAACGGCAAGGCTGTGGCTTCCAAGAGCTACAACATCGATCCGAGCGCCCTCAAGCTGGGCGACACCCTCTCCGTGGGCAAGCGCAAGGGCTTCAAGCTTATTTAGTTACGCGGTTTTACCAAACCGCGTAACCGGTCGACGCTGCAAGCCCGCCAGAGCGGCAATCTGCCTTTCAACTTCGGCGGCATGACCAGAAGGTCAATGCCGCCTCGTTTCAAGGCACCTTGCTCGCTCTGGCGGGTTTTCGCTGTCGTTGCCAAGACATCGGCGCTTCCGTTGTTGTAGGTGGCAGTTAGGTGCACTCATTGGGGACAGACTTAAATGAGTGCCCACAGAATGAGAGTGGATAATCTTCCGTTTTTGGCCTGCTTGGGGGTTCAAAGTGGGAGATTATCCACTCTCATCATTTTGCGGCACTTGGGGACGTTCCTTTTGTGCCGGCACTTTGGGACACTCCTTGTCATTGGTACAAAGCAACCTGCCCCCATTGCGCCAAGCGGCGTGTGCCGTTAAACGGAGGGGGTGTATTCCCGACCCATCGTTTGGGCATACAATGGCTATTGTCTTGCTGCGGTGAAGGCCTGTCCGCTCCGCAGCTGTTTTCTACGGTTAAAGGAGAATGTATGTCCGTTGAGGTCATGAGGTCTGTGATCGAGGCCGCCGAGGGCCGCGTGCCCGTCGACACGCTGTTTACCAATGCGCAGATCGTCGACGTGTATGGCCAGCGTGTGGCGCCCGGTAGCGTTGCCGTCAAGGACGGTGTGATCGTCGGCGTGCTCTACGATGGTCGCGACGATGCCGCTGGCACCTACGAGGCAACTGAGGTCGTCGACTGCCAGGGTCGCTATCTCGCTCCCGGTTTTATTGACGGGCATCTGCACATTGAGTCCTCGAACATCCGTCCCGCCGAGTATGCTCGCATGGCCGCGACGCGCGGTACTACCACCGCCATTGCCGACAGCCACGAGATTGCCAATGTTGCCGGTCTCGACGGCCTGCGCTTTATGATCGAGGATGGTCGTCGTGCGCCCATCTCCATCAAGTACATGATGCCTTCGTGCGTGCCCGCACTGCCCGACGAGCAAGCGGGCGCTGTGATTACCGCCGCTGACATGCAGGCGTTTTTTGCCGAGCATCCGGGCGATGTCTTTGGTCTGGGCGAAATGATGAACCTGCCGGGCGTCTTTATGGCCGACCCCGAGACCTGTGCCCGCATCGATGCTGCCAACCAGACGCCGTCCAAGCAGGTTGACGGCCACGCGCCGCTCGTTGCCGGTATGGACCTCAACGCCTATGCCGCAGCGGGCATTATCGCCGACCACGAGTCGACGATTCCCGAGGAGGCGCTCGACAAGCTGTCCCGCGGCATGTATGTGATGCTGCGTGAGGGCACGTGCAGCCACGACCTGGCCAATTTGTCTCCGATGCTGCTGGAGAACCCTGCCCGCGCCCGCCGCTGCTGCTTTGCGACCGACGACCGCGCTCCCTCCGATGCTCTTTCGACCGGCATGATCGACAATGCCTGCCGCGTGGCCATCGAGGCCGGCATCGACCCGGTGGTCGCCATCTCCATGGCGTCCCTTTCCACGGCTGAGGCATTTGGCCTGGACCACGGCTGTCGCGACCCGCATGAGCTCCGTGGCGCGATCGCCCCGGGCAAACGCGCCGACCTGCTGTTGCTCGATGACCTGACGTTTGCCAAGGCTCCGCATCGCGTATATGCCGCCGGTGCTCTGGTGGCGCAGGACGGCACCTTTGTGGGCGAGATCGCACCCGAGATGGCCGAGGTTGCGGCCCTTGCCGATGAGCTGCGCGCCTCCGTTAAGCTGCCGAAGCTTTCGCTCGACGTGTTTGACTATGCCTTTAAGCCGGGCGAGGCCGTGATTGACGTGGTGCCGGGTAAGGCCATCACGGGCATGGCTCGCCCCGAGAGCGCCGAGGGCCTGCGCCGCATTATGCTGATCGAGCGCCACGGCCGCGGCGTGTCACTGCAGGC
>CAJMOP010000155.1 GCA_905215115.1 uncultured bacterium | reverse complement strand
GACCACGACCACGCCCACGAACATGGCGAGTCCTGCAGCTGCCACGGCCATCACGAGCACGAGGGCCACGAGGACTGCGGCTGCCACTAACGGCACGGCACCGCGAGCTCGGGGCGCGACGCTGAACGCAGCCCAACTATCAAAGCCAACAACAAAGGCCACCCGGTAGCTTCCGAGTGGCCTTTGCCATATCAAGCTGGAATTACAGCCCTATTTCTTATTGCGCATCTGTGCTTCCATCTGGCGCAGCAGCTCCATATCGGACTTGGGACCGCCCGTACCCAGGCCGCCCATGCCGCCCAGACCCATAGCGTCCAGCCCAGGGATATTGGGCATGCGCATCTTCTTGCCCTTCTTGCCCTTTTTGCCCTTCTTGCCGCCGGCCTGTGCCTGATTGGCCATCGTGCGCATGCGGCCCATCATCTTGTTCATCTCGCCCCACTGCTTCATAAGGCTGTTGACCTCGGTGGGGGTCACACCGGCGCCCTTGGCGATACGCGCGCGACGCTGGCCGTTGATGATGGAGGGACGCAGACGCTCCTCCTTGGTCATCGACATGATGATGGCCTCGTTCTTGTCGAAGATGCCCTCGTCCAGGTTACCGCCCATCTGGTTGAGCGCGCGCTGGCCACCGGGGAGCATGCCCAGGATACCCTTCATGCCGCCCATCTTTTTGACGGCTTTCATCTGGTCGAGCATGTCGTTCATGGTGAAGCCCTCGCGCAGCATACGCTCGGCAGCCTCAAGCTGCTCTGCATCGGCTGCCTCCTGGGCCTTCTCGATAATACCTACGACATCACCCATGCCCAAGATGCGCTTGGCCATGCGGTCCGGGTAAAACGGCTCCAGCGAGTCGGGCTTCTCGCCCATGCTCACGAACTTGATGGGCTTGCCGGTCACCTGACGCACCGAAAGTGCGCCACCGCCACGGGCGTCACCGTCGAGCTTGGAGATGATAACACCGTCAAAGTCAGTGCGCTCGGCGAAGGTCGAGACGACGTTGACGATATCCTGGCCGGTCATGGCATCGACGACCATCAGCACCTGATCGGGCTTGACGGCCTTCTTGATGTCCACGGCCTCCTGCATCATTTGCTCGTCGATCTGCAGACGACCGGCGGTATCGACGATGACCACGTCACGCAGATGGTCGACGGCCTCCTGGATGGCGCCCTTGGCGATATCGACCGGGTGCTCGCCGTCACCGCGGAAGACCGGCACGCCGATCTCGCCACCGAGCGTGGCAAGCTGGTCGGCAGCAGCGGGACGGTAGACGTCGCACGCGGCGAGCAGCGGCGAGCGGCCCTGCTTCTTGAGCAGGTAGGCAAGCTTTACGGCAGCCGTGGTCTTACCGGAGCCCTGCAGGCCCACGAGCATGATGACATTAGGAATGCGGTTACTAAAAACGAGCTTGCTCTCGGTGGAGCCGAGCATCTCGGTGAGCTCGTCGAGCACGATCTTGACGACGTTTTGCGCCGGCGACAGCGACTCCATGACCTCGGCGGTCATGCAGCGCTCCTTGGTCTTAGCAACGAACTCCTTGACGACCTTAAAGTTAACGTCGGCCTCGAGCAGCGCCATGCGAATGTCGCGCATGGCCGAGGTGATATCGGCCTCGGTCAGCTTACCCTTGCCGCGCAGGCGGTCAAATGTGTCGTTGAGGCGATCGCTCAGGGAATCAAACACTGGTTACTCCTTAGTTGGACTCGCCCACCAGGGCGCGGCAGAAATCTTTGGCGTTAAACTCCTGCAGGTCATCGACCTGCTCGCCCACGCCGATGCGCAGGATCGGGAGCTTGAGCTTCTCGGCCACGGCCATGGCGATACCGCCCTTAGCCGTGCCGTCGAGCTTAGTCATGATAATACCGTCCAGGCCCAGTGCCTCGTTAAACTCGAGCGCCTGGTTCAGACCGTTTTGGCCCGTCGCGGCATCGATTACGAGGACGACCGAGACAGGCATGGGGCCGGCAGCCATATTGGCGGCGCGCTTACGCGTCACGTTGACCACTTTGGCAAGCTCGCGCATGAGCTCGGGGCTTGTGTGCAGACGGCCGGCGGTATCGATGAGCACCAGGTCGCTGCCGCGCTTATCGGCCTCGTCGAGCACGTCATAGCACACGCTCGCCGGATCGGAGCCGCGGTCACGCTTAATAACCGGTACGCCGGCACGCTGGCCCCACACATCGAGCTGCTCGATGGCGGCGGCGCGGAAGGTGTCGGCCGAACCGATCACCACGTTCTTGCCGCGGGCAGCCATGGCGCTCGCAATCTTGCCGACCGTTGTGGTCTTGCCGGCGCCGTTGATGCCCACAAACAGCACGCAGCTCGGCGTATCGGAAAACGGATCACGCTCAACAGGCACAAAATGGCCCTCGAGCTGCTCGGCCAGAGCGCGGCGAAGCTGCGGGGCGGTCTTAAGGTTCTTCTTGGCAGCAGCATCGCGCAGGTCATCGGAGACCTGAATAGCGACCTCGGCACCCATGTCACCCATGACGAGGGTGTCCTCAAGGTCCTCCCAAAAGTCCTCGTCGACCTCGCCACCAAAGTAGAAGACCTCGTTGAGGGCCTCGCGGCTGCGCTCAAGTCCGCGCGAGAGAGCGTCAAAGAATCCCATTATGCATTCACGACCTTTCCGGTTTCGCGATCGAGTTTTTGCGAGACGACGCGGCTGACGCCGTCGGCTTGCATCGAGACGCCATAGAGAACGTCAGCGTCCTCCATAGTACGGCGCTGATGCGAAATGACCAAGAGCTGTGTATCGGAACGCAGCACATCGAGGGCTCCGATGAGCTTGGACAGGTTGGCGTCATCAAGCGCCGCCTCGACCTCGTCAAGCACATAGAACGGCACCGTGCGCGTGCGGTACACGGCAAAGAGCAGGGCGAGCGCCGTCAGACTCTTCTCGCCACCCGACATGAGCATCATCTTAGTAATGCGCTTGCCGCGCGGCTGCGCCACAACCTCAATGCCCGTCTCGGCAGGATGCTCGGGATCGGTCATCTCAAGATGAGCCTGGCCACCCGGGAACAGCATGGCGAAGATCTCGCGGAAGTTCGCGTCGACCTTCTCAAACGTCACCAGAAACGCCTTGCGCATCTTGCGATCAATGGCCACTGTGATCTTGGTGAGCGCCTTGCGCGCGCTCTCCAGATCGGCCAGCTGGTCCTCGATGTAGTCGGCGCGGCGCTTGAGCTGCTCGTACTCCTCCATGGCAACCTGGTTCACGGGGCCCAGATTGTTGATATGACGCACGAGCTGGTTGAGCTCCCGCTCGGCGGCGTCGCGGTCGGTGGGAGCAGGAAGCATGAGCGCTTCCTCGAGCACCGTGGTACCGTCGGCGGTAATGGCCTTGATGGCCGCCTCTACCTGCACCTCGAGCTTGCCGCGCGCAACCTTGAACTCGTTTTGCGTCGCGTTGGCGGCATCGACCCGCTCCTTGGCACGGGAGACCTCGGCCTTGGCATCCTCGATGGTCTTCTTGAGCGAAGCGGAGTCCGCCTCTTCCAGAGAGGCCTGGTCACGCAGGCGCGCTGCCCAATCCGATGCGCGTTCCAACAGGGCAGAATAGCGTTCGTGCATGGGGTCGACGCGCAGGCGCAGCAGCTCGAGCGAGCGCGAAGCCTGGCGTGTTCCGCGGATACGACGGTCGATGCCCTCAAGACGATGCTCAAGGTCGGGCACGCGGCCCTTCAGCGAACGCAGGCGCTCGCTCGTCTGGGCCAGGC
>CAJMOP010000154.1 GCA_905215115.1 uncultured bacterium | reverse complement strand
ACTCACCCGCGCCGTGGCGCGCGCGGTGCCAATCCCCGTCATCGCGAGCGGCGGCGTGGGCACGCTCGAGCATTTCGCCGAGGGCGTGATCGAGGGCGAGGCCGATGCCGTGCTGGCGGCCAGCGTCTTTCACTTTGGAACTTTCAGCATTCGCCAGGTGAAGGAGTATATGGCCAGCCAAGGCATCCCTGTGAGGCTGGACTTCTAGTGCTGCGGCTTGCCCAGGCATCGCATCTTGCCGCTCAAACCGTCGCTCGCGTACCAAAGTACGCGTCGCTCCTCTTTCGCGGCAACCTGCGGCACCTGGACAACCCTCGCCGACCTGTGGGATTTCGTTTGTTACTTGGGAGAAATGATGACTGAGGTAATAAATGCTACCGAGCTTAAATACGACGCCCGCGGGCTGATTCCTTGCGTGGTTCAGCAGCATGACACCGGTGAGGTGCTTATGGTTGCTTGGATGAACGAGGAATCGGTGGGGCTGACGCTCAAGACCGGGACCACGTGGTTTTGGAGTCGCAGCCGTCAGGAGCTCTGGAACAAGGGCGCGACGAGTGGCAACATGCAGGAGGTCAAGGAGCTCTGGGCCGACTGCGATAGCGATACGCTGCTGGTCAAGGTGGACTCACCGGGCCCGGCCTGCCATTCCGGCAACCGTACCTGCTTCTTTAAGCGCGTGGAAGGGGGAGTGCGATGAAAGTCGTGACGCCGTTCGAGGTCGCCGAATGCAACACCGAGCTCCTCCGCGCGGGCGTACCATGCCGCGTGCACCTGACTGATGCCTGCGGGGCGCAGTCGCTTTGGCTCGAGGCCGAGAAGGAAAGGCTCGATGAGGCCCATGCCGTCATCGTCGAGTTCTTTGAGAAAAAGGGCGCAAAGCCTCGGTTCGATGAGGCCGGTACCTACTTTACGCTGCAGTAACGAGAGGAAATAACCATGGGAGTCAGAACAGCTAACGTGCAGCCGGGAAACATCGGTGAGACGCTGACGGGACTGGCCGAGGTGATTCACAGTCGTCGCGACGCATCGCCGCAGGAGAGCTATACCGCGCGTCTGCTGACCGACGTCGAGGACGAGCTTCTCAAGAAGCTTGCCGAGGAGGCGAGCGAGGTGATCATGGCCTGCAAGGATAACGACCACGATCACATCCGCTACGAGGCCGGCGACCTGATCTACCACCTGCTCGTGACGCTCGAGCGCTACGGCATCACCCTCGACGAACTGGCCGGCGAACTCAACGCCCGCCGCCACTAGTCATTGGGGACGTTCTTAAACGACTAGTTAGGCGAGGGGCGTGGATTCCCATTCGCCGGTGGGGTGGGGGATATCGAAGGCCCGGTAGCCGCAGTCGTAGGCGTGGGCCTGGGCCTCGCGGATGTTCCAGCAGATGTCGCAGGCGCGGTGCGCGTCCGAGCCAAAGGTGATGGGCACCTCGGCATGGGCGAAGCGGCGCAACAGCCCGGTCGCGGGGTAGTAATCGTCGAGCCCCTTGCGCGGTGCGGCGGTCGAGACCTCAACGCGGCGACCCGTATCGTGGGCGCATTCGGCCATCTGCTCCCAAAACGGCGCGGGGTCAAAGTCGGGTGCAAAGCCGTCCTTCGAAAAGCGCATGACCAGGTCGGGATGGGCCATCGCGTCAAAGTTGAGTGAGCTTTCGCAAGCACGGCACCAGTCGTCGACGTAGCACTCCCACACGCCGCGCACGCCTAAGTTTTCCCAAACATGCAAGTTGGTATCGTCGTCGATCCAACCGCAAAGGGAATCGGGTGTATCGGGGCGCGCGACGTCCTCTGTCCCTGCCGTGCCCGCGGCGCCTGCCGCAATATCGCCCGGGTTGCCAATCCAGTGCACGCTGCCCAGACGTACGACGGCGCCCTGGGACCAGTGCTCTACCAAGGGCTCGCAGCCCTCGTACCAATCGCATTCAAAACCGTAGATAAAGGTGAGCTCCGGCGCAATCTGCGCGGCGAGTTTGCGGGCGTCCTCAAAGGCCAAACGATGTGCCGGCAAGTCGCCCTCGACGACCTGCACCTCGCAGTTAGCATCCATACTGGCGGGCAGGGTAAGGTGGTCGGTCGAGACCATGACGCGGCAGCCGGCGGCAGCAGCGGCACGGACGTTGTCCTCGAACGAGGCGTGCCCGTCCGAGAACGAGGTATGAGTATGGCAATCGACCAGCGGACAGGCGGGCATGGCGACTCCTTTGCATTTGGTGAATCCGCTCCATTGTAATGGTGCAGCTCTCAACACGCCGCGCACGCCGGGTGCCGAAATCGAGTGGAAAGGCGGGGCGGCGCGTGCCGGCGCCGGCGACTACTTGCTTCGTGCCGCCGCGCGTTTGGCCTGCACTGTTACCATCGCGTGTCTCACGGCGGTGATGGGGCGATAGCGGATCATACGCGGTCCCG
Organism: uncultured bacterium; assembly: GCA_905215115.1. GTDB lineage: Bacteria > Actinomycetota > Coriobacteriia > Coriobacteriales > Coriobacteriaceae > Collinsella. The sequence continues at coordinate 1,330 of CAJMOP010000154.1, read as the reverse complement.
ACCAACGCATAACCTCGCGGATCTTCTCGCGCATGGCAGGCCGGTAACAATGCGAAGGACATGCCGAGCAAAATGTCTTGGTGCCCATGTGCGGGCAGTGCTCAATGCGCGCGATGGCGTATTTCTGCAGCTCGGCGCATTCGGGGCAGAGCGTAATGGTTCGAAGGCCGAGTTTCACGCGCACGGACTCATCGCCGCCAGCCTGTTCGACCACATGCCCGCCGCCATGATGCCCACGACACCACAGCGCAATCATCTGCGACACCATTTGGGCCTCACGCTCACGTTTGCGTGCTAGCTCCGGTGTGTCGACTGGGCGCGCCATTAGCTCAGCCTCCCGTGCTCGACCGAAAGCGAGAAATCGGCAAACGCGCAGGTGCTGGCACGGTGGCTCACGAGCACAATGGTCTTGCCGCGGCGCTTGAGCTCGTCGATTGCCTGCATCACGGACGCCTCGTTGAGAGCATCGAGCGCGCTGGTGGGTTCGTCGAGCAAGATGAAGGGTGCGTCGTTGAGGAAGATGCGCGCAAGGCCGATGCGCTGGCGCTCGCCGCCCGAAAGCGAGTCGCCCAGCTCGGCAACGGGCGTGTCGAGTCCCTGCGGCAGACGGTCGATGAGCGTGGTGAGTGAGGCGGGGCGGCAAGCGTCGAGCAGCTCGGCATCGGTGGCGTTGGCGTGCGCGACCAGCAGGTTCTCGCGTACGGTGCCGCAGAACAGATGCGTGTCCTGGGTCATATAGGCCTCGTGGCTGCGCAGGCTCGCCGTGTTGATGTGGCGGGCATCGACGCCGCTCACCGTGATGGTGCCGGCTGCGGGGTCCCAAAAGCGCATGAGCAGCTTAAGCAGCGTCGACTTGCCCGAACCCGAGCGCCCCATGATGCAGGTCATGGTACCGGGCGCAAAGGTGCAGGTCACGTCGTCGAGGATGAGACTCGCAGCGGTGTCGTTCGCGACCTGCTCTGTGGCGCCCGCACCGCCCGCGTCCACGCCGCCCACATAGCTAAAGCTCACATGCTCGGCTGCGGCGCCGGCAAACTCAACGTTCTGTCCATCGGCGACCTCGGCGCACTGGGGCTGCTCGTCGAGCAAATCGAGCACGCGTGCGCCCGAGCGTCTCCTGCAGTGAGGCGCCCAGGCGGCTCACGGCCATCACCGAGCCAAACGACGACACAAAGGTAAAGACGGCGACAAACGCTGCGGCAAAGTCAATCGTTCCCGCAGCCACCAGCTGCAGCGCACGCCCGAGCATCACCAGATTAGCCACAAGAATAAGCGCATCGGCTACGGCCTCGCTGACCGCCTGGCGGCGCTTGAGGCGCGCGTCCACGGC
>CAJMOP010000153.1 GCA_905215115.1 uncultured bacterium | reverse complement strand
TGCGCCATGTCGGCGGCGACGCGCTTGGCAAAACGCTCTGCCGTCGAACCCGTCGAGCTCACCTTGCCGCCACCGCGACCCAGGCGAACGCGAACACCGCGGCCAAAACCAGTTGCGGCATGACGACGACGCGGCTTGAGCGAATCCATCATCGTGGCGAGCTTAAAGAACACCGAGCAGGTAAAGACCACGATGACAGCCAAGATAACCATCTGGCCCATCGACAGGTTGGCAATAGACAGCAGCTCCGGGAATCCGATAACGCCCACCAGGATGCCGGCGACTACAAACACAAAGAGCACCACACGTAAGGGCGTGAGAGGCTGCGAGATGCGCCAGATCAGGCTGACGCTCGCCGCGCACGACGTAAGCAGGCACATCGTAGACAGCGTGAGCTGGCTAAAGCCAAACACGCGCGCCACAAAGATATCGAGCGCCGCAGCCAAAATGACCGCAATCGACGCCGGCAGTGCCCGCTTGAGCACGTTCGTCAGGAACGACCCCTTCACGCGAGCATTGTTGGGCTCCAGGCCCAACACAAAGCCCGGCGCGCCGATGCAGAAGAAGTTAATGAGCGTCATCTGGATGGGCTCGAAGGGGTACGGCGGCAGCGCGATGCACAGCGCCGCCAGGCCCATCGAGAACAGCGTCTTGGTCAAGAACAGCGAAGCCGAACGCTGCAGGTTGTTGATGGATCGACGGCCCTCGGCCACCACGGCGGGCATCGAGGCAAAGTCGTTGTCGACGAGTACGATCTCGGCCACGTTGCGCGCGGCATCGGAACCGGCCGCCATGGCGACGGAGCAGTCGGCCTCCTTGAGCGCCAGCACGTCGTTGACGCCGTCGCCCGTCATGGCCACGGTGTGCTCGCGGCGCTTGAGCGCCTGCACGAGCTCGCGCTTTTGCTGCGGGGTCACACGACCAAAGACATGGTAGCGGTCCACTGCGGCATCGAGCTTTGCCGGCGTATCGAGCGTCGTGGCGTCCACATAAGCATCCGCTCCCGGCACGCCCACCACGCGCGCGATCGACGACACCGTACGCGGGTCGTCGCCACTGATCACGTTGAGGGTCACGCCCTGCTCATTAAAGTAGCCGATGGTCTCGGCCGCCGAGGTACGAATCTCGTCGCGGATGGTCACAAAGCCCACGGGCTCGGCCTCGCCCACCATATCGCCATCGGGCGTAAAGCCGTCCACGCGCGCCACCACGAGCACGCGGCAGGTATCGGCAAGCTCGGCGACACGGTTCTCGACCTGCGAAAACACACGCTCCGAAAGCACAAACTGCGCGGCGCCCATCACATAGGAGCCCTGCGCAAAAGAAGCACCACTCCATTTTTTAGACGACGAGAACGGAATGACCGACAGCGGCTCAGACACCTCGACCGGGCGATCGGCGTAATAGTTGAGCAGCGCCTGGCAGGTCTCGTTGGCATCGGCCGAAGTCGCACGCGCCACGTTAGCCAGCGCAAAATCGAGCACTGTGGTATCGACGGGAACAGCCGCCTCCTCCGAGTCCACGACAAAGCCAACACCCTCAACAGGCAGCGGGTAGGTGCCCTCGACCTCCATGCGGCCCGACGTGATGGTGCCCGTCTTGTCCAGGCACAGCACGTCGACGCGAGCGAGCGTCTCGATGCAGTAGAGCTGCTGCGCCAGCACCTTGCGGCGGGCCAGACGCACCGTGGCGATGGCGAGCACCGACGAGGTCAGCAGCACCAGGCCTTGCGGGATCATGCCCAGCAGGGCGCCCACCGTGGACAGCAGCGCCGACGAAGGCACATGACCAGCCAACAGCTCGGAGAAGCACCAGGAAAGCGCGCTATCGCCCGGGGTTCCCGCGGCATCCCACAGCTCGCTCACACTCGAGGCAAACAACGCCAAACCGAGCGGGATCATGATAATGCTCGCAAAGCGCACGATGGCGTTAAGCGCGTTCATGATCTCGGAATTGACCTTTTTGACGTACTTGGCCTCGTTATTAATTTTGGCCACGTAGTTGTCGGCGCCGACATGAATCACGCGGGCGCGCAGCAGGCCCGAGTCGATAAAGCTGCCACTCATGAGCTCGGAACCAGGCTGCTTCCTAATAAGGTCGCTCTCGCCTGTCAGCAGGCTCTCGTTCACGAGCGCCTCGCCCGAAACCACCACGGCGTCAGCGGGAATCTGGTCGCCGCGCCCCAGGCGGATGATGTCGTCGAGCACGATCTGGTCCAGGTCGAGCTCCACCTCGGCGCCGTCGCGCACCGCGATGGCCTTCTTGGAAGTCAGCAGCGTAAGCTTATCGACCATCTTCTTGGAACGCATGGACTGAATGACGCCAATAGCGGTATTGAGGAACACCACGAACAGGAACGTCAGATTCTTAAACGAACCGGTCAAAATGACCAGGAACGCCAAGATCACGTTGATCAAATTGAACAGCGTGCAGAGGTTCTCGATGATGAGCTCTTTGACCGACTTGGTCTTGAGCTCCATGTTGCGGTTGATCTTACCGGCGGCGATGCGCTCCTCGACCTCGGCGGTCGAGAGTCCGCGCTCGATATCCGTTGCTGCCATACCACGTCCCATCACGTCGCGTCGGTATAAGAAAAACCGCCCGGACCATGCGAGGTTCGGACGGTCTTACGTTCGATGGTGCCCCATGTTGGATTCGAACCAACGGCCTTCTGCTCCGGAGGCAGACGCTCTAATCCCCTGAGCTAATAGGGCCAACGTTTGGCATTATACCCAAGTGCACCACGGGCTATCAAAATAAAAGAAAAAGCTTTGCAATTCCGAGGAAGACGCGGCGCAACGGCCCACTTTAGAAGGCAAAAGCGAGTCAGATAGTATAAACTCTCATGCACCATATATACACGGCTCGCGATGCGGGCCGTTTTTGCAAGGGTTATCCATCGAGGTGAGAGGCACACCATGATTGCAATTTTAAAGCAGAGCGCCAGCGACGAGGCCGTCAGCCATATCGTCAGCTGGATTGAGAAAAAGGGTCTGAAGACCGATGTCTCGCGCGGCGAGAATGAGACGATCATCGGCCTGGTGGGCGATACAACCAAGATCGACCCGTTCCTGCTCGAGTCTATGGATGTCGTCGAGCGCGTGCAGCGCGTCTCCGAGCCGTTCAAGCGCGCCAACCGCAAGTTCCACCCCGAGGACTCCGTCATCGACTGCGGCCACGGCGTACATGTAGGCGGCGATCAGTTCCAGGTCATCGCCGGCCCCTGCTCCGTCGAGGGCGAGAACCTCATCCGCATCGCCCGCCGCGTGAAGGCCGCCGGCGCCACGATGCTGCGCGGTGGCGCCTACAAGCCCCGCACTTCCCCTTACGCCTACCAGGGCATGGGCCCCGCCGGCCTGGACCTGCTGTGCGAGGCGTCTGCCGAGCTCGATATGCCGATCGTCACCGAGATCATGGACCCGCGCGACGTGCAGGTCTTCCTGGACAAGAAGATCGACGTCATGCAGATCGGCGCCCGCAACGCCCAGAACTTCCCTCTGCTCAAAGAGGTCGGCAAGACCAAGACTCCGATTTTGCTTAAGCGCGGCATGTCCGGCACGATCGATGAGTTGCTCATGGCCGCCGAGTACATCATGAGCGAGGGCAACGACAACGTCATCCTGTGCGAGCGCGGCATCCGCACCTTCGAGACCCGCACCCGCAACACCTTCGACCTCAACGCCGTGCCGGTGCTGCACCACCTGTCGCACCTGCCCGTCGTCGCCGACCCCAGCCACGCCACCGGTTAC
>CAJMOP010000152.1 GCA_905215115.1 uncultured bacterium | reverse complement strand
CGGATTTAAAAACATGCCGGCTCCGATGCTCAGCATGACGAGGCCGCGGCCAAGGCCGCACTTAAAGCCGCCGAGATGGAGGCAAAGCTCGCCGCCATGGATCCCGAGAAAGCGGTCAAGGTCCGCGCGGCGCTTGCCGCCAAGGCCGCCCGCGACAAGCAAAAAAAGGAGGCGTAAGGCCCATGGCTCATCGCTCCGTTATTCCGTTTGGCCCGCAGCACCCGGTGCTGCCCGAGCCGCTTCATCTGGACCTGGTGATCGAGGACGACCGCGTCATCGAGGCAATTCCTCAGATCGGCTTTGTGCACCGCGGACTCGAGAAGCTCACCGAAAAGCGCGATATGCACCAGTTTGGCTACATCGCCGAGCGCATCTGCGGCATCTGCGCCGTGGGCCATAGCCATGGCTATGCCAGCGCCTGCGAGCGCATGCTCGACATCGAGGTGCCCGGCCGCGTGCAGTATATCCGCACCATTTTGCACGAGCTTTCGCGCATTCACTCGCACCTGCTGTGGCTGGGCCTGCTCGCCGATGCCTTTGGCTTCGAGGCGCTGTTCTATCGTTCGTGGACGCTGCGCGAGCAGATTCTCAAGATCTTCGAGAGCACCTGCGGCGGCCGCGTGATTCTGTCGATCAACGAGATCGGCGGCCTTAAGCACGACATCGAGGACTCCGAGCTGGCGGGCATTGTCCAGGCGCTCGACGCCATGCGCCCCGATTACGAGGCCCTGGTGCATACGTTTTTGGACGACGACAGCTGCGGTGAGCGCCTGCATAGCGTGGGCGTGATCAGCAAGAAGGACGCGCTGGAGCTTTCGATGGTCGGCCCGTTTGGGCGCGCCTCGGGCGTGGACTACGACGTGCGCATGTTCGGCGACGGCGCCTATGCGGACCTGGCTGCATTTGAGCCCATCGTTGCCACCGACGGCGACTGCTATGCCCGCTGTCAGGTGCGTTGTGCCGAGGTCACGCAGGCCATGGACATTATTAAGGAGCTTGTCAGCAAGATCCCGCACGACGGTATCGGCGGGCGCACCAAGCTTACGCCGGCCGACGGCGCGCGCGGCGAGGTTGTGATTGAGCAGCCGCGCGGCGAGGCGTACTACTATGTGCGCGGCAACGGCACCAAGAATCTGGACCGTTTTCGCGTGCGCACGCCGACGTCGCAGAACCTGGCGGGTCTGACACATGCGCTGCAGGGCGTGCTCCTTGCCAACGTGCCCATGATTATCCTGACCATCGACCCCTGCATTAGCTGCACGGAAAGGTAGGCGCGGCATGAGTTTGCTGACATTTGCCAAGACGGCCTTGGGTTCTATGGTCAAGCAGCCGGTAACGGTGTGCTATCCGCAGGAGGGGCTGACGGCACCCGAGCGCTTGCGCGGGCATATCGTCAATGACATGGACGTGTGCATCTGCTGCGGCATGTGCGCGCGGCGTTGCCCGGCGGGCGCGCTCGCGGTCGATCGCAAGGGCGGTACCTGGTCGATTGACCCGTACGCCTGCGTGGTGTGCGGCGAGTGCATCGAGAGTTGTCCCAAGCACTGCCTGAGCATGGACACCGCGCGTACTCCAGTTGCGGCGGACAAGACCCCCACGGTAGAAACCAAGCCGGAATAGCTCTGGAATAGAGCCGGAATAGCTCTGGAATAGAGCTGGAATAGAGCTGGAATAGAGCTGGAATAGGGGCCGGTGGGGCAAAATGCCCCACCGGCCCCGCGCTTAAACGCGCGGTTGGGCCGTCGCAAGCAAAACTATGCCGGATTACGGGGCTGGATAGCGAACCTCCGACCATACAGAAAATCGCAAAAACAAAACCGCAGGTAGACTGCTTGCTGTTTTTCAAAAATAGGGGGTATGGATGAGGGCTCCGACTTTAGCTCCGTAATCCGGCGTAGTTTTGGAATGGCACCATATCCGTAACAGCCTTTGATCTCCCGTGGACAGAGGGAAACGGATCATTTTGGCCTTGCGAGGGCTGCCGCGTGACCCGTCTGCCACGAAATGGGCCCATCTACTACGTTTAGACGGCAGCCCTCGACCACGGCAAGTAATGTGAAATGAAAACCGCAGGTAGAACGCCTGCGATTTTTCATGAAACGCGGCTATGGTCAGGGGTATCGGGTCAAACGTAGTAGATGGGCCCATTTCGTGGCGAGCGCCGTCAGCCGATCTCCGCGGGCGGAAGAAAGCAGATCATTTTGGTCTCGCGAGGCTTGCGGAGGCGCTTGTGCAGGGCCACCCGAACAAAACTATGTCGGTTTACTACGATGAATTCGACATTTCCGACCATGACTGCATTTTTCTAAATATTACAAGCGTTCTACCTGCGGTTTTGCAAGCGCGCAATTTACCGTGGTCGAAGGTGGGCGATTCATCGTAGTAAACCGGCATAGTTTTGAAATGGCATTAAATCGGTAGCATCCATTTTGCTATGCCGGAGCGGTTGGCCGTTGGGTAATTACCCTCGCAGATAGGCGATGGCGATTTGGGTGCGGTTGCGTAGCCCCATTTTGGCTAGGATTGAGCTGATGTGGTTGCGCACCGTGCCTTCTCCCATATAAGCCGTGGCGGCAATCTCCTTGTTGTCGAGGCCGCGGGCGATGAGCTCGGCGACTTCGAACTCGCGGTCGGTCAGACCGGCAAAGGCCGCGGGCCGGCGGGTCGCACCGGCCTCAGTGTCCGCCCCATCAAAGTCGACATCCTCGATCGCCTTACCCTCGAGCACGCGTTTACCGTCCATGACCTGCGCCAACGCCGGTGGAATGGCGGCGACATCGGTTTTGATCAGATAGCCGCGGGCGCCCAGTTTAAGCGCCGACACAATGTACTCGTCATCCGAGAATGTCGTCAGAAACACCACGCGCGCCGCAGGGTCGCGCTCAAGGATCTCGCGTGCCGCCGAAAGTCCGTCGCGCCCCGGCATCTGAATGTCGAGCAGCGCGATGTCGGGCGTGTGCTCAGCGTAGAGCGCGACCGCGTCGTCGCCATTGGCGCCGGTACCCACCACCTCGATCTGCGGCTGGGCGCCTAGGATAATCTTGAGTGAATCGACTACCAAGTGGTCGTCATCGACAACTATGAGCCTCATCGGGTCTCATCTCCTTGCTGTTTGGGAATGGTGGCAAACACGCGCCAGCCATGGGAGCCGGCGCGCGGACCGGCGGTGAAGGTGCCGCCCAACGCCTCGACTCGCTCGCGCATGGAGGCGAGTCCCATGCCTTCTGCGGCGCCGCGGCCGCTTGCTTGAACCCCGCCCGCGCCATCGTCGCTAACAATGAGCTGGTAAAACGACGGATGCTCCATGCACCGCACGGTAATGGTTTTGGCATGGGCGTGGCGCATGGCGTTGGAAAGCGCCTCGCGCAGCACCGCCGCAAAGCAGTTGGCGACGTTGGCGGGCGCATGCTCGGCCAAAACCTCAAGCTCAATCTGCGGACCGCTGTCCGAGCGCGCGCCTTCAACGATGCGTTCGAGCTGCACGGAGAGGTTGGTCGCATTGTCGTTGAGCGCGTGGACGCTGGCGCGCACGAGCTGGAGCGCCTCGTCAACGGTGTATTTGACGTCGGCGAAATCGGCGGCAACGCCGGGCTCGTTGGCATGGACCACGCGCAGGGCTTCGGTTTGAAGCGAAGCGCGCGTGAGCTGGTGGCCCACGTTATCGTGGATCTCGCGCGCGATGCGGGCGCGTTCGGCGAGCGTCGCGAGCTCGACTTCGTAGTCCTGGCGGTCGGCGAGGTCGCGGTTGCGTGCCTCGAGTGCCAGGGCGCGT
>CAJMOP010000151.1 GCA_905215115.1 uncultured bacterium | reverse complement strand
GGGGCGGGCGGAGATTTGTCCGCCCTGGAGGGGCTGGAGTACAGCGCCGAGTTCTTCGACCCCACCGACAAGCTGGGGGCCGACAAGCCCAATCCCAAGAGCCATGTGGCCTACGGCTTCGCCACCCATGTGGTGATTCTGGACGACGACGGGCGGGTGAAGGAGGTCTACGCTGCCCACGACTCGGGCAAGGTGGTCAACCCCACCTCCATCCAGGGGCAGATCGAGGGGGGCGTGCTCATGGGCCTGGGCTACGCCCTCACCGAGGACTTCCCCCTCAAGGACTGCGTGCCCCAGGCCAAATTCGGCACCCTGGGGCTGATGCGGGCCGACCAGATCCCCGACATCCACGCCATCTATGTGGAGAAGGAGGAGCTGCTCCCCTTCGCTTACGGGGCCAAGGGCATCGGCGAGATCGCCACCATCCCCACCGCGCCGGCGGCCCAGGGGGCCTACTACGCCCGTGACCACATCCTGCGCACCTGCCTGCCCATGCAGGACACCTTCTACAAAAAGCCAGCCAAGAAGGCCGCCCCCTGACCTTCCGCGGGGTCCCGGCGGCCGGCCGTCCGGGGTCCCGCTTTCCTGTTTTTCCCTTATATTTCAGGCGCATTTTTATGGATGCTAAAAATTTTTTAGTATTACACCATTTTTTTTAGAATATCCTCTTGACATCTGAACGGGACGTGGTATGATGGTCTCGTAAAACAAAAAGTAAGTGCAACTTCAAAATAATTTGGAGGCGACCGTCCCAATGAAAGACCAGATCAAATGGGTCCTCAACACCATGCCCAAGAGCGACGACCGGCAGCTGCCCATCATGTCGCTCTCCAACGTGGCCAAGGCCCGCTTTTTCCACAGCACCTTCCCCCAGTACTCCGTCACCCCCCTGGACCGGCTGGACGGCATGGCCCAATACCTGGGGCTGGCCGGCCTGTGCGTCAAAAACGAGTCCTTCCGCTTTGGCCTGAACGCCTTCAAGGTGCTGGGCGGCTCCTTCGCCATGGCCAAGTACATCGCCAAGGAAATGGGCCGGGACGTGTCCGAGATGACCTACGACTACCTGACCAGCGAGGCCTTCCGCAAGGAGTTCGGCCAGGCCACCTTCTTCACCGCCACCGACGGCAACCACGGCCGCGGCGTGGCGTGGGCGGCCAACAAGCTGGGGCAGAAGGCTGTGGTACATATGCCCAAGGGCAGCTCCAAGCCCCGGTACGACAACATCGCCAAGGAGGGCGCCGACGTGGTACTCATGCGCAGCGACCTCATGGACGTCGCCCGCGCCATCGAGCTTTCGCGCGCCACGATCCGCAACATCAAGCAGGACCTGTTCTGGGCGCTGTTCTACAACGGCATCGGCATTCCGCTGGCGGCGGGCGTGTTCTTCCCGCTCACCGGATGGCAGCTCTCGCCGATGTTTGGCGCTGCGGCCATGAGCCTGTCGAGCGTGTGCGTCGTAAGCAACGCTCTACGCCTGCGAACCTTTAAGCCGAAAGTGGCAAAATAGGCTCACCATTAAGTCCATTTAGAACGGGTTTTCCAGGTGCCCGAGATTGACCTGAAAGAGGAGCGACGCGTACTTTGGTACGCGAGCGACGGCTTGAAGGTCAAGGTCGGGTGCCTGGGAAAGCCGACATAACAGAGAGGAATACCCATGCGTTACACGATTAAGACTTCCGGCCTCATGTGCGGCCACTGCGACGCTACTGTCGAGACCGCGCTGCTCAACGTAGCCGGCGTGACCGATGCCGACGCCGATCACGAGACCCAGACCGTCCAGGTGGAGTGCGCCGACACCGTGACCGCTGAGCAGCTCGCTGCCGCCGTCGAGGGCGCCGGCGAGAAGTTCCACGCCCTGTCCGTGACCGCCGCGTAACGACCCGCACGTACCCCCCCCGACCAGAAACGAGGACCCGCCATGATGGCAGACCACAAATCGGTGACCCGCATGCTCAAGACGGCACGCGGCCAGATCGACGGCATCTTGCGGATGGTCGAGGAGGACCGTTATTGCGTCGATATCTCCACACAGCTCATGGCCACACAGGCGCTCCTCGCGCGCATTAACGCCGACGTGCTCAAGGCGCATATCGAGGGCTGCGTGACTTCGGCAATCGAATCGGGCGACGAAGACCTCAAGGCCGCCAAGCTCGCCGAGATCGAGCGCGTCGTCGACAAGCTCTCCAAGTAATTGGGGCATTGGGGACAGACTTCTTTGCACCATCTTGGTGTATCGGGGATAGGTACGTTTGCACCACCTTGGTGCAGATTGACCTGTCCCCCTTGCACCAAAAGGGGTATAAAGGCGTGCAGCATATCGAACGAAAGGCAATGTGCATGAATGACTTTATGAAGGGCCGCAACGGCGCCGATGAGCTCACCATCGTGATGGGCTTTGCCGGAATCGTCATCGCGATGATCGGATCGATGGCCCGTATCCAGTGGCTCAGCTGGATCGCCATCGCCGTGATCGTGTTGGGCGTGCTGCGCGGCCTGTCCAAAAACATCGACGCGCGCCGCAAGGAGAACGATGCCTTTGTCGCGGCGACCGCAAACGTCCCCGGCTTGGGTAAGTTCGTTGCCAGCTTGGGTGGCGGCGCCGCGGCTGCCAACGCCTCGCGCGCGGCCGGCACCAGCAAGGAAGACTTTGAGCGCGCCAAGCGAACGGCCAAGAAGATGTGGAAGGGCCGCAAGACCACGGCCTACCTTAAGTGCCCCAACTGCGGCCAGATGCTCTCCGTCCCCAAGGGAAAGGGCAAAATCCGCGTCACCTGCCCCAAGTGCCACGCCAAGATGGAAACACGCTCCTAGGCATCGCGCCGTGGGGCAAATGAATCAGTAGTGTTTGTCTCAAATCTGAAGCATTTATTCGATAAAAAAGCCGAGGCCTCTTGCTGAGACCTCGGCTTTTTTGTATAAGGCGGCGGCGTTCGACGAGCCGACTGTCCCCCGTCACACCGGCGCTTACGCCACGCCGTCGCGGGCCAGCTCCTCGGCCAGCGCCTCGGCAGGCATGGCCATAATCGCGTCGAGCTCGGCGTCCACCTCGGGAATACGCTTCACCTTGAGTTTGCGCACCAGATCACCACGGCACATCACGTACGTCGGCTCACGCAGTGCGCACAGATCATCGAGCGGGTTCTTGCGCGTTACCAAGATATCGGCAGCCTTGCCGCACTCGATCGTACCGGTCTCGCCGCCCAGCCCCAGCAGCTCGGCATTGACCTGCGTGGCCGTATGCAGCGCAAAGGCATTGCTCACGCCCACGTACTTGGCAAAATAGGCTACCTCGCGCCACATGTCATACTGCGTCACGAACGGGCAGCTCGAGTCCGTGCCCAGGCCCACCTTAACGCCAGCTTCCAGCGCCGCACGGGCGCTCTCGATGATGCCCGAACACACAATGTCGCCGTTCTTCTTTTGCGTGTCGGTCGAATGGGTCTTCTCCGGGTCGAGCAGCACAAACGGCAGCGCCGGGCTGATTGTGCAGGTAACGCTCGGTGCACGCCCCTCAAGCTGCGTCCCAGCGGCGCCGCGGTACAGATCCAAGATTTCGGGAGTCATCGGGGCACCGTGCTCGATCGTATCGACGCCGGCCTCAAGCGCGGCCTTCACGCCTTCGGTGCTCTCGACATGGGCCATAACCGACAGGCCCACCTCGTGCGCCGCCTTGCACGCCGCTGCGGCAACCTCCACCGGCATACGCAGCACGCCCGGCTCGCCCACCTCGGTCGCATCGAACACACCGCCCGTTACGAACAGCTTGATGACGTCGGCACCGCGCGCATACAAGTCACGCACTTGTTCGGCCGCCTCATCGGGGGTATCGGCGACCTGCGCGAACAGCCCCGCGCCATGGCCACCCGGCACCGTAACGCCCGTTCCCGGC
>CAJMOP010000150.1 GCA_905215115.1 uncultured bacterium | reverse complement strand
GCAGCCCGCCTCCGTTCCCACGCCCGTCGTGGGCCGCTTTGCCCCGTCGCCCTCGGGCCGCATGCACCTGGGCAACGTGTTCAGCTGCCTGTGTGCGTGGCTTTCGGCCCGCAGCCAGGGCGGCAGCATCGTGTTGCGCATCGAGGACCTGGACGATCGCTGCAAGCGCCCGGAACTTGCCGCTCAATTGATTGACGACCTGGCCTGGCTGGGACGAAGGCCCCTACTACCAGCACGATCGCCTAGACCTGTACGAGAGCGCCTTGCGCCAGCTGCAAGACGCCAGTCTCACCTATCCCTGCTTTTGCACCCGCGCCGAACTCCACGCCGCAAGCGCGCCGCATGCCAGCGACGGCACGCCCATCTACCGCGGCGCCTGCCGAAACCTTTCTGCCAAAGAAATCGCCCGCCGCAGTGCCCTGCGCGCCCCGGCCACGCGTCTGCGCGTGCCCGCCGTAGATGACCTCGCAGACGATGTGATCGAATTTGTGGACCGCACGTACGGTGCCCAATGCGAAGCACTCGCCACCGAGTGCGGCGACTTTTTGGTGCGCCGCAGCGACGGCGTGTTCGCCTATCAGCTAGCCGTGGTGGTCGACGACGCCGCCATGGGCGTCACCGAGGTCGTGCGCGGATGCGACCTGCTGGGCTCCACGCCCCGCCAAATCTACCTGCAGCATCTGCTGGGTCTTCCCACGCCGCACTACGCACATATTCCGCTGCTCATGTCGCCGGACGGCCGCCGCCTTTCCAAGCGCGACCGCGATCTGGACCTGGGCGAACTACGCGCCCGCTTTGGCACGCCCGAGGCACTGCTGGGATGGCTCGCCGGACAAACGGGCATCGCGCCGGACACCATACCGCGTACCGCCGAGCAACTGGCTGAGCACTTTAGCTGGGACGTCATCCGCGCGCATCGGGAGAACATCACTGTAACGGCCGAGTAGCCGCTCACTCCACCCCTACGCAACATCCCAGGGCTGGAGTTCGTCGCCCAGGCGAACGATACAGTCGTAGAGCACGGTATGGCGCTCGGCCGGGTTGGCATCCCGATGGAAATGCCCGTAATACCAGCACTTGTAATCCAAGCGGTCTTCCAGCTCATCGAAAAATGCCGTAAGCCGATCAACGGCGGGGTAATTCCAGCCGGGTGCCGGATAAAGCGTGGGCGAAAGCATGCGCGTAGAGCAGGTGTGGGTGACCACGTAGTCGACCTTCCAACCCACGCTGTCGAGCTTTGCCCGCGCCTCCTCAAAGTTGCGCTCGTCCGGCAGCTCCTGCGGCCACCAGCTGGAATAGGGAATGCGGTATTCTTTGTCCACGCTCGTGGCGCCGCCCATGGTAAAGATCGTTGAGCCATCGAGCTCAAAAACCTCGCCGCGCGTCAGGCGCCGTATGGGGGAGGTATCCGACAGACGCTGAGTCAGCCCACCGTGCCACAGCTCCATAGGACGCTCCGCCCAGTGATCGAAACGCTCGTGGTTGCCGTCGACGAACAGCACGGTATAGGGGCGCGACTCCAGCCAAGCGATGTCGGCACATTCCTCGGCAGAGAAATCCCACGGAAAGCCAAAGTCGCCCGCGACAATCAGATAGTCGTCGCTCGTCAGGCTATCCCCAAGGTCCCAATCGCGCAGCTTTTGCATGTCGAGGCCGCCGTGAATATCGCCCGTCACATAGACCGTCATCGGATCACCACTTCCCTCTTATAGCTCTCGAGATCGCGCTCGACCTGCTCGTTGCCCGTGGCGTTGACCCACCACGGCCACTTAACGCAACACACTGGCTCCTCGACCTGCGCAAACCATAACTTGAGCTCATCCAAACTTACCGGGGCGTAGCTGTTAGCGTCCACGCCCACGTCATAGCGCAGCAGCCCCTGCCGAAGGTTGAACTTGTTGTACGCGCCGCCGCAGCTGTGGATATGCCCGTGAAGATGCCAGCCGCCGTGCGACATACCCTGCCAGTCGACCATGGGATAGTGGCTCAGCACAATTTTCTGACGGTCGATCTTGAGCACGCAAATGGGCGCCTCGACGATAAAAGCATCCGCCACCGCAGGCTGCGTCCAGTCTTTATCGTGGTTGCCGGGCAGCAGATGGACATGCCTGCAGACAATACTTTTGCGCAGCTCGTAGGCATCTTGGACCGTCATCTTAAAGCTAAAGTCGCCCAAGATGTAGAGCTCGTCATCCGCAGCGACCTTGCTATTAATGTTGGCGACCATGGCCTCGTTCATCTGCGCAACAGTCGACCAAGGCCTATCGCATAGCCGTAGCATGTTCTCGTGTCCGAAGTGCGTATCGCTGGTAAACCAGATCACGGGGACCTCCTAACGCTCTTGCTCAAAATAGTCACTCGCCGTCTCATCCTGCCCATCGGCACATCGCGCTTCGATCGGCACAATATCTTGGTAGATAAGGCGATGCTTGTCATCGCGCCATTCATCGTCATGGTAATGGCCAAAGAACCAGGTGCGGTAGTCGAGCCGCCCGTCGAGCTCGCCCAAAAAGGCCTGCAGCGAATCGTCGTAGAACCCGCGATTGCACTCCATGCACAGCTCGTCAGCCAAATCGACCGGCGCCTCGTGCGTCACAACATAGTCGACCTTCCAGCCCGCGCGATCGAGCGAGGCGCGGCAATGGCTCATCTCGCGCTCGCTCGGCATCTCCTCGGGCCACCACGTCTTTCCCTCCTGGCGCCACTGTTTGTCATGGCTCGCGGCGCCGCCCATGGCGAGCACCGTGGTCCCGACGATGTCGAACACCTCGCCGCGCATCAGGTGCAGCACATGCGGGCGAGCCTCGTGAACGAGACCCCCATTCCACTCTCGCATTGGCAGTCCCGCCAGCAGATGATGGTTCTCGTGATTGCCGTCGACAAAGCACGTGGTCCAGGGCTTGGACTCAAACCAGTCAAGCCAGTATTTGTCGGTGTTTGAGCCGCTCCATATAAAGCCAAAGTCGCCGGCAACGATCACCACGTCATCGCGCGTCAGCGTACGGCCCAATGGCCAAACGCGCGACGAGAAGCGGCTCGCCCCGTACTCGGCAACACCGTGAACGTCTCCGGTAACGAAAATGGACATTAAGCAACACCTCCGTGCTGTGCGACTCTGGACAAATCAATGGAAGAAATTGCAGGCCGGGCCGGCATCTGTATCCCTTAGGGCTTACCCTTCGTTCTTCCATCCAAACGGATCAAACACCCAAAAAACTAGATCGAGCACACTGTTGGCGGGCAGCATGTTGGGCAGGGCGTCTTGCCTCGCTTGAGTGCAGCCGCTAATGGTACGCTTGTTTTAATGGCGTTTTGCGGAAGGTTTTTGCATCCCGCAGAACGATGATAAACCTTGCCGTTCTTGGTGACGATTACCTTGATTTTTGAGAAATCCACACTAAGGGGCTCGATGGGCGCAGCCACCTCTTGACGAGCTGGCGCTGTTTTCCAAGGCTTGCCTCTCGAAAAACCAAAATCGCAGAATCGATTGATATAGCTGTCGAAACATCCATCGAACAGCAACCCCGTTGCCAGGCCCGCCATGAACCCACAGGCAATCGCAGCTTCTCCTCTGATTTGCATATGTCCCTCCATAATCAATCTCGAAGATTAAAAACGGCGCGCGCCGAAAATGATCCGTTTTCCTCCGTCCCTAACGGATCAGTTGGCGGCGCTTGTCGGAGAGGAAGACGCCAGCGGCAACCAGGACCGTGCCGCCGATCACGAAGGTCTCGCCCAGCAGCTCGGACGCATCGCCCGTGGCGGGCATCGCCGTCTGCCAAGTCGTGGCCTCGGTCTTTGCCTCCGCATGCTTGGCCTGGTACGTCGCTTGCGTGACAGGCAGGGTCTGCTCGCCATTCCCGCGATCGGCGGCCTCTTGGCGAGCGATCTCGGC
>CAJMOP010000149.1 GCA_905215115.1 uncultured bacterium | reverse complement strand
CCACGCCGTCTTGCGCGGTGGTGCGCCTGCTGGTGGCGCCCGCGGTGCTGCCCAGGTCGTCGCAGGTAAAGATGTGCGTCTGCGTACCCGACTGGGTCGTGATCACAAGCCCCAGGCGCAGTGCGGCCAGCAGCTGTGGGTCGCTCGTCACACTCATCTGACCCGGATGCAGGTACACGTTGAGGGCGCTGTCGCCGCCCTTAAGGTACAGCGTGCCCGAAAGGGCATAGTCGTCCAGCTGCGCGGTGCAGTCGGCGTAGTCGGTCGTGATGCCCGCGGCGTTTTGGAACGTGCCGCGCCAAAAGCGGGAAAGGTCCGACGTCGAGATGGGATAGAGCGTCTTGTCGGCGTCGGCAAGCGTGGCCGTCGTGTCCCAGGGCCCGTTGGCCGAAAGGCCAATCTGCAGGTCGGAGCCCTCGTCACTTACCGTATGCGCCACGGGCGTCACGTTGGTGTAGCGCGAGTTGCTAAACCAGGCGTAGGTGGCGGCGCTCAAGGCAGCTACCAGCACCAGCATCCATGCGGCCGCAGCAACCATGCGGCGGCGCGAGCTTAGGATGTCTTTGATGTTCGATGTACTCATCCCCGGCCCCCTTACGAACGCTTGCCGGCAAAGCGCAGCGCCAGCGATTGCAGACTGGTGGCGGCTAGGTTGTTGGTGCAGTCGGGGTCGCAGCCTTCCAGCCACACGTACACATCCACGCGCACAGGCGTGCTGCGGTTGGCGCCCTTGGCAGCGGCGGGCAGGCTGCAGATCTTGGTCGTAGCCTCCTTGAGGCTCACGATGCCGGTGTCTTCGTTGTAGTCGCAGAAGTTTGCGCTAGTCAGCTGGTCAAAATGAACCGTGGCGCCATTGGAGCGGGTGCTGTCGAGCACCAGGTGATTCTGCTCGTTCTCGCCGGCATCCTTGCCGTCGAGCGTGTTGTAGCGCGCCTGGGGATTGCGCTCGCCTGAGACCTCAAAGACATACTGCCCCGTAACGGTGTCGCCCTGCCCCGGAGCATAGGTAACCAGGCCCACGCGCAGGGCGGTGGAGATGGGGTTTGCCGGGTCCTGCTCGGTAAAGTCGATGCCCGACAGGTACACGTCGGTCGCGGCCGAGTTGGTGGCCAGGTACAGGGAGGTCTTGTAGTAGTCGGAATGCTCGGCGGCACCAAACATGCTGGCAAAGAGCGAGTCCTGGGTGGTTCCGCCGGTAAAGCCCGTTACCTTTTGGAAGCCGTTGAGCACGTTGTCGGTCGAGACGGGGTCGAGCAGGCCCGAAAAGCTCAGGCCGGCGTTGGTTTTGTATTCGCCGTCGTACTCGTTGGAAATGAGGAAGGTCACGCCCGTGCCGGCGGCCATCTTGACTTCGGTGATGTGGCGGTTGGCGTTGTAGATGTACCAGGCATATGTTACGGCTCCGGCAGCAGCAAGGGCCACCAGCAACGTGGCGAGCATGCGATTGAACTGTTTTCGCAGCGAGCGCGCGTCCGACATGTCCCTCCCCCAGATGCCGCATCGTAAACTACCTGGACACCATTTGCCCATAATGGGAATATTTTACGCGAATGTGCAGCTCATCGGGGGTACAAACGCGACTTTTCACGTGCTGCTCGCGCCGGATCGGGGGCCGATAGGGTCGCAAGTTGCCACTTTTTAAAAAATAGTTCTTGCCACCGGGTGGGAGCTCCGTTATATTATTCCCTGCGCACTCGCGCACCCTTGATCGGGCGTTTAGCTCAGGGGGAGAGCGCTTCCCTGACACGGAAGAGGTCAGAAGTTCAAATCTTCTAACGCCCACCAAATGTTCGCAGCTCAGAGGCTTCGCCTCTGAGCTGTTTTGTTTTACGCTGCCAAGCCAAAAGGACGCTGCGGTACCCAAAGCGCCCAAACAGCCCCGGTGATTGCCCCGATCAGGCGCGGATGGGTCTCGCAGCCATATATAAATAGCCCCCCTATAAATTGAGGTTTAATACTTTTCCTGAGAAGTGAACGAGCTTATTTGGACCCCCGGAGCATCCACACTTTTTGACGTTAAAACCGCAGGATTCCAGCAGCAAAACCGCAGGAAACAAGCCCCTAAAAGTGTCGATGTTTCGGGGGTCCATTCTGACTCGTTCACTTCTCGGGAAAAGTATTAAACCTGGATATATGGCCGCTAATTCTAACCCCCTGCTACCGCCCCTACCAATACTGATGCGCATCGATAACGGCTTGCCAGAGCCAAAATCGCTTCGTTTCGGCACGCGCGTTGGCAAAATATCGCTGCTCTGCACTCATCGCCTTGTTAAAGATGGGGCGCTTATTCCGATGCAGCTTGCGTCGGATGCGCTCGCACAGCCGAACGAGCTTTTCGTAGTCATTTGCTTGGTCGGTTGTCACGGTAAAATACGCTACCCCCTCAAGCAGTTCCAACTCGTTGCGGCGCTCGGCATCCTTGTGGATCTTCTCGCGGCCGTCATGAATGGCATCGCTGTCGTAGTCGACCATCGCGGTCAGTACCTCTGGCAGCAGCCCGGCCTTTACTTTATCCCTGCCCACCTCGACTTTAGCTGTAAGCGTAATGTCGGGCGTGCGCTCCAGCACGCGCAGCTTGCGCTCGCGCCCATCGTTGAGTCCATCGCGAATAAAGACCTTCTTGTTGAGCTCGGCCTTGCCCAATGCATACCCGCCGTAGCGCGTAGGCAGCGACATAAACATGCACAGCCCCGACTCCCTCGGAGAGCGCGACCCCTCGATCACATACGCAAGCAGCGCCTTTGCTTTCGCGAGACCCCTTACCTTTGGGGACGCCTCGATATACGCCGCAATGAGCTCCTTGGTCGTGAGCTTGCTATCGCGCATGCCCGCATCCCTACTGGTCACCCCGCTGGGGGCAAGGTTATCCAACCGGTAGTTCGATGTCATGGCATAGCCGGCATAGATGGCCTCGGCCGCAGAGCTGTCGTGCGCAGCCTGCACAAACGCCAGCTCGGGGGAGCACACATACGCATCCAGGTCGCCCCTCCAGTGGCCCAGCGAGATAAACGAGCCCGCCGGGAGCTCGTTGGTACACAGGTGCGTCTTAACATGCTTGCTCTGCCGACGGTCGGCGCGCGACGGCACCAGCAAATCCAGCGCATCGATCCCCAGGTCATAGCGATCGATAACATCCTGCGCCTCCTGGTCACAGAGCGCACAGGCGCCCGCGATCGACACGACCTCTGGTTCCGAGTCCCCAAAGCGCGGGTTCGGCAGGTGTGCCAAAAGCGCCAACGCAGCG
Organism: uncultured bacterium; assembly: GCA_905215115.1. GTDB lineage: Bacteria > Actinomycetota > Coriobacteriia > Coriobacteriales > Coriobacteriaceae > Collinsella. Next base: position 683 of record CAJMOP010000149.1, on the reverse strand, counting down.
TTATGTGAAACGATAAAGTACCCCATGGCGCGAAGATAGCACGCGCGTCGGCGGCGACTCGCGACCCTGGCGAGTTTTCGGCAAACGACCAGCAGTTTTTTGCCGCGGCGCAACCAAAGTGTTCATTCGTCGACGTCTAAATGCAAATCCGTCAAGCTTTTGGCAAGGTTGCCGCTCAACTGACCAAAAGCTGACCATTTGCTTGCCCATTTGCTTGACGGTGCGCCCTCGCTAAAATGCTCCGCGACTTCTCGGGCGGTCGAAGTGCTCGTCAAGCGACCACACACCCGTCGCTGGGGTATCCTTGGAGCACATGCACCGCAAGCCGCACAAAGGAGCCGCCATGCGCACCGAGCTCGATGTTCCCTTTTCGCACAAAGACGAGGCCAAGGCCCTGGGCGCCAAGTGGGACCGGGTCAAGAAGATCTGGTACGTGCCCGATGGCGTCAACCCCGAGCCCTTTGCCGCGTGGCTGCCCGGCGTGGATCGCTCCGACCCCAGCGCGCCCTACATCTACCTGGTGCTGGGCAAGCGCGAATGTTGGAAGTGTCACGAGCAGACGACGGTCGCGGCCTTTGGCATTCCGTATTGGGCGGCCGAGGACTCGGGCAGCAAGGCTGCGCCCAGCACCGCGCCCACCATGGACGACACGGGGCACATCGCGATCGACACCGCCCGCGCCA
>CAJMOP010000148.1 GCA_905215115.1 uncultured bacterium | reverse complement strand
GCCCCGCCATCGCCGCGCGCTGGGGAAAGCCCGCGGCCGAGCTCGCGGACAACGATGAGGTGTGGGCGCTCGAGGGGGATTATCTGGGGCAGATGTGCGCGAACCTCGTGCTCATGTACTCGCCTCGCCGCATCGTCCTCGGCGGCGGCGTGATGCACCAGGAGCAGCTCTACGGCATCGTCCGCAAGAAGACCCTCGAATATCTGGGTGGCTACATCCAGACCGCCGAGCTTAAGGACATGGAGAGCTACATCTGCGCCCCGGGCTGCGGCGGCGACCAAGGAATCCTCGGCGCGGCCGAGCTGGCAAGAAGGGCGCTCGCGTAACTTGCGCTCTCTCCGCCATACAACGCGTTAAGAAAAGACGAGCGCTTCTTGCCAATTGAGCGGCAAGAAGCGCTCGTCTTTTGCATTTGTTTTTGGGGCAGGACGCCCCGCCTCCGCTAGAGTCCCTGGACCGCCACACCCACGAGGTTTGGACCGGTGTGGACAAGAAACGCGGGGCTGATGTCGGAGCGGACGACCTCCACCGCGTTGGCCACGCGCTCGCACAGGGCCTGCTCCATGCGGTCGTAGAGGTCGGCGTGGGCCGAGGTGCAGCTCGCGGCAAAGCGCACCTTGGGGTGCTTCTCGACGATGGCGGCGATGAGCTTGATCTCGGTGCGATGCGGTGCTTGCACAGCCATTTCGTGTGCGCGAGGCTGTTGGCTTTCTGGGCCACAGCAATCACCTTCCCCCTAGCATGATGACCTGAACAATCCTCATGCTAGGGGGAAGGTTTTTGTCGCGTAGCGGAAATTGGCCTCCACCCGCTGAGCGGGTGGCTTTCTATGCCGCGCGTGCCGTGCGGCACGGACTAAAGTCCATGAATAAAAACGAGGAAGGCCACGTCCGGCCTCCCTCGCAAAGAGTCTCTGATTGCTCCCACTCATTGGGGACAGACTTACATTGAGTGATTGCACTTATTGGGGACAGACTTAAATGAGTGCTCTTGAAATGCCGGCGCCTGGGGACGTTCTTTTTCTGTCTGCAGTTTGGGACGTTCCTTTTCTGTCGGCAGTTTGGGACGGTCCTTAGAGCTGCAGCGCGCCATGAGCGACGAGGCGAAGCGGATCATCCTGTCTTTCGAGTTCTAAGCAGAATTCCCCGTCTCTGAGTAATGATTAGTGCGCATTTGTGCGTATTTGTGTGCGTAGGATTGCGTGGCTATGCGTGTATAAGCGCCGTCTGCGGCTGTATTTTGACCATTTAGCGGTTATATACGCAAAAGTACGCACATACGCGCTAATTTGTGCGAATATAGAGACGGCAGAAATGTTAGACGCTCCATGACCCAGGAGGCACATATGGCAGATTCCAAGCAGGCTCCACTCGACGCCGCGGCAGCCGCCAAAGCAGCATTCGCTTCGGTCCAGGACAAGCCGTTCCCTAACGACATCTTTACGGCTCCCGAGCTCCGCTGGGCCGTGATCGGGTGCGGCGTTATCGCCAACCAGATGGCCCAGTCCCTCGCTCTTGCCGGCCGCAAGCTCGCGGGCGTCGCCAACCGCACGCTGTCCAAGGCTCAGACTTTTGCCGAGCAGTATGGCATCGAGAAGGTCTATGACACGGTCGAAGACCTCTACGCCGATCCGGACATCGACGCTGTCTATATCACCACGCCGCACAACACGCATATCACCTATCTGCGTGCCGCGCTGGCCGCCGGCAAGCACGTGCTCTGCGAGAAGGCCATTACCCTCAACTCTGCCGAGCTCGACGAGGCCCGCGCCATCGCCGACGAGCACAACGTGGTCCTTATGGATGCCACCACGGTGCTCCACATGCCGCTGTATCAGGAGCTGCGCCGTCGCATGGATGCGGGCGACTTTGGCCACATGAACCTCGCCCAGCTCAACTTTGGCAGCTATAAGGAGTACGGCGACCTGACCAACCGCTTCTACAACCGCAGCCTTGCCGGCGGCGCCATGCTCGACATCGGCGTCTATGCCCTTTCGGTCATGCGCCTCTTTATGGCAAGCCAGCCCGCTGAGGTCGTGTCTCTGGGCAACACCTGTGAGACTGGCGTTGACGTCGCGGGCGGCATTGTCTGCCGAAACGCCGAGCAGCAGCTGGGCGTCGTGAGCCTTACGCTCCACTCGAAGCAGCCCAAGCGCTCGGTCATCAGCTTTGACAAGTGCTATATCGAGGTCAACGAGTATCCGCGTGCCGACCATGCGATCATCGTGTGGACTGCAGACGGTCACCGCGAGGAGGTCCACGCCGGCACCGAGGCCTACGCGCTGTGCTACGAGATGGCTGACCTCGAGAAGGCCGTCGCCGGCGATGATTCCAAGCGTGAGCTTCTGGATTATGCTTCTGATGTTATGGAGCTGATGACCAAGCTCCGTGCCGATTGGGGGGTCGTCTACCCCGAGGAGGAGTAAGCGATGCTCGCGGAAGATAGGCTCAATGCGATCGTCTCGATGGTGCAGCAGGCTGGTTCAGTAACGGTGCCAGAGCTTGCCGATGCCCTGGGTGTGACGGCTTCTACCATTCGACGCGACCTGCAGACGCTTGACCGAGCGCACCGCATCGCCAAGGTGCACGGTGGCGCGACAAGCCTTGAGCGCGCGCACGTGACGCGCGACTTAACGATCAGTGAGCGCAGTGATCTCCATAACGATGACAAGGAGCGCATCTGCGCCCGTGCGGCGGCGCTTGTGGAGCCCGATAGTTTCGTGTATATCGATTCGGGTTCCACGACCCTCAAGCTCATCGAGCATCTTCCGCATCTCGAAGGGGTTACCTATGTGACTGATTCCGTGCTCCATGCTCAGCATCTCGCTTTGCGCGGCATGCGTACCGTGGTGCTGGGCGGCGAGCTCAAACCCGAGACCGAGGCGCTCGTTGGCCCCGATGCCTTGGCAACTCTAGAACGCTACAACTTCAACTGCGGCTTTTGGGGCTCCAACGGCATTGCCGCCGAGCAGGGTTTTACGACTCCCGATATCGAGGAAGCGCAGGTCAAGCGTATCTCGATGCGCCATACGGCCAAACGCTTCGTAATCTCGGACGCCAGCAAATTTGGCATGGTGGCGCCCGTCAAGTTCGCGGACTTCCGCGACGCAACAATTATTACCGCGGGCGAGGTGCCCGCAAAGTACCGGGCAATGGACAACGTCATCACGGTCTAGCGACGGGGCAAGGCCAAAATCATTTAGTTCTCTCAATAGAAAAGCGGCAACGTCCATTACGGGCGTTGCCGCTTTCGTTGTCTGCCGGTTTGTCTAAATCTGTAACAACCAGACCGTTAAAAGCAGGCTAGATGTTACAGATTGAGATTGCTTGGGGCGACGCTGGTGGTTTGTCTAAATCTATAACATCTGAGGCTGATTATGCCGAGCTACTGTTACAGATTGAGATTTTCCCTTAAGGGGGATTTGAATGTCTCGATCTGTAACAGATAGACCGGAAAATGGGTTCTAACTGTTACAGATCGAGACGTTTTGGGACCGCGGCTGAGTCATCGTGGCGGCTTGACGTTTGACCAGATAAAACCTATCAAAATAAACCTGTCCCTTTTTTTGCAGGATTTAGGGCTCCCAGGGGCAGGGGGCTTCGATGTGAATGTGCTCGCCGGTTACGGGATGCGTGAAGGACACGCTGTGGGCGTGGAGCATCAGGCCGCAGGGGCGCGGCGTTCCGTACAGGTCGTCGCCAACCAAGGGATGATGCTCGCTCGCCAGATGCACACGGATTTGGTGCTTGCGGCCGGTGAGCAGCTCGACATCGATATACGAGCGCGTGGGCAGGCCACGACGGCTCTTAAGACGCTTGAGCACCTTCACGCGCGTTTGAGACGGCTTGCCGCTGGCGCCGACGCGCATCTTTCGGCTGACGTGACGGTCGCGGGCGATGGGCTTGTCGATGAGCTTTTCGTTCCAGTCGATCTTGCCCTCGGCGAGCGCCAGGTAGTGCTTTTCGAAAGCGTGGTCGATGACCATCTGGTCAAAGGCGGGCTGCGTCTGCTTGTCGAGCGAGAACAACACCACGCCGGTGGTGTCGCGGTCCAGGCGGTTGAGCGGCTGCATGTCAGTCGCGGCAAAGCCGTCGCCCATCGCCAGCAGCAGGTCGCTGGCGTAGTCGGTGAGCGTGCGCTCGCCGGTGCCGTCGCC
>CAJMOP010000147.1 GCA_905215115.1 uncultured bacterium | reverse complement strand
CGCGTGGCAAGCGGCCGCGTATCCGCGTGAGCTGCGTGGACCAGCTGGGGACGTGCCGCTGCCACCACGGTCATAAGCCGGGCGACGTCTTTGACTTTGACCGAGACCGCGGCAAGATGTGCTCCATGGCCTGCCACGTGGGCTTTCCCTATATCGATATCCTGCGCTATGGCGGAACCGTGCCTGGCAACGAGCCCGGTACGGCAAAGTTCTGCTGCCCCGAGATTGATACGCTGAACGTCTGGCTTGCCGAGATCGTCGACGAGTAACCGAGCGAGGTTTTTCTCCCGTCGAAATATCGAGCGTGGATTATCTCCCGTTTTGGGCGCAATTTCGCACTCAAAGTGGGAGATAGTCCTCGCTCGATTTGTATGCGAGAATCCCGACCTCACTTATGCCCATGCTTAGGCGCACGCGTCGTTGTTCTGTGCGCGAGTAAGCTCAAATTTCTGCATTTCATCCAATTTCGGTACTAAAAATCTCTGCATTTCATCGATAATAGTCGATATAAATATCTGCATTTCATTTATCGAGGCGATGGGAGAGCTTATGTTGCGCAGGAAAATCGCTGATGAGCTTGATTGTTGGCAGAGATCCATTGAACGAAAGGCGTTGTTCGTCACGGGTTCTCGCCAAATCGGTAAGAGCTACTCGATTCGCGAGTTCGGTAAGTCAAACTACGCAACCTATATCGAGCTCAATCTCGCGGAAAATCGCCAGGCAAAAGATGCTCTTCTCGAGGCACGGGATGCCGATGATTTCATCAGCAGGGTGACGCTTCTTTCGGGAAAGCCGATAGCGCCAGGCAAAACGCTCGTGTTTATCGATGAGGTCCAAGAGGCCCCCGACATCATGACGATGGCAAAGTTCCTTGTTGAGGACGGGAGGTGCCACTGGGCGTTTTCGGGGTCAATGCTCGGGACCCAGTTCAAGGGCGTTAGGTCCTATCCTGTGGGATATGTTCACGAGCTTAGGATGTTCCCGCTCGATTTTGAGGAGTTTTGCTGGGCGATCGGGGTGAGCGAAGGAGCTCGCCAAACGATACGCGATGCGTGTATCAGCGAGAAGCCCATTCCTGATTACATTCATGACGCGATGATGGCAAACTTCAGGACCTATACCGTTGTCGGCGGAATGCCGGAGGTCGTGCAGCGTTTCCTTGACACGCAGGGCGACCTTGCCTCTGTTCGTCAGCTACAGTCAGAGCTCAACGAACAGTACCGGCGGGATATCTCCAAGTATGCAAGCGGGCGAGCCCTTCAGGTGCAGAGCATTTACGATCAGCTCCCTATTATGCTCGAGGGCGAAAACAAACGCTTCGTGCTCAATTCCATTGACCCCAAGGCGCATTACGACAAGTACCAGCGAGATTTTGTCTGGCTTGTCGATGCCGGCGTTGCTCTCAAGGCCGATATCGTAACCGAGCCAAAATCGCCCCTGCTCAAGACGGCGCGGCCATCGCAGTTCAAGCTATATCAATCGGATACGGGCATGTTGATGGCGCGCTACCCCGTTGGAGTCGCCCAGGCGGCGTATCTTGATAGCAAGGAGCCCAATCTGGGCGGCATTTACGAAAACGTGGTGGCCCAGCAGCTGGCTGCCCAGAATCGCCAGCTTTACTACTATCAGACGAAAAAGCGCGGCGAAGTGGACTTTGTGGTCGACGGACCGGATGGGACGGCTGTCCCGATCGAGGTTAAATCGGGCTCCTATTACCACGCGCACGCTGCGCTCGGTCATGTGCTTGATACGGCCGAATATGGCGTAAGGCTCGGGATTGTTTTCTCGAGAGGCAACGTTGAGCGCAACGGAGCTGTTCTTTATTTGCCGCTATATGCGACCTGGGTCCTTTCGGATGTTTTGGGCGACTCCCGTGCCGAGGGGATAAAGCTGGAGGTCAAGCAGGTCTAGGGCCAGTCCCGAATGTGACAAAGGGGCAGTCCCTTGGTCGTATCGAGTTCCACTGCCCGAGAAAATGAGCGTGGATTTTCTCCCGTTTAGAGCGCACTTGAACGCTCAAAGTGGGAGATTTTCCACGCTCGATCTGTATACGAGAGAAAATCCACGCTCGATGTATACCGATGACGCGGTTCGCGCGGTTTGTGCGCCCGCAAACCTACATCTGCTCGAGCATGGCAGTGCAACCGTCGAGCACGTCGCGGTAGGTGGCATCGAAGTTGCCGGTGTACCAGGGATCGGCCACGTCGCCGGGGCGCTCGGTCCAATCGAGCAAGCGCGTAATCTTGCCGTCGGGGTCGTCGCCAAAGATGCGGCGCAGGCCACGCGCGTTCTCAGCATCCATATAGACAATGTGATCCCAGTTGCCATACTCTGCGCGACGCACCTGGCGGGCACGGTGCGCAACGACGGGAATCCCGACTTCGCGCAGCTTGGCGACCGTGCCATGATGTGGCGGGTTGCCGATCTCCTCGGTCGAGGTGGCGGCAGAATCGATGACAAACTCCGCCTCGCGCCCGGCACGGCGCACCAGCTCGGTAAACACCGACTCAGCCATCGTCGAGCGGCAGATGTTCCCATGGCAGATAAACAGTACCCGTTGCATATGCGGTTTCCTTTCGATCATCATCGAGCTCGAGCATCGCATCTACGCCTACGCCCTCGCCCGCTTGCGCTCCCAGCGGGCCAGCTTAATCGTCACCAGCGTGAGCGCCCAGGCCACAAGCGAGAACGCGGCGCCCACGGCACCCACGTACGCAATGCCAATGCTGCTTACCACGGCGCCGCCCACTGCAGTGCCAAACGAGATGCCGACGTTAAACGCCATGGGCTCAACCGAACTTGCGAGTACCATCGACTTGGGATGGCGGCTGCGTGCCACGTCCATAAAGTGCGTGATGCACGACACCGAGAACAGGTACATGAGCAACGCCAAGCTAAAGACAAAGACCAGCGCGAGCGGCATGGTGCCGCCCACGGCAAACAGCCCGAGTAACGCCGCCGCCTGCAGCACAAACGTAACAAGCAGTGCCTTCATGCCAAAACGCGCATCGATCCATCCGCCCAAGATGTTTGAGGTCAGGCAAAACACGCCGTAGGCCATAAGCGTGGTACTCGCCTGAACAGTGCCCATTCCCAGCACCTGCTCAAGATAAGGTGTCACGTAGCCGTAGAATACGTAGACCGAGCCCACGCCAAACAAAAAGATGAGCATGCCGGTGATGATACTCGGCTCGCGCAGCAGACCCGCCTGCTCGCGAAAGGTGGCAGGCTCATCGGTTTGCCCAGCGCGCGGCATAAACGCCACGAGCGCTCCGCAGATCAGAACGGCAAAGGTCAGCGTGCCGTACATGGCCACGTGCCAGTCGAGCGTGTCGGCCACGAACTTGCCGATCGAAGTGACAAAGACCATTGCCACGGAAAACGCACCATATACCACCGAGATGGCAAGCGAGGTTTGCTGTGGGGACAGCAGCTCGGGGATGTACGTCACACCCACGGCGAGCAGTGCGCCCGAGACGGAGCCCAGGACAATGCGCGAGATAAACAGCACCTGGAAGTTGGGCGCCAACGCCATGACCAGGTTGCCGAGCACAAAAACGATGCTGTAGCACACGAGCAGCTGGTAGCGGCGGAATCGCCCCGTGCTGAGCGCGAGCACCGGCGTGGCGATAGCGTAGACGAGCGCGAACACGCTGATGAGCTGGCCCGCAGTGGCAAGTGATACGCCGAGTTCCGTTGCCAAGTCGCTTTCGATGCCGATGACCACGAACTCCGAGCAGCCGAGCGAGAAGCCCAACAGCACGAGCAGCGCCAGGCAGAGCTTGGTGCGCGCGGGGGAGAGCGCGGCGGCGGTTGACTTACTTTTAGGCGTGGTTGCGGCGGTCAAGGTTGTCACTCCAATGTCGCATGAATAAGCGGGATTCAATCCCTGCAACTCTAACAGAATGTGTCAGGTGCCTGCCCCCTTTGTCGCAGGCTGCGCTTGCCTGTATAGTCGCAATACAGGCGAAGATGGTCTCAGGTACATCGCGGGCGACAGGAGATCCCATGGGTATGCACACGACAAAGGTTGCAGTGGGCGAGGGCAAGTTTGCGCTCGAGGCCCAGTTGACGGTGACGCCGCGCGGCATGGTGGTGTACGCCTGCTCGCCGGAGTACGCGCATCTGGGCGCCACGGCGCAGGCCATTCCGCGCCCTGAGCCCG
>CAJMOP010000146.1 GCA_905215115.1 uncultured bacterium | reverse complement strand
AGCTTGCCAGTGGGGGCGGGAGCGTCGGCCGAGGCGAACGCAAAGACGCGCGGGGCGATGCGGTCGCGGGCGATGCTGGCCCAAGCGCATCCGGTGAGAATGGCGTTGGTCAGGATGAGCATCACAAAGGCGAGCGGCTCGTTTTGAGCGACGAGGCCAATGGCGCCCCAAATGGTCAAAAAGAGCTGGAACAGGCCGAAGGCGACGCTCCACCCAAGAGCGCTTTTGGCAACGGTGCCCGACTTTGCGCAAATGGCCTTGGCCTCGCGCAAGACAAGGTAGACGGTCGCCGCAAGACCGACGAGCGAGATGGCGGCAGCGAACATGCTGAGACTCCTCACAAACTAAAACCTACGAAAGCGGGGATTTACCCGATTGTTACCAAGATATGCGCAGCGATTGGTGGCTGCGCACAACAACCAGCCATATTAACGCGCGCGTGTGGCGGTGTGGCGCAATGTAGTGGCGACCTGCGCGATAATGGACGGGAATTACACGGAAACGTAAAGGCTTCTTAAAGAAATGGCGAGGGTAGGGCGATGAGCGAGCAGGTTTGCGAGGCGGACATGGGCGGCGACGGAGCTGCGGGCGTGGATACGTACGGCTATCCGGTCGAGACTACGGGCAACGCGGTACTGGACATTTTGGAGCACCGTTCGTCCACGCGCGCTTTTGCGCGCGATGACAACGACCGTCCCGTGGCGGTGACCGACGAGCAGCGGGCGGCGATCTTGCATGCGGCGAGTCGCGCACCGTCGGCGGGCGCCATGATGATGTATTCCATCGTGAGCATTCGCGAGCAGGCTACGCTGGACCGTCTGGCCGACCTGTGCGATCACCAGCCCATGATCGCCAAGGCGCCCTGGGCACTTATATTTGTGGTCGATTATGCCAAGTGGATCGATCTGTTTGAGCACGTGGGCTGCTTTGAACCCGAGTTTGTCGGGCGCACGGGCAAGGCGCCCCGCCGCGCGCCGGGTTTGGGCGACTTTGCCATCGCGGCGCAGGATGCCGTGATCGCCGCGCAAAACGCCGTGGTCGCCGCCGAATCTCTGGGGCTGGGGAGCTGCTATATCGGCGATATCGTCGAGAACGCCGAGGAAGTTGCCGCACTGCTGGACTTGCCTGCCTATACCATGCCGCTGTCGATGCTCATCATCGGCACGCCCCGTAAGGAGCGCCCGGCAATCGCGCATCCCGTGGTGAACCTGGTGCACGAGGAGCGTTATTGTCGCGCCGACGCCGCGACGATGGATGCGCAGGTGGCCGAGATGGATGCGATGTTTCGCCCGCACGCCCGCGAGGTGGGCGAGCGCGTCGTCGATATCTACACCCGTAAGCACACGAGTCCCTTTATGGCCGAGATGAGCCGCTCTATGGAGTGGTGGTTCAAAAACTGGCTCGGAAAATGACGAATGTGACAAAGGGGGCATCCCTTTGTCACATTCCATATCGCCGCGGTGGCCTAAAGGCCGCATAAATGTTTATCTAGCTGGGAAAACGGTGCCATTAAAATATGGGCTGATTACATATAATCCCGTCGAACGTTAAAATTGGGAGGAAACCGGCTTATGGAACAAAAGGCAAAGGAAGTAGCCTCGCACGCTGCGATTCCTGTGAGCATCTCGGCGATGCTCGTCACGCTGGGCGTGGTGTATGGCGATATCGGCACCAGCCCCATGTATGTAACCAAGGCGCTCGTTGCCGGCAACGGCGGCATCGGAAGCGTCACGCAGGAGTTCGTGCTCGGCGCGCTCTCCCTTGTCGTGTGGACGGTCACGCTGCTGACGACCGTCAAGTACGTGCTGATCTCGCTGCGCGCCGACAACCACGGCGAGGGCGGCATCTTTGCCCTGTACAGCCTGGTCAAGCGCTGCGGCAAGTGGCTCATCATCCCCGCCATGCTGGGCGGCGCGGCGCTCCTCGCCGACGGCATCCTGACGCCTGCCGTTACCGTCACCACGGCCATCGAGGGCCTGCGCACCATCCCGGCGGTCCATGCCGTGCTCGGTGACGACCAGGGTCGTGTCGTCGCCATCACGCTTGCCATCATCATCGCGCTCTTCTTGGTGCAGCGCATCGGCACGGCCAAGATCGGTCACGCCTTCGGCCCCATCATGACGCTGTGGTTTTTGTTCCTGGGCGGCACGGGCCTGTTCTTTGTCTGCCAGTATCCCGCGGTGCTGCTGTGCCTCAACCCGTTGCGTGGCATCGCTTTTCTGCTGAGCCCCAACAACCATGCGGGCATCATGATTTTGGGCAGCTGCTTCCTCGCTACCACCGGTGCCGAGGCGCTCTATTCCGACATGGGCCATGTGGGCCGCGGCAACATCTATGCCACCTGGCCGTTCGTTAAGTGCTGCCTGCTGCTGTCCTACATGGGCCAGGGCGCGTGGCTTATCAACAACGCCGGCAACCCGGAGCTCATGGGTATCGCCGACCTCAACCCCTTCTACCAGATGCTCGCCCCGGGTCTGCGCCCCTTTGCCGTCGGCCTTTCCACCGTCGCGGCCATCATCGCCTCGCAGGCGCTCATCACCGGCGCATTCTCGCTGGTGTCCGAGGCCAGCCGCCTGGACCTCATGCCGCATATGCAGGTCTTCTATCCTGCCGAGACCAAGGGCCAGCTCTACATCCCCATGGTCAACAACGTCATGCTCGTGGGCTGCGTCGTCGTGGTGCTGCTGTTCCAGAACTCGGCGCACATGGAGGCCGCGTACGGCCTGGCCATTACCCTGACCATGATGTGCACGACAATGCTGCTCTTCTTCTATCTGCACGTGGAGCGCAATCTCAAGGTCGCGCCGTGGATCTTTGCCGCCTTCTTCCTTATGCTCGAGGGCTTCTTCTTTGTGAGCTCGCTCACCAAGTTCTTCCACGGCGGCTATTTCACCATCCTTATGGCCGCGCTCATCATGGGCATCATGGTGTGCTGGTACAACGGCACGGCGGTTGAGCAGCGCCAGTTTACGCTGCTGCCGCTGCGCAGCTATCTGCCGCAGCTCAAGCGCCTGCGCGACGACGATCGCTACGAGCTCGTGAGCGACAACATCGTGTACCTGACCAAGGACACCAACACCGACTATATCGACCGCGATATCGTCTACTCGATTTTGGACAAGCACCCCAAGCGCGCTCGTGCCTGGTGGTTCGTGAACGTCGAGACCATGGACGAGCCGCATACCTTTGCCTACTCGGTCGAGACGTTCGGCACCGACTACGTATTCCGCGTGCATCTGTACCTGGGCTATAAGATCAACCAGCGCGTCAATGCTTACCTGCGCCAGGTTGTTCAGGACCTGGCTGCCAGCGGCGAGCTGCCGGCGCAGACGCACGATTACTCGGTCTACAAGGATCCGGGCAACATCGGTACGTTTAAGTTCGTCATGATCCGCAAGCTGCTGGCGCCCGAAAGCGACGTGGAGCCCAGCGAGCGTACGGCCATCACGCTCAAGTACATCATCCGCCGCGCCGCCGGCACGCCTGCGCGCTGGTACGGCCTGGAGAACTCCAACGTGAGCTTTGAGTACGTGCCGCTGTTCACCAAGTTTAAGGCCGTGAGCAAGATGCAGCGCCTGGCTCCCGACGAGCGTCCGTAGTCGACGTCTGCTGTTTGTCTAGCGACCGCGGGCTGCAAAGGCTATACACTTGGAACCACCACAAGGAGGCCACCACCACAAAGGTGCCTGTCCCCTTTGTGGTGGTTTTTGTTTTTGAGAGAGGGGCGGGGCGCTGATGGACGTCCATGCGGACGGCGATATTGCCGATAACTTTTGGTGGCGGCGTACAACGCTGACGCGTCGCAGCCCTCTGTATGACGCCTGCGTATCGGCGGGGCTGCTGGTCGCGGCGACGGTTGTGGGCGCGCTGCTCGACCATCCGGGTCTCGCGCCGAGCATCATGATCGTCTATGTGTTTGCCGTGCAGCTGTGCGCCTTCTTTACCTGGAGCCGCCTGTACTGCCTGCTGAGCTCTGCCGCCGCCGTGGCGCTCTACAACTTCTTGTTTGTCGACCCGCGCTACGCGCTGTCGTTTATCGACCGCGCCTATCCCGGCATGTTCTTCATTATGTTTGCGGTCTCGCTCGTGTCGAGCTCGATTGCGCTGGCCCTGCGCCGCGCCTTGGCGCAGGCTGCCGCCAGCGACCGTCGCACGCAGATGGTGCTCGAGACCAACCGCATGCTGCA
>CAJMOP010000145.1 GCA_905215115.1 uncultured bacterium | reverse complement strand
GCCGACGCGGGCGCCGTGCCGACAATCGAGCACCAGCACGGCGATGTTTCCCGTGAAACCATGACACCGTTGCCGACCGCGGCGGCGACGTCAACGAACGCGCCCGTCACGCACATGCCCATCGCTCACGACGCAGCGGCGGGCGCGGATTCGGGCATTGCAATCAAGAACACGCTCTCGGCCGATGATTTTCGTCGCATGATGAAGCAGATGAAGGGCGGAACGCCGACTACATCCACGCAAGCTGCGACCCCTGCTTCACCCATGCCAGCACCGACCGTGCCGGCCGAGCAGAATACGGATGGAGCCCCACTCGCCGCGAACTCAAAATTTACCTTTGAGAACTTTGTCTACGGCCCCGAGAACAGCCATGCCTATCGCTCGGCACTCAAGTTTGCCGCCCTCGCGGACGAACGCGGCACGTGCACATCACTGTTCATCTACGGCAAATCGGGCCTGGGCAAGACGCACCTGCTGCTTGCCATCAAAAACGAGCTCGCCGAGAAGTCGCCCGAGATCAAGGTCAAGTATGCCAACTCCCAGGCATATCTGGACGACCTGATGACCGAGTTCGACCGCCAAAAGAAGAGCAACGCCCCCATCATGCAGGCGTACCACGGCGTGGACGTGCTCATCATCGATGACATCCAAAACATCATCGGCAAGCGCGCGAGCGTGGACTATTTTTTCCAGCTCATGGACGAGTTCATCCGCAACAACAAGAAGGTCGTCATCGCGGCAGACCGCGCCCCCAAGGACCTGAGCATGGACGAGCGTCTGACCAGCCGCTTCAACGCCGGCATGCTCTGCCTGGTCGCAGAGCCCAGCTACGAGATGAAATACAAGATCTTGCAGCGCTATTACGAGAACACCATCGTCGCCGCTCCCGAGGCAGGCGACGACTCGTTGCTGGCGGCCTACGGGGGCGACGGCGGGCACCTGACCGACGAGCACTTTAAACACATGGCAGAGGTCTCGGGCACCAACATCCGCGAACTCGAGAGCTTTTGCGAGCGCTGCGCCGGCGAGGCGGGCGACCGCGAGCGCGAGGGCGGGGAGCTCACCTTTGACGATATCGACGCCATCGCCAGCCAGTACTTCGACACATCGGCCAAAAAGATCAACGTCCAGACGGTTCAATCCGTCATCGAAGAGCAGTACGGCGTGACGCACGAGGAGCTCATCGGCCCGCGTCGCAACGCCAATATCGCCAAAGCACGCCACATTGCCATCTATCTGGCCATCGAGATGTGCGAGATGACGACCACGGCGGTGGGCGCCGAATTTGGCAACCGCAACCACTCGACCGTCAGCACGAGCTACAAAAAAGTCCAGAAGATGATCCAGGAAGACCGCACCGTCACCGAAGACCTCAAGTCGCTGCGCGATAAAATTACACTGCGCTCGTAGGGAAATAGAGACACCTGTTGAAAACTTGTCGAAACCACGGGCATAAGGTGTCTAAAACCCAACCCGCGGTGATGAAAAGTTTTGCGCAGGTTTTGAACGTGGAAAACCACCCCTGTTGCACACAGGTTGCTGTCGATTCTCTTTCTGGGTCTGACCTGCGTCTTTGGGAGTAATCAACAGTTTCGTCAGTGCTATTACTATTATTAAGATATTTATATCTATAGAAAGGTATTAAAAGATGAAGTTCACCGTCAGCCAGAGCTCGCTTACACAAGCCATCGGCGTCGTTATGAAGGGTGTCGCTTCGGCATCCACCCTCCCCATCCTGTCGGGCGTGCTCGTTAAGGCCCAAGACGGCATCTTGGAATTCCAGACCTCTAACTACACCATCTCGATCCGTCATCGCATCGCGGCGCATGTCGAAGAAGAGGGCGAGATGGTTATTCCCTGTAAGATGCTCTCCAATATCACCAAGACCCTCCCCGATGCCCCGGTCACCTTTGAGCTGTCCGAGCGCCAGGTGCTGATTGGTTGCGAGAAGAGCTCTTTTAGGCTGAACACGCTCGATGCCAATGACTTCCCCGAGTTTCCGGCCTATGCCATCGAGAGTGCCGTGGAGCTGCCGACCGATGTCTTGTCCGAAATGGTCGGCCGCGTGTGGCGCGTCACCTCGAGCGACAAGGCTCGCCCCATCCTGGGCGGCGTGCACATGAAGGTCGAGAACAACACCGTACGCCTGGTAGCGACCGATTCCTTCCGCTTGGCCGTGTGCGATACGCAGGTCGAGACCTCGACCCTCGAGGGCTCCTTTGAGCTCAACGTTCCGGCTGACGCCTTTAACGACGCGCTGAACATCATGGCCAGCCAAGCGACCATCATGATCGGGGCTACCGACACCCAGGTCGTCTTCGAGGCCGGCAACACCACCTACGTGTCGCGTCGCATCGAGGGCGTGTACCCCAACTACAAGCAGCTCATCCCCGATTCGTGCGTGACGAGCGTCAAGATCGACGTCGCCGCCTTTAACGCCGCCCTCAAGCGCGTGGCCGTTATCGCGAGCGCCAACCCCGCCGTCAAGTTCGAGATCGATGTCGAGAACGGGCAGATGGGCCTGTCCTCCATTTCCAATGACCAGGACCTTGCGCAGGAGACGATCGATGTCGAGGCCGAGGGCGAGTCGGGTACCATCGCCTTCAACTACCACTACATCTTCGGCTGCCTCAATGCCCTGTCCAAGGAGAAGGAGATCACGCTGGAGCTCAAGAGCTACTCGCAGGCGGGCATCTTTAAGTCCTACGACAAGATCAACTACCTGTACCTGGTCATGCCGGTCCGCATCTAGCGCTGCGCCATGACCATGTTCGCCCGCGATCTTTCCGTCGCGCACTACCGCAGCTTCGATAGCTATCACCTTGCCCTGGACGAGGGCGTGACGATACTTGCGGGACCCAACGCGGCGGGAAAGACCAATCTCATAGAGGCGCTGCAGCTGCTGACGAGCGGCGCCTCGTTTAGGCATCCGACCGCAGCCGAGCTCGTCCATGACGGCGTGGGCTCGTGCAAGATCGAGCTGAGGCTCGAGGGCGACGGCCGCGTGCTTGATATGGGATTGAGCGCGGAGGACGGTAAGCGCTCGTTTAGCCGCAACGGCAAGAGATGCTCTGCCGCCGGTGTGCGCGGGGTTCTTCCGAGCGTGCTGTTTTGCCCCGACCATCTGGACATGGTTAAGCGTGGCGCCAGTGTGCGCCGCGCCGCCCTCGATGACTTTGGCATGCAACTGAGCGCACGCTATGCCGATCTTGCGAGCACCTATGGGCGCTGCGTGACCCAGCGTAACGCCTTGCTCAAGGAGACCTGGTGCTGCCGCGAGATGCTCGGCGCGTGGAACGATTCGATTGCCCGCGCGGGCTCGGCCCTGCTCGTGCACCGGTTGGCTCTGCTCGACCGGCTGGCGGGCCATGTGCACACTGCCTACGGGCAAGTAGCGTCCGGCGAGGCCGCCAACGTGACCTATGCGTCCACGCTGGGGGCTTTGCCCCAGGTCGAGGATCGCGAAGAGCTGAAGGGTTGGGCGTACGAGCGCATGCTGGCCGCCCTTGACGAGCATGCCGACGAGGAAATTCGCCGCGGCGTGACGTTGGTGGGACCGCATCGCGACGAGATTGAGTTCACCGTGGCGGGTCGCTCCGCCCGTTCATTTGCCAGCCAAGGACAGCAGCGCACGCTGGTGCTGTCCTGGAAGGTGGCCGAGGTTGCCGTGGCTCGCGATGTCCTGGGCACCGCCCCACTGCTGCTTTTGGACGACGTGATGAGCGAGCTCGACGGCGAGCGTCGCGGCGCTTTCCTGCGGCTGATCGGCGATGATATCCAGACGGTCATAACTACGACCAACCTGGGGTACTTTACCGATGACCTGCTTGATCGAGCCAAGGTGGTGAGCATGGGTGAGACGTGCTAATTACGAGCGCGAGAGCGAGACAGTCGCCTTCAGCGGGTTTTTGAACGCAGAGCGCCAGCGCATCCTGGCGGCTGCAACGCCTAAGCGCCGTGCGCAGATGGAGGCCGCCGAGGAGTCGCGCACGGTCTATCGCGCATGGAACGCGGTGTGCTCGGGCACGCGCGAGGGGCGGCATGTGACGGGACTGCGCTACCTGCCCGAGTCCAATGAGCTGCTGGTGTATCTCGATTCGCCCTCGTGGACGCAGGAAATGACGTTGTTGCGCGAGATCATCCGCGCGCGCATGGAGCGCGCCGGTGCGCATGTGGACGGCCTGGTGTTCAAAACCACC
>CAJMOP010000144.1 GCA_905215115.1 uncultured bacterium | reverse complement strand
GGCAAGGCATGACCAGAAGGTCTATGCCTTGCCTTTTTCATGCCAACTTGTTCGCTCTGGACGGCGCTCGCTGTCCGTCCTCAACCTGCGACGTTGCTTTGGTCGATACTTAGGGACGTTCCTTTTCTGCCGGCACTTTGGGACACTCCTTGTCTAGTCATTCAAGAACGTCCCCAATGACTAGGCCGGAAAAATTCTTAAAAAAGTTCTTGCCCTGTGCCGATTCGTCCGTATAATAAACTTCGTTGCTTGAGAGCACGCACCTATTCCTCGGTAGCTCAATGGTAGAGCACGCGGCTGTTAACCGCGCTGTTGTAGGTTCGAGTCCTACCCGGGGAGCCAGAATTTCTCGGCCCATTCCGCTGGGCTTTTTAATTCCTCGGTAGCTCAATGGTAGAGCACGCGGCTGTTAACCGCGCTGTTGTAGGTTCGAGTCCTACCCGGGGAGCCAGGTTGTAAAACCCGTCGCTTATGCGGCGGGTTTTTTCATGCCGCGACCACTTGACTCGAACGTTGCCATATCAACATTTCGTGTCGAGGATGTAATCCCACGACCCACCACCTCAACATGGCGCGGTCGTTGTAGAATATTGCAATGATTGCTCCCACGACATGGTGCCGTGAGCACCAGATAAGGAGATTCTTGTGTCTGAGACCATCAACGGCAGCCTGAGCGTCTCGAACGACGTTATTGCCGATATTGCCGGTTATGCCGCGATGACGTGCTATGGCGTCGTCGGTATGGCTGAGCAGCTCCAGGGCGCCGAGAGCGTGCGCCTGCTTGCCGGTCAGCGCCTCCGCAAGGGCGTGCTTGTCTCCGCCGACGAGAACGGCCTTACGGTCGATCTTCACGTCGTGCTCGAGAACGGCGTCAACATGAAGTCCGTCTGCCACAATCTTTCGAGCTCCGTTGCCTTCACCCTGCAGGAGATCGCCCAGATCGATCCCGCCAGCCTTAAGATCGGCATTCACATCGACGCGCTCAAGAGCCGTCTGAACTAGCATCCGAAAACGGAGATTCAAATACCCATGATTGCAAAGACCATTCGCACCTGTTTTCCGATCGCTGCGGCTGCTGTTTCCGACAAGGCCGAGGAGATCAACAAGCTCAATGTCTTCCCCGTACCCGACGGCGACACCGGTACCAACATGTCGCTCACGCTCGCCTCGGTGACCAAGGAGCTCTCCGCTCTTCCCGCCGACGCTGACATGGAGGCCATCGCCGGCGCCATCACCCACGGCTCCCTGATGGGCGCCCGCGGCAACTCCGGTGTCATCACCTCGCAGATCCTGCGCGGTGTGGCCGAGGGTCTTGTCTCTGCCGACGAGCCCATTACGTCCGCCAACATTGCCTATGCGTTTCGCCGAGCCGTCAAGGTCGCCTTCCAGGCCGTCCGTAAGCCCATCGAGGGCACGATCCTCACGGTGCTGCGCGATGTCTCGACCAAGGCCGACGAGTGCGAGAAGAAGAAGTTCTCGGCCGAGGACGCGCTCGACGCTATCGTCGTCGAGGCATATCAGTCTGTCGCTCGCACGCCCGACCTTCTGCCCGTTCTGAAGGAGAACGGCGTGGTCGACTCCGGCGCCTTTGGCTTTGCCATCTTCCTGGAGAACTTTGTTGCCGCCGCGCTTGGCCGCAGCACCGTTGTCGAGGATTTCTCCGCCACGTTTGATTCCGCCGGCTCTGCCCGTGATGCCGCTCTTGGCCGCGTTGAGATCGAGGCTAACGACGACTGGGAGGGCTCGGAATTCCGTTACTGCAATGAGTTCCTGTTTAAGGCCGACGCCCCGTTTGACGAGGACGAGTGCCTTAAGTTCCTGGGTTCCATGGGCGACTGTGAGCTGCTCGTGGGCGCATATCCCGACTACAAGATCCACGTGCACTCCAACACCCCGAACCTGGTGCTCGAGCACATGCTGCAGCTTGGCCAGATCTACGAGGTCTTTATCCACAACATGGAGATGGAGGCCCACGACCGTACCGCCAAGATCCACGAGGACCAGGAGAAGGCCGCCGAGCCCGCGAAGGCCCTGGGCTTTGTCGCCGTTGCCGCCGGTTCCGGCGAGGCAGACATCCTCAAGTCCCTCGGCGTTGACGTGATCGTGTCCGGTGGCCAGACCATGAATCCCTCGACTGCAGACCTGCTGGGCGCCGTCGACCAGGTCAACGCGACCTCGGTCATCATTCTGCCCAACAACGGCAACATCCGCATGGCCGCCGAGGCCGCTGCCTCTGCCTGCACCGACAAGAAGGTCGCCGTCGTTCCCACCAAGACCGTTCCGCAGGCCTTCTCCGCGCTGTTCGCGGTCCTGTCCGATTCCGAGCTCGAGGATGCCGTCGCCGCTATGGTCGACGCCATCAGTGAGGTTCGTGATGGCGAGGTCACCCGTGCCGTGCGCGATTCCAGTGCCTCCGACGGCTCGCCGATTCACTCCGGCGACGTCATGGGCATCATCGCCGGCTCCATCGATGTGGTCGGCTCCGACGTGAAGCAGGTCACGCTCGACTGCATCAACCGTATGCAGGAGGAAGAGGAGGGTGACGCGCTGACGATTCTGGCAGGCGAGGAACTGTCCGATGAGGCCTTCCAGGAGATTGTCGACGCCATTGAGGAGGCTCAGCCCGATCTGGAGATTGACGCCCATCGTGGCGAGCAGCCGCTCTATCCCGTTATCTTCTCGATCGAGTAGGCAACTGCCCATGTCCGAGCTGTGCTCCGTGCCGCGCGTCTCGGAGCGCTTTGCCCAGAGCAATGCGCTCGACGAGGATATCGCGCGACTCAAATATGTTTCGGGTAAACGTGAGGAGGCCCTTCGCCGTCTGGGTATTCGGACGGTGGGGGACCTCCTTCTCCATATCCCTCATCGATACCTCGACTTTACGCGCTCCTGGTCCATCGAGATGGCGCCCATTGGTACCGTGTGCACCATCATCGCCACGGTCGACCGTATCGTTCAAAAGAAGCCGCGTCCGCGCATGCAGGTGACCGAGGTCTCACTCGTTGATGAGACGGGCGTGCTGCAGGTCGCCTTTTTCCGTCAGCCTTGGATTGCCCAGCAGCTTAAGCAGGGCGACCGCCTGGCCGTGATGGGCAAGGTTGAGTTTGCCTACGGTTTTAAGCAGATGGCCTCGCCCCACTTTGAAAAGCTCGAGGACGGGCGCGCCGCCGGCACCATTTTGCCGGTTCACTACGTAAGTGACGGCGTGAGTCAGGCATGGATGCGCCGTATCGTGAGCGGTGCGCTCGAAGTGGCTGCTAATCCGTTCGATCCCATTCCCGCGCCGCTGCGCGCAAAGCGGAAGCTCATGAGCAATGCCCGTGCGCTGCGCTCGATCCACTTTCCCTCGAGCATGGCCGAGCGCGATATCGCGCGCGCACGGCTTGCCTACGAGGAGTGTCTCTGCTTGCAGCTCGCACTGCGTCTGCGCAACGATGGCGGTATGGTCGACGTGGTGCCTTATGCGCATGCCGCGGGCGAGCACCTGGCCGCGCTTAAGCAGGCCCTGCCGTTTTCGCTGAGCGACGAGCAGGACGCCGCGTTCCAAGATATCCTGCGCGATATGTGCGATGGCGGGCGCGTGATGAACCGCCTGCTGCTGGGCGATGTCGGTACCGGCAAGACCGCTGTTGCCGCCTGCGCGCTGGCTGTGGCTGCCGATAGCGGCACGCAGGCCTGCGTTATGGCGCCCACGGGCGTGCTGGCGCGTCAATATGCCGATAAGACCGGCCCTCTGCTCTCGCAGGCCGGCATGTCTTGGGCGCTTCTGACGGGTGCCACGCCGGCCGCAGAGCGCGAGCGCATCCATGCACAGCTGGAATCGGGAGAGCTCGATGTCCTCTTTGGCACCCACGCGGTGCTTTCGGATAACGTTGCGTTCAAGCATCTGTCGCTCGTGGTCATCGATGAGCAGCACCGGTTTGGCGTCGGCCAACGCAACGCCCTGCGTGCGAAGGGCCCTGGTGCCGATCTGCTCGTTATGACGGCAACGCCCATCCCACGTACGCTGGCACTTTCGGTCTACGGCGATCTGGACACGAGCATCATCCGCCATCGGCCCGTCCCTGGCGCTGGCGTGACGACACGCGTGCTTACCGAGTCGAGCCGCGACCTTGCCTATGGCGCCATCCGCGAGGCGCATGAAAAGGGTCAGCAGGCCTACGTGATTTGCCCGCTCGTGGAGCCGAGCGACTCGGCCGATGAGCTGGAGGACGTGCCCGGTATCGCCCGCGACGGCGAGGGCCGCGTGACG
>CAJMOP010000143.1 GCA_905215115.1 uncultured bacterium | reverse complement strand
GCAGCGGGGGCGGTGTATGCATCGAGCGGCACGGGTTCCGGCGCGGGCGGCACGGGCACCGCGGCGTTCTTTTCCCAGGGCAAGGGCTGGGTCATGGGCGACTCCTCATCTGACAGACGGCGCGCCTGCGGGCAGCGCCATAGTTTGAGCCGTACCAGTATACCGAGCCGCGCGGACACCGACGCAAATCACACCACGACTCCGTGCGCCACCGTCAAGCCCGCCCCATCGCCCAAAAAAGAGGACGGCATAGACCTTTTGGTCATGCCGCCCTCTTTGAATGACAAATTGTCGCTCTGGCCGCCGCGCAGCGTCAACCAAGTTACAGGCCGAGCATAGGCTCCAGAACGAAGAAGTACGCGAGCACTACGATGCCCAGGATGATGCGGTAGACGCCGAAGCACTTGAAGTCGTGACGGCGAACGAAACCCATAAGCCACTTGATGGCAATGAGCGACACCACAAAGGCGACGACGCAGCCCACGCCCAAGATGGCGATCTCGTTGGTGCCGAACGTGCCGCCCTTGATGAAGTACTTGACCAGCTTGAGCGCACTCGCGCCAAACATGACAGGGATGGCCAGGAAGAACGTGAACTTAGACGCCACCGAGCGCGTGCAGCCCAAAAGCAGGCCGCCGATGATGGTAGAACCGGAGCGAGACGTACCAGGCACCAGCGAAAGCACCTGGAAGCAGCCGATACCCAGCGCAGTCTTCCAGCTTAGATCCTCGAGCGTGGCGATGGAACCAAAGTCCAGATTCTCGTCATCGTCCTCATCCTCAGCGGTAGCCGTGGGGGGCGCCGCAAAGTGCGCACCGGCGGGACGTCCACCCGACACCACAGCACGCGAACCAAACGAACCGGCAACGGCCATTTCCTCGCGCTTGCTCGCGCGCCAATTCTCGATCACGATAAACAGCACGCCGTACACAATGAGCGCCAGCGCCACGACGGGAGCGTTGTAGAAATGCTCCTCCATCCAGTCGTTGAGCGGCAGGCCGATCGCCGCCGCAGGAATGCAACCGAGCACAATCTTGCCCCACAGCACCCAGGTGTCGCGACGGCCCTCCTTGCCCTTGCTGGGCGAGAACGGGTTGAGCTCGTGGAAAAACAGCACGCAGACGGCCAGAATGGCGCCGAGCTGAATCACGACCAGGAACATATTCCAGAACGTCTCGCTCACGTTCATCTTGACGAACTCGTCCACCAAGATCATGTGGCCCGTCGACGAAACGGGCAGCCATTCGGTGATGCCCTCGACCAGGCCCATGAAGGCAGATTTTAGAAGCTCGATAATATCCAAAGGGACCCCCTCGTTAGACACCCGCCGGTAGATGTTCTGCGGACGATGCGGGCGATGTCCCATTATCAACCGTTGGCGGTGCGACCGCGCCTAACCTTACCAAAAAACTCGCCCGTTCACAGAATTGCGAGCGGTCAAATCGAAATCCTTGGGTATAACTGCAACAAGATAAAGTGTCCGGCGGCCAACGCGCCCGCGCCCGCCCGACGCACGAGCCCCGCGCCCGTGCGATAGACCAAGGAGGAAACCATGAACGAGGGCTACACCAAGGTATTTGTTTCACTCGACGGTACTGAGCAGCAGGATTTTGTGCTCGCACGCGCCATCAAGGTCGCCGCGAACAACGGCGCCAAGCTGATTATCGGCCACGTTATCGATTCCACGGCGCTCGAGAGCGCCGGTTCCTATCCGGTCGATCTGGTCAACGGTCTGGAGGAGGCATTTAACAACTCCATCGCCAAGCAGCTCGAAGAGGCCAAGGCCAATCCCGATATTCCCGAGGTCGAGGTCATGATACGCGCCGGTCGTATTCGCGAGACGCTCAAAGACGAGATGCTCGACGTGGTCAAGCCCGACCTGGTGCTCTGCGGCGCTCGCGGCCTGTCCTCGATCAAGTATGCGCTTCTGGGTTCGATTTCGACGTTCCTGCTGCGCAATACCGACTGCGACATTTTGGTCGTAAAGTAGCGTTGCTCCCACCGGCCGCGGGGCCTGAGGGGTTTCCACGGGCACGTCCTCGCCGCGTTGCGGCTGCGGGATGTGCCCTTAGGAAACCCCTCCCGGCCTCGCGGCCTTCGCAGCCTTACTTCAGCGAGTTGGCTGATAAAAGATGGCGTGCCGCCCCGTTTGGGGCGGCACGTTTTGTTTGGGCTGCACGTTTTTGTTTTGGGAGATCCATTTGAGCCTCATAGTTATGTTCACGTTCGGGAACATAACGCCAGTTGCCTTAGCTAAGTTCACGTTCGGGAACATAGCCGTCCGCAGCGCAAGACGGCCCGGCTACTCAAAGTATTGGAACTTGTTCGTCGAGAAGGCGAACGTTACGACAAAGCCTTCGCCGGAGTCGGATGCCGCCGTGACGTCGATGCCCATCTTGGAGCATAGGCGCGCCACCAGGTAGAGGCCGATGCCCGTTGCGCGCTTGGTGGTGCGGCCGTTGTCGCCGGTAAAGCCCTTCTCGAACACGCGTGGCAGGTCTGCCGCACACACGCCGCAGCCGTTGTCCGCAACGGTGAGCTCGATGCGCTCGCTCGCCAGGCCCTCGTCCAGTAACGCGCCCGAAAACACGATCTTCGCGCCGTCCTCGCGCGCATATTTAATGCTGTTCTGAATGAGCTGGCCCAGGATAAACTCGAGCCATTTTTCGTCGGTAAAGACCTCGAAGTCGAGGTTCTCGCACACCGGAGCCACGTGCGCCGCAATGAGCTCGCGCGCGTTGGCCTTAATCGCACCCGTCACCAAGGTCTTAAGGTCCCAGCGGCGAATCAGGTAGTCGCGCTCCACGACTTCCGAGCGCGCGTAGTACAGCGCCTGGTCGATATAGCGTTCCACGCGAGCCAACTCGCGACCCAGGTCATCGACACGTGTTGGGTCATCTGCGCCGCCGTCGAGGTTTTCCAGAATCAGGTGAGCCGCCGCCAGGGGCAGCTTGGCCTCGTGGACCCAGCTCTCGATATAGTCGCGATAGTCTTCGGTCTGACGCCGGCCCTCGGCAACCTCGTCGCAGGCGGCTTTGCCCACCCGGCACAGGACCTCGTACTCGAGCTCGCCCTCGGCATAGGTTGGGCATTGCACCATCTCCTGCACCCATGCGGGACTCTCGAGCTCCTCTGCCGCGCGCTCCAACTGACGCAGAAAACGGCGACGGCGAGCGTACTCGATCACGATGCCGAGCATACCGAAGATAAAGGACACGCCAACCGCCACGACCACGATAGAAACGGGTGCGCCGGCGACCGTCAGCACAAAGCAGCTCAGCAGCACGCCGCACGTCCACACGGCGACGGGAAGCAGTGCATCTTTAAAGAACTTGCCAAACGACATAGCCGGCCCCTAGACCGAATAGCCTTGGCCGCGATGCGTCGTCAAATACCCCTTGATGCCGATTTTTTCGAGCGTGGTGCGCAGGCGGTTGATGTTGACGGTGAGCGTATTGTCGTCCACGAAGGCGTCGGAGTCCCACAGGTCCTGCATGATGGCCGAGCGCGAGACGATCTTGCCCGCGCGGCTCAGGAGCAGCGAGAGGATACGCAGCTCATTTTTGGTGAGCTCGGTGCTGTCGCCGGTCGCCGCGTTGGTGACCATAGAGCGGGCGAGGTCGAGCTCCAGCCCCTTGTGGACGAGCGTGCTGCGCTCGCCTGACGCCGCGGTGCGACGCAGCAGTGCGTTGATGCGCGCCACGAGCACGCGCGCGCTATAGGGCTTGGGAACAAAGTCGTCCGCGCCGAGCGTCATGGCCATGACCTCGTCGATCTCGGTCGTGCGCGAGGTGAGGACGATGATGGGGACCTCGGATTCGCGGCGAACCTCGTGGCAGATATGCTGGCCGTCCTTGACGGGAAGCGTGAGGTCGAGCAGCACCAGGTCGGGCGCGGCGGCGAGAATATCGCGCGAGACATGCTCGAACGATTCGCAGGCCTCGATTTCAAACCCGGCGCGGGCAAGGATGTCGACAAGCTCACGACGAATGGGCTCGTCGTCCTCAACGATATAGATTAGCGCCATGGATTCCGCTCCCCTCTTGATTGTCTTGCCACCATTATGGCTGCGAAACTGCAGGTGCGCGCCACGCACATCGCCAAGGTGACAGAACTGTTCGCGAGCGGGGGCGTTTTGTCCGCCTCGCACTCGCAGCGGTGGCGGGAACCAAAATGATTCTTTAATCCCCGTCCCAGAAAAATCACTTAGCGGCGGGCGCGAAGCTTTTCGTAGCCGTCGGCAAAGAAGGCGACCGTCGCGGCATCAGACTCGGCGGCGTCGGCGTCGGCGGCAGGCACCACGCCGTGCTCGTCGCTTACCAGGAACAAGGCGCCCTTGAGCTGTGCGGGAATGTCTACGCGCGTGACCGGGATGCCCTTGGTCTGGGCCAGCTGCTCTATGAGCGTCGCCGTGCCACAC
>CAJMOP010000142.1 GCA_905215115.1 uncultured bacterium | reverse complement strand
GCGTGACCGGCGACACCGACATCAACATCATCGACACCGCCGAGTTCGCGATCCCGGGCCTTGACGACGAGTTCCGCGTCATCGTGTCTCCGTGGATTCTCTCCTCGCTGATCACCGATCGCCTTGCCGCTTACTACGAGACGGTCACCAAGCACAACCTCAACTACCGTCGTTACTATCACCAGTTCGACTACTAATAGTTAACCACTCATTTAAGAAGCACCCTGCCCGGGCGCATGCGTCCGGGCATTTTTATGCCGAAATTCGCAAGAAAGGGGAATCGAATGAGGCAGTTTATCGTGGCGTCCCATGCTCATTTCGCGTCTGGAATCGTCGAGAGCATCGGCCTGCTCTCCGGCGAGCGCGAAAACGTCCATGCGCTGTCTATGTATGTCGACGGAAACGAGGACCTGGTCAAGGAGGCTGCGTCGATTCTCGATGGGTTCGCTGCGGACGACGAAGTTGTCGTGTGCACTGACCTCTTTGGCGGCAGCGTCAACAACGAGTTCACCAAGATCGTCCAGACGCGCCCCAACACGCACCTGGTGACCAATATGAACCTGCCACTCCTTATTCAGCTGCTGTTCGTGTCCGATTCCACCCCGATCGATGAGGCCATTCGCCAGATCGTCGAGGCGGACGACACTAAGGTCAAGTACGTCAACGACCTGCTGGGGCAGGCCGAACTCGACGAGTTTTAATCGCTAGGAGCACACCATGATTCAGATGATTCGCGTGGACTATCGACTGCTTCACGGCCAGGTTGCCGTTAGCTGGACCTCGGCTCTGGGTGCCGACTGCATCCTGTTGGTGAGCGACACGGTCCTCAATGACAAGCTTCGCCTGCAGGCCCTTTCCCTTGCAAAGCCTGAGGGATGCAAGGTCGTTGTCAAAAATACCGAGGACGCCGTCAAGGCGCTTCAGAGCGGTGTGACCGACAAGTACAAGCTCTTCGTGGTTTGCGAGACGATCCAGCAGGCCGGTGCCGTCGCCAAGGCGATGGGCGTCAAGAAGATCAACCTCGGCAATGTTGCCTTTAGCGAGGATGCCCGCCAGGTCTCGACGAGCGTATTTCTCACGCCCGAAAACGAGGCATACGTCAAAGAGCTGCTCGGCGAGGGCTACGAGCTGTTCATTCAGATGATTCCGGCAGATGCGAAGACTGACGCCGCGAAGGTCATCGGTTAGGGGCCATTATGGTTATCAAGACAATCCTGATTTTCCTTATTGCCCTTTTGGGTTATTCCGAGTGGCTGACGGGCACGAGCTACCTCCAGCGCCCGATCGTCCTCGGACCTCTGGTTGGCCTTGTCATGGGCGACATGGTGACCGGCACGATCATGGGCGCCACGATGGAGCTTGCCATGGTCGGCGCCATCTCGGTCGGTGCTTATAACCCGCCCGATACGATTTCCGGAACCATCCTGGGCGTGTCGCTTGCCATGCAGGCCGGTGCGGACGCTTCGGCGGCCCTGACCCTGGGCATTCCCATCGCAACGATCGTCCTGGCGCTCGATACGGCCCTGGGCCAGCCGGTGATGCTACTGCTGGTGCACCGTATCGACAAAAACGTCGAGGACGGAGACACCAAGGCCATCACGCGCAACATGCTCATCGCCGGTTATGCGCAGAGCTGGTGCGGCCTGCTGATTATTCCCCTGGCATTCTTCTTTGGCGCCGATGCTGTTGCCAGCCTGCTCAACATCATCCCCGATTTCGTTCAGACCGGCATGGATGTCGCCGCCGCCTTCTTGCCCGCACTCGGCTTTGCGATGCTGGCGCAGATGATTATGAACAAAACAGTGGCTCCGTTCTTCTTCGCTGGCTTCTTCCTCGTCGCCTACTTTGGCATTAGCACGACGGGCGTGGCGATTTTTGCCGCGATCATCGTCGTCGCGATGACGGTTTTGGGTGACAAGAAAAAGGCGGAGCAGCCCGCAGTGGCAACCGAGGATCCTGCGATTGGGAGTGGGTTCGATGAGTTTTAAGTTTGAGTCTTCTTACGACGGGCTGATTTCCCGCGCAGACCTTAAGAAACTGTTCTGGCGCTCGATTCCCTATGAGCATTCCTGGAACTACGAGCGTATGGGCCATATCGGCTTTATGTGGGCCCTTATGCCGATCCTTCGCAAGCTGTATCCGCAGGATGCAGACTTTAAGGCCGCACTCAAGCGCCATATGGAGCTCTATAACGTCACGCCGTACATCTCGACGCTCCCCATGTCCATTGCTGCCGCAATGGAAGAGGTCAACGCTACTGACGATAGCTTTGACACGAGCGCAATCTCTAATGTCAAGCTTGCTTTGATGGGACCGCTGTCCGGCGTGGGCGATGCCTTCTACTGGGGTACGCTGCGAATTTTGGCAACGGGTGTCGGCACGTCGCTGGCGCTGCAGGGCTCTATTCTTGGCCCGATTTTGTTCCTGCTCGTGTTCAACGTCCCTCACTACATCATCCGTTACCTGCTGACGTTTGTGGGATATCGCTTTGGCTCGGACATGATCAGCAAGGTCCAGGAATCGGGCATTATGGACACGATTGTCAAGATGGCCTCTATCATGGGCGCCATGGTAATCGGTGCTATGACCATGGAGATGGTCACCGTGGACATTCCGCTCATGGTCGGTGCGGGCGATGGTGCTCAGACGCTCGCCGAGCTGCTCAACGGAATCTTCCCGGGCTTTGTCACGATGGGGCTGTTTGGAATCGTCTATCTCATGCTCAAGAAGAAGATGAATCCGCTGCTTATCATGCTCGTGATCCTACTCGTGAGTATCGCCGGCGCGTTCTTTGGAGTGCTTGGTGTTCAGTAGGGCATCCGTCATAATTAAAACAATGTAAGAGGGGGCGTCGCGCACACTGTGCTGCGGCGCCCTTTTGCCGAAAGGTGGACAAGATGGAGTATCCACAGCTTGCCGTCATGAATATCAGCCATCGCTATTTTGACCTTGAGGAATTCTTTTCCTCGGCAGCGGCCTCGGGCTACACGTGTTGCGAGCTTTGGACCGGGGCGATGCATCTGTATGTCGATTGCCATGGATACGATTCGCTCGAACAGGTGCGGGAGCTGTCGCAGCGGTATGGAATTCGGATTGTGGGACTTTGTCCCGAACAGAACAACCCCAAGCCGTGGAATATCGCGGCGCGCGGGAATGAGGCGCGTGCCCGCACGCTCGCGTACTTTAAGAACGTTGTGGATATCGCGGCGGAACTTGGAGCCGAGCAGGTCATGGTCTCGAGCGGCTGGGCATTTTTGAACGAGCCGATCGAGGACGCGTGGGGTCGCAGCGCCTCGATGCTGCGTGCGATTGCCGAGCATGCGGGAGAACGCGGCGTGCGACTGGTGCTCGAAGCCCTACAGCCGGTTGAGTCGATGATCGTGAACTCGGCGGCCGATACGAAGCGCATGATCGAGGCAGTTGATCATCCGGCACTTAAGGCGTGTCTGGATATGGGCGCCATGGCGGTGGCGGGGGATACCATCGACGATTACTTCGATCTGCTTGGCGATGATGTCGCCCACGTGCATTTTGTCGATGTTGCGGCAGATGGCACGACGCATCTTGCCTGGGGTGACGGCGACCGCGATATGCGCGCTGACCTGGATAGGCTGGTGGCGCGCGGCTATCGCGGAGTTGTTTCGGCCGAGACCTATGACGGGCGCTATTTTGCCGACCCCGCAGCTGCCGATGCGCAGGTAATGGCAGGGTATCGTCGTGCGATTGGCGCCTAGGTGGGGTTGGGCTGCGGCAATCTGCCCCATGTTTCCAAATGAATACGGTGTGAGCGGCTGCGACGGATTTCCCCCGCAAGCACTCTAGTATGCTAAAGTACCCAAAAGACCGGCGGAGCTATGCCGGTCTTCTGTTCTATACGAAACACAGCATGAGGAGGCTCGCCAGATGACGGCCACACCGTGGGGATTCCGGGACATATTGCCCGAGGAGGCTCAGGCGCGCGAGGAGATTGCGCTGACGGTGAAGGGCTGCTTCAGGGGGCATCATTACCTTCCGGTCGAGACGCCGCTGCTCGAGGACAAGGGCTCTCTCGAGGAGGGCGGCCGCATTGCGGACACCCCGTTTAAGCTCTTTGATGACGACGGTCGCCTGCTGGTGGTCCGTCCTGACAACACGCTGCCGATCGTGCGCTTGGTTTCGACCCGCATGCACGCGGCCGATCTGCCGCTGCGCCTTCGCTACGAGGCGCCGGTGGTTCGTGAGTGTCAGCGAAATGCCGGTGGTTCGCGCCAGTTTACACAGTTGGGCTTTGAGCTTATCGGCGCGGGCGATACCGCGGGCGATGTCGAGATCGTCTCGCTCGTGGCCGAGGCCGTGCGCAAGCTGGCGCTGCCCGATGCGCGCATTATCGCAGGTAGCGTGCGTCCGTTTAAGGAGCTGCTCGCGGCGTGCGAGGATCGCGAGCTGGCCGCCGA
>CAJMOP010000141.1 GCA_905215115.1 uncultured bacterium | reverse complement strand
TCGGCGGCTTCGCTGGCGATGCGAGCGGGGACGATCTGCCTCCGTTCGACGTGCCGGGTGCGACGCCCGCGCCCAAGTCCGCTGTAACTGCCCCCAAAGAGGAGGACGCTCCTGCAGCTCCCTGGGAGTCCAACCCCGGCGCCGGCAGCCCCTTCGGCCACCAGGGCGCAGCCCCGAGCATCCCGCAGACCGAGGACGAGGCCAAAGACCTCATCCGCAGCGTCTTCGGTCAGGCCACCATCTTCAAACCGGTGGAGTAGCTGCGCAGGCGGGTATACTGCTCAAGAAGAGAACCTCTTGCCCGGGCGCATTTGTATTTCGGACATGTGTAGTGTGGTGCCGCGTATATCGCATTCGAGCAGACAGGTGCGTGACGGTCGGCCTAGGATGCTGAGGTCGATACGATACGCCGCATGGCTGTCCGTGTATTCGACTTGCTCGGCGTTGACGGTTGCTCCGATTGTCAATAAAGAGCCCGGTTCGGCATCGACAATCTTGAAGTCCTTTATCTTGACCTTGAACTCTTGGTAGAGGGACGGGCTGTTGTAGTAAACGGTTCGGGTTCCGTCGGTGCACTTATCGGTCGTCTCCCATTTGACGATGGGCTGATCCGAGCTGGCTATCAGCAGTTCTGCTCCAAAGGCTATAGCATGGGTGATGACAACCAGCAATGCCCAGCCGACAAAGAGATAGAGAACCAAATATGCAACGGGGTGTTTTGAGCGGATGTTTTGGAGCGCGTCGGGGGCGTTCATGGGGCACCTCCAAATTGCTATCTATGGCAATCAAATTATACCCCGCCGTCATGCGTGCCGCCTCGAGTAGTGGCTCGGCATTTAACCATTTAGTGGTACGCATTAAATGTCGGATTCCGGCTCTACGAGATTTAGCTTTCAATATTATGCAGATGCGAATTATTCAACTTTGCATAATCTTGGGGGCGCATCACGCTCCAGGACATGTATATCGACTGAGGTAACACGTCCGCCCCGCTCTCTCGCCGCGCGCCGTGGTACGATTTTTGAGTTTGAAAGTCCCGCCGTGCTCCGGCTGCCCTTGCAGCTCGGCGTGCGGCCGCACGTAAAGGAGCCATCATGGCCGGTATGAACATGCAGCAGATGATGAAGCAGGCTCGCAAGATGCAGGAGCAGCTTGCCGCCGCGCAGGAGAACCTCAAGTCCCAGACCGTCGACGCCTCTGCCGGCGGCGGCATGGTCAAGGTGACCGTCAACGGCGAGATGGAACTCGTCAACCTCACCATCGATCCCGATGCGCTCGATCCCGAGGACGTCGATATGCTGCAGGACATGATCATGGCTGCCGTCAACGAGGCCGTCCGCGGCGTCAACGAGCTCGCCAACAAGCAGATGGGCGCCATCACCGGCGGCCTCAACATCCCGGGCATGCCGTTCTAAGACACGTATATATATGAGTGCGAATCACAGTCTGCAAAAACTGCTCGATGAGCTGGGCCGTCTGCCGGGCATTGGTCCCAAGTCGGCCCAGCGCATCGCCTATTACCTGCTCGAGGCCGATGCCGAGGAGGCCCGCCGCCTGGCCGAGGCCATCCTGGAGGTTAAGCAGGAGGTCCACTTTTGCAGCCGTTGCTTTAACTACGCCACGGCCGACGAGTGCTCCATCTGCCAGGACCCGATGCGCGATACCACTCGTATTTGCGTGGTGGGCGAGCCGCGCGACGTCCAGGCAATCGAGCGCACGGGCAGCTACCATGGCCTGTACCATGTGCTGGGCGGCGTGATCAGCCCCATGGACAAGATTGGTCCCGAGCAGTTGCACATCCGCGAGCTGCTGGCGCGTCTGGGTCACGAGGATATCCATGAGGTCATCATCGCCACCA
The DNA here is from genome assembly GCA_905215115.1 of uncultured bacterium. GTDB lineage: Bacteria > Actinomycetota > Coriobacteriia > Coriobacteriales > Coriobacteriaceae > Collinsella. The sequence goes on along the minus strand of CAJMOP010000141.1, from coordinate 2,672 downwards.
ACCCCAACATCGAGGGCGAGACCACGGCGAGCTATCTGGCCCGTACCATCAAGCCGTTGGGCGTCGAGGTGTCGCGTCTGGCAAGCGGCCTTCCCGTGGGCGGCGACTTGGAGTATGCCGACGAGCTTACGCTTGGCCGCGCCATCGAGGCCCGTCGCGCGATTTAGGTGGCGAGCCTGCTCCTGCCGTATGTTTTCCTCGCGACGCACGGGGTAGTCATAATTTCCCCGTGCGACTGTGAGTTTGTTGTGCAACAAAGATACTTTGTATCCGCTTATCGCATGGATGCTTCCACTCGCATCCTTAATTTGCCCATTCGTTGCGCAACCTTTTGGGTTCGCTGATACACTCAAATATGGATTTGAATGAATGCGCCGCTTCTGAGCGGCGTGTTTTTGTTGGAGGAGAACGCATGCGGCCCGGTGGCACTCAGACAAAGCGCGGCGCCGCGGTGCGCATGCGACGCCGACTGGGCTTGGCGCCGCGGGCGTACGCACTGCTATCGTGCTCGCTGGTGCTGGTCATGGTTGGCGTTACTGCCTATGGCATGACCGTGCCGTCCATGATGCAGGCGCATGCCACACGCGAACCGCGCGTGGGGCATGAGGTCAAAAGTGATCTGGGTACCACGACTGGATATGCTTGGGCAAGTGTGGTCGCGCATATTGTGTTTGGCACCGACGATGCGGACGGCGCCGAGGCCCCGGACAACGAAGTCACGCTTGCCAACGGCAAAACCATCGTGCTCACCAACACCAAGATCATCGATCGGTTGTCCAACAATAGCGTGGCGGCAACGGTGAATAAGGTCGAGCAGCAGAAGGAGCAGTACGCCCAGCAGTCCGGAAAGCCCGGTAGCTCGGATACTTCTGGCTCCGGCTCGGATTCATCGAGTTCGGGCGGCGGCTCTGGGGCGGGTTCCTCTACCGGAGGGTCTGGAAACGGCGGCTCGACGGGCGGCAACACTGACAACGATGCAAACTCCGGTGGCCTTTCCGCTGCTGAGGAAGAGAGCATTCACAGTTGGCTTGTGACCAAGTACAACATGCTCGACAGTTACGTTTCTCGTGCCAATGACGTGGTCTCGACCTATAACTCTACGGGAGATCCCAGGCCGTGCGACAGCCTGGTCGGGGAGATGTTTGTCATTCGAGCCGAGTTCGGTCGTCAGACATTCTCGCCCCGGTCAAAGTGGTATCAGCAGTATGCCAATCTGTGGGGCTGTTATACCAACCTATGTCAATGGGTCGGCCATTACGGCGATGATGACGTCGCGCTCGGTAACTTCAACAATAACGTGGCGGCGCTTGCCCTATGATGACCGATCTTGCATCCACCACACCACAATCGCTCGGTCGCGATCCCATGGTCGGCCTGCGCCTGGCGCGTGTCGACGGGTTTGAGCCGGCCATTGCGCTCGGTCAGGACGAACTGCCTGCCTATCTGCGTCGTTTTACGATGCTGTTTGCCGACGATGCCACCATGTGCCGTGGCGGTATCGGCCGCGTGACGCGTGCCGTCAACGCCCAAGGCGAGGCCGTGGCACTCAAGCAGCTCATCTTGCCGACGCGCGATGAGTTTGACGACGATGCCGCTCACGAGGCGCTGGTCGCCAAGTTCAAGGCGGCGTTTCGCGAGGAATACGAATGCCATCGCGCCCTTTCGGGCCTTAAGGGCTTTCCCCGCCTCTATGGCTGGGGCGAGGTCGACGGTGTGCCTGCAATTGTCATGGAATGGGTCGAGGGCGAGACGCTTGCCCGCTTGCGTTCGCGACTCGCCGTGGACGATGCCGGACGCCTGTCGCCGCTTGTGGCGGCGCGTCTGGGTCGCGACCTGTTCGATCTGCTCTGCCGTATGAGCCTGGTGGGCGAGGGCTTTGTCCATCGCGATATCTCGCCCGCTAATATTATGGTGCGTACGGCGCGCCTGCCGCTTGACCGGCAGCTTGCCGAGGGCACCTTTGACCTGTGCCTGATCGACTTTGGCTCGTCGCTGGCGCTCGAGCCTGCGTCGGCCGTGGCCGGTACCGGCGGCAAGGCGTCGTTTACGGAGCGTTATGCCACGCTGCGTCGCGCGACGGTTGCCTATGCCCCGCCCGAGATGCTCACCGACGATATTCCCGACCTGCGCGCTTTGCGTATGTCGCCGGCGATCGACGTCTATGCCGCGGCAAGCACGGTTTACGAGCTCATTGCCGGCGTCGCGCCATACGAAGCCGCGCCGGGCACTTCGGGCACCTCGGGCTCGCGCAAAAAGACGCGCGACATCGCCAGCCCCTATCGTCTCAAGATGGACACGCGGCCCGACTATCCCATTGGTGTCCATGCGCCCGGTTGTGATTTGACTCAGCTGCTTCGTCGTGAGCCCGATGTGGCGCTCGCCGCGGCCGAGCAGGCCCAGCAGCTAGGGCTTGAGCCGGATTCCGAAGAGCTACGCGATGCGCTGGCGTTTGTCGATGCCCAGCTGTTCGACGTGGTGATGGCCTGTCTGTCCAGCCATCAAAAAGATCGTCCCGAGCCGGCGGCGGTCGAGGCGGCGCTCTCGGCGTTTTGTGACCACTATACGCAAAATGTCGGTCGTTCGCTCCGCGGCGAGCCGCTCACGCCGTGCCCCATGGATGCGTCTGGCCGCGCGGTTCGTCGCGCGCTGATGGTCGGCGCGACGGTCGTCTG
>CAJMOP010000140.1 GCA_905215115.1 uncultured bacterium | reverse complement strand
GTCGTCCTCGAGCTCCTTTCGTCTCGAGGCTCCCTCGCGTGCCCGGCCGCGGGCGGCTCCCGGGGCGGTCGCCGCCGTCATTTCCTTCCGCTCCTCGACTCGATGTAGGAGTCCACTGACGCCCTCGAAACCAGGAGCTTCCTTCCGAGCCTGTACGAGTCGATCTCTCCCGACCAGATGAGGTCGTACGCCTTGTTTCGGCTCGCCCTCATGTACTCCTGCATCTCGATCACCGTCATCCATTCGTCCCGATCTCGGCTTCCCTCGGGCGCGGCGCATTCGGCTGTGCGTGCCATGGTTCCTCCAATCTTCCCGTGCGGCACCGCGCGAGGACACCGCACGACACCGTGTGCCTTTTCGTCTGCACGACGATTGAACCGCCTGATGGCGATTGGTGAGCACGGCAGGAGCGGAGACGGGTCGAAGTGGGTCGAGCTGGTCGTGCCTTCACGAAACGGCCATGAGCCGCGTGCCTTAGCTCGCGGCTAAGTCCCCGAAAAGCAAAAGGCGCCCGTGCGGGCGCCTGCCTAGGATCGAAGTTCGTTCAGTTGTGTTCGGAATGCTCGTCTTCCGCGGTGCTGTCGTCCGGGGTCCGGCATCTGTCGTTCGTCTCTTCTTTCGTGTTTGATGTTGCGTGTTCTGCGAGCGACCTTTCGAGGGCCTGCCGGCCCGTTGCCCCAGATGCACCCGGGTAAATGGTATCCATCCGTTGGACACGGCCTGCTGCGGTTGTAATTTCGGACGAGCGAAAGCAGACGAACGGCGCGAGAGGTTAGCGCGGCCTGCGGCTGGCCATGCGGTTTGGGCCGCGGAAAGGCTCTTCTCGCCATACCCGGAGCATCAATGGGAACAGGCGCATCGGGCGTTCAATCTACCTGTATAATGGCGGCATGTTGTTCGGGAAGGAGTTCTTCTTATGGAGCAGGCACTATCTGCCCTGGGCGGTGCTGTCCAGGGCGTTCACCCCTTCGTTATCTATCTTGCGGGCATTAATGCCCTCACGTTCATTCTCTTCGCGATCGACTACGCGATAGCCCGTTACAACCAGGACGAGGATACCGGCCTCATGGACGGCAGGATCTTGACCCTGTTCGCCGTAGCGGGCGGCGCCCTGGGGATGCTCCTTGCCCTTATGATCTTCACCAGGAACCACATGAACAAGCACAACATCGCCTGGTGGTTCAGCGCCATAGTCTTCTTGATTGTGTGGGTGCTTGTCGTGCTCGTTTGGGCCGGAGTCATCGTCGTCGATCTGGAACCGGGCGCTTCGTTCAACGCGCCCGTCATCGTCGCTCTCGGTGCATACCTTCTCGCCATCAACGTCATCACGTTCGCCGTTTTTTGCCTGGACAAGAAGAGGGCGATTGACCGCGGCAGCAGGTTCCCCGAAGCCACCTTGCTTGGTCTCTCGCTCGCGGGAGGGGCCCTTGGAGGCATCGCCGGGATGCGCGTCGCCCACCATAAGACGTCCAAGTGGTATTTCGCGGTGGGGCTGCCTGCCTTCATCATCCTCCACGTCGCGCTGTTTCTTCTTGCCCACGGCGCTGGGCTTGTTTAGGGGGACCTTGAACGGAATCTTTGGTCAACATCCTGACGACCCTATTTCCCGCTTTTGCTTTTCTCGGCATCATACTGTTCGCATGCGATAGGCAGGATAAGCGGAAGATCGAGCTCGAGAAGGTCAAGGCAAAAGCCGAGTGGGACCGTGCGAGCGAGTGTTTCAGGGACGATGTGACCCAAGAGAGGTTCGAGGAGATCGTCGAGGCTGCGGGGCGATCCGTCAAAAGGCTCGAGTCCCTTTCCGTGAACGGGCACAAGGTTTACGGGACCGTCGCTTCGCTCAGCGGCATCAGTTCGTGAAAGTTCGTGATCGACTTCGACTACAAGGGCCACCTCACGAGCGACTACACCGTAGCGAGCTCTAACGACGGCTCGGGCATAGCCGAACGCGTGGCAGACCGATCGCCAAGGGGATTAGGTCTTGGACGCCGACGGATCGCATAGTGCGCGCGGCTTTCTGCCCCTATTGCGGTGTCAAGGCGTCCGGTGAAGCAGCGTTCTGCTCTTCCTGCGGGGCTAAGCTGCTGCGCGTGCCGAAAAGGCCGTAGCTGGGTTTGCCCGGGGTATCTGACGTCAGGGCGAGCTGGCGTCTCCGAAGAAGCGCTCCCATTTGGGGGCGCTTCTCGGATTCTTGGGTTTCTTCCTTTGGGGCCATTTCTTCTTCGCGCTTTCCGATGATCGCTGTAGCCTCTTCGGCGGTTATCTCCTCGAGCTCCCAGTACTTACCCACAGCGATGCCGCCAAGGGCCCCTCCCGCGCAGCGAGCCCCCCCCCTGTCGGAAACCGTTCCCCGATGGCGAGCCGCCTTTCTAGAGAAACTTCTTGCGTGTCTCCTTAAATATGCCCTTCTTGAAATCGGACCATTTGCCGAAGAACTTCTCGTCCGTCGCGGTGGCTGTATGCTCCGCGTATTTGATCGCCGTGAGTTCCATGGTGCAGATGTAGTCCGCCGCCTGCGAAAGCCGGTACTCGGAGGGCTGCGCCGATCGGTAGACGACGGCGTCCTTCGAGAGCGCGTACTCGACCGCGCGATGGAGCGACTCGGCGATAGAATGCTGGCCGTTGTCGTAATAGACCTTGACCATATCGTAGGATTGCAGCTCCGCGAGGTTGTCGAAGAGGAAGTTCACGAGGTCCCTTCGCATCGTCCCCGCGAGCTTGTCGAGCGAGGCGAACTGCTTGGTCGCGTATGCAAAGGTGTGGTACCTCACGGGCATGTGGCGGAAGAAGACTCGGAACGAGCCGAGCAACATCTTGCGCGTCCTCAAGTCGAGCCCCGAGTACTGGTCCTTGCCGTTCATGAGCGGCGACGCATGGAAGGGTATGTCCGGGAGCCCCTTGGCGCGAAGGGCGCCCTCATATGCCGCGATCGAATCCGCGATGCTCTCGGATTGGTCGTGCATGACGACGGTAAGCAGGTAGTGGCGGTCGGAGAGACCGTCGCTTCCCGACTCGTCGACGAAGATGCTGAGTTCTCGCATTGTTCTCCTGGATAAGAAAAAAGCCGGGGAAAACGTCCCCGGCACTTGGAAGCCTTCCTAACGGAAAACCAATTACCTTATACCATATGCTGTCTGAAAATTCAAGGGAGATCGAAGCGTATCCGGACGTCAGCGGAATCTCAAAGGCGGTCCGCCGCGCGCTTTGGGACAAAAACAAAAAAACTCAAAGCCCTGAGTTTGAAAAAAGTTGTCCCCACTTTTGTCCCCGAGGCCGACGAAACACGACACGGTGTTACTTGGCGGCACTCGGCTCGAGACGGCGCCGAAAACTGGAGGCAACTGGAATGACGTGACGGCAGAACTGAAGCCATCGAATGGGAGTGAATTTGGAATAACGGAGTGTCCTCGTCGTTGCTCCTCAGTCGCGGTACCTTTGTACAGCTTCCTTCGGTGCGCCTAGAGGCCGCGCACATCGCCGAATTTCACTCGCAGATTCTTGTAAGACCCCCAGCCGCTTCGCGACTGGTGGGGGGTGGCCCTCGTAAAGAACCCGGTATAATCGTGCAGGTACAGCGCTCCGTTCGGAAGGGACTCTCACTGCACATGCGACAGGGATTCGACAACGAGAAATATATCGAGCTACAGGCCGCCAACATCCGAAAGCGCATCGCGCAGTTCGGCGGCAAGCTCTATCTGGAGTTCGGCGGCAAGCTGTTCGATGACTATCACGCGTCACGCGTGCTGCCCGGCTTCGAGCCGGATTCCAAATTCCGCATGCTCAAAAGCCTCGCCGACGACGTGGAGATCGTCATCGCCATCAACGCCAACCACATCGAGAAGGCCAAGATGCGCGGCGACCTCGGCATCACGTACGACGAGGACGTGCTGCGACTCATCGACATCTTCCGCTCGCGCGGATTCCACGTCGGCTCCGTCGTGCTCACCCAGTACGCGGGGCAGCCGGCCGCGGACACCTATCGCCGGCGCCTCGACCAGCTCGGCATCACCTGCTACCTGCACTACCCCATCGCAGGCTACCCCCACGACATCGAGCACATCGTCTCCGACGACGGATACGGGCGCAACGACTACATCGTCACCACGCGCCCGCTGGTCGTGGTCACCGCGCCCGGCCCCGGCTCCGGCAAGCTCGCCACATGCCTGTCGCAGCTCTACCATGAGAACAAGCGCGGCATCGCCGCCGGCTATGCGAAATACGAGACGTTCCCGATCTGGAACCTGCCGCTCAATCACCCGGTGAACATCGCCTACGAGGCCGCCACGGCCGACCTAGACGATGCCAACATCATCGACCCGTTCCACCTAGAGGCGTACGGGAAAACCACGGTCAACTACAACCGCGATGTCGAGGCGTTCCCCGTCCTCAAGGCCATGATGGAGCGGATCATGGGCGAAAGCCCCTATCAGAGCCCCACCGACATGGGCGTCAACATGGCAGGCTACGCCATCGTCGACGACGAGGCGTGCCGGGATGCCGCCCGCATGGAGATCGTGCGCCGCTACTTCGCTGCCACCGTGCATCTCAGGCGCACCGGCACCGGCGAGGACCAGGTCGAGCGGCTTCGCTCCATCATGAAGAAGGCCGGAGTGGACAAGGACCTGTCGCCCGCGCGGTCGGCCGCGCTGCTCAAGGAGGAGACGACCGGGGCACCGGCC
>CAJMOP010000139.1 GCA_905215115.1 uncultured bacterium | reverse complement strand
CCTATGTGCGGCGTAGGCCGCTTATTAGCCCGTCCAAGAATTGGGGCGCAGTTCAAAAAGACTAACAAAACGAGGCCCTGGCCAAACGGCCAGGGCCTCACTAACTTTTATTCCGTTTTAAATGACGGGCTAATCGCGTACAGGAGGGTGCCCCGGGGACGGGCGGGGTATTTCCTCCGCGCGCAGTTTCGCAGCGCAGCGAGAATGTTTGAGCACGGAGGAAATACCCCGCCCGTCCCCGGGGCACCCTCCGTCAGTAATCGGTCCTACTCCAGCTCAAACGCTCCGGTATAGAGCTGGTAGTAATACCCGCGCTTGGCGATCAGTTCGTCGTGGTTGCCGCGCTCGATGATACGGCCGTGGTCCAGACAGATGATCGCGTCGGAGTTACGCACGGTGGACAGGCGGTGTGCGATGACAAACGTCGTGCGGCCCTCCATGAGCTTATCCATGCCCGCCTGCACGATGGCCTCGGTGCGGGTGTCGATGGAGCTCGTGGCCTCGTCTAGAATCATCGCCGGCGGATCGGCGACGGCGGCGCGGGCGATCGAAATTAGCTGACGCTGGCCCTGCGACAGCTGTGCGCCGTTGCCGGTGAGCATGGTGTCGTAGCCGTCGGGCAGGCGGGTGATAAAGTCGTCTGCGCCGGCGAGCTTGGCCGCTGCGATGCACTCCTCGTCGGTGGCGTCCAGGTTGCCGTAGCGGATGTTGTCCATCACGGTGCCGGTGAACAGGTTCACGTCCTGCAGCACGACGCCCAGCGAGCGGCGCAGATCGGCCTTGCGGATCTTATTGACGTTGATGCCGTCGTAGCGAATCTTGCCGTCGGCGATGTCATAGAAGCGGTTGATGAGGTTGGTGATGGTCGTCTTACCGGCACCGGTGGCGCCGACAAACGCGACCTTCTGACCCGGCTTGGCAAACACGGACACGCCGTGCAGGACCTCGTGGTCGGGGGTGTAGCCAAAGTCGACGTTGTCCATGACCAGGTCGCCGCGCAGCGGGACGTACTCGATCTCGCCGGTTGCGCGGTGCGGATGTTTCCACGCCCACATGCCGGTGTGGTGGTCAGCCTCCTCGAACTCCCAAGTCTCGGGGTTCACCTGCGCGTTGACGAGCGTCACGTAGCCTTCGTCGGCCTCGGGCTTCTCGTCGATGAGCTCAAAGATGCGGTCGGCGCCGGCGAGGCCCATGACCACGGCGTTGATCTGCTGCGAGATCTGGCCGATCTGTCCGCAGAACTGCTTGGTCATGTTGAGGAACGGCACCACGACGGCGATGGACAGCGCCATGCCCGAGATGCTCAGGTTGGGCACGCCCAGTGCCAGGAAAATGCCGCCGGCAAGGGCCACCAGCACGTAGAGCAGGTTGCCCAGGTTCATAAGGATGGGCATGAGGATGTTGGCGTACATGTTGGCCTTTTGCGAGACCTCGAAGAGCTTCTCGTTGCGCTCGTCAAAATCGGCCTCGGCGGCAGACTCGTGGCAGAACGCCTTGACGACCTTCTGGCCGTTCATGACCTCCTCGATATGGCCCTCGACCACGCCGAGCTCGGTCTGCTGCGCAATGAAGAAACGCGCGGAATTGGAGCCGAGCAGCTTGGTCATAAAGGTCATAAAGGCGACGCCGGCGATGATGACCAGGCACATCCACACGCTGTAGTACAGCATGATAAAGAACACCGTGACGATGATGATGATCGTCATGAGCAGGTTGGGCAGCGACTGGCTGATCATCTGACGCAGCGTGTCGATGTCGTTGGTGTAGTGGCTCATGATATCGCCGCGCTGGTGCGTGTCGAAGTAGCGGATCGGCAGGTCCTGCATGCGGTTGAACATCATCTCGCGCAGCTTCTCCAGCGAGCCCTGCGTGACGATAGCCATGGCGCGGTTCCAGAAGAGCGAGGACAGGACGCCGACGCCGTAGATGCAGGCGAGGGTGGTCACGAGCTGTGCGATCTTGGGCTGCGCGGCTTCCCAATCGCCCGACTGCCACGATTCGCCAATAATTTGCAGGGCGCTCTGCAGGAAGGTCGCGCCGATGGAGTTGATGATGGCGCAGAGCACCACGCCGGCGACGACGAGGGGCAAAAGCACGGGATAGAAGCCAAAGAGCGTCTTGATGAGGCGCGACATGGTGCCGCCCTTGCGGTTGAGCGCGCGCTCGGCGGTCGTTGCCTTACTCATGTGCCTCGCCTCCTTCCTGAGTCTGAGCTTGCGTTGCGGATGCCTCGGTGTCGGCCTCGACGGCCCCTTCGCCCTCGGCGCTCATCTTGTTTTGCGAGGTAAAGGTCTCGCGGTAGATCTCGCTCGTCTTAAGCAGCTCGTCATGGTTGCCGATCTGCGCGATTCGGCCGCCCTCCATGACGATGATGCGGTCTGCGTCCTGTACGGAGCTGATGCGCTGGGCGATGATGAGCTTGGTCGTGTTGGGCAGATAGCTTGCCAGCCCTGCGCGAATTTTTGCGTCGGTCTTGGTGTCGACGGCGCTGGTGGAGTCGTCCAGGATCAAGATCTTGGGGCGACGCAGCAGGGCGCGTGCAATGCACAGGCGCTGTTTCTGACCGCCCGAAACATTAGAGCCGCCCTGTTCGATCCAGGTGTCGTAGCCCTTGGGGAAACCGTCGACAAACTCGTCGGCGCAGGCCAGATGCGCTGCCTCGCGGACTTCCTCGTCGGTGGCGTTCGGGTCGCCCCAACGCAGGTTCTCGGCGATGGTGCCGCTAAACAGCACGTTTTTCTGCAGCACCATGGCGACCTGGTGACGCAGCGCATCCAGGTCGTAGTCGCGCACGTCCACGCCGCCCACGCGCACAGCGCCTTCGGTGGTGTCGTACAGGCGGGCGATGAGGTTAACGAGCGTGGACTTGGCCGAGCCAGTGCCGCCGATGATGCCGATGGTCTCGCCGCTCGTAATGTGCAGGTCGATATCGTCGAGCGCCTGGCGTTTCGCATGCGCGGAATACTTAAAGCTCACGTGGTCAAAGTCGATGGAACCGTCGGCAACCTCGAGCACGGGCTCGGCGGGATCGGCGATCGTGGGCTCGGCGGCCAGCACCTCGGCAATGCGGTGTGCCGATTCGTCGGCCATGGTCACCATGACAAAGATCATCGACAGCTGCATCAGGCTCATGAGAATCTGGAAACCATAGGTAAAGGTCGAGGAGAGCTGGCCCACGTCGAACAGCGTGCCCTGGCTCGTGATGATGAGCTTGGAGCCCAGGTAGATGATGACGACAAACGCGCCGTTGACGCAGATGTTCATCATGGGGTTGTTAAAGGCGAGCAGCTTCTCGGCGCGGGTGAAGTCCATCTGGACGTCGCGCGCGGCGGTCGCGAACTTCTCCTTCTCAAAGTCTTCGCGCACATAGCTCTTGACCACGCGCATGCCGGTGACGTTTTCCTCGACGGACTCGTTAAGGGCATCGTACTTGTGGAACACGCGCGAGAAGATGGGGCGCACCTTAAAGATGATAAAGAACAGTCCAAAGCCCAGCAGCGGAATGATGACCAGGTAGACCATGGCAACACTGCCGCCCATGATAAACGCCATGGTAAAGGCGAAGATCAATACCAGCGGCGCGCGCACGGCGATGCGGATGATCATCATAAAGGCCTGCTGCACGTTGTTGATGTCGGTGGTCAGGCGCGTGACGAGCGAGGAGCTCGAGAACTCATCGATGTTGGCAAAGCTGAACGTCTGGATTTTGTAGAACAGGTCGTGACGCAGGTTCTTGGCGAAGCCGCAGCTCGCATGGCTGCAGGTGACGCCTGCCGCGGCGCCAAAAGCAAGCGACGTCAGCGCGATGAGCACCAAAAAGCCTGCGGTGGGAAGCATCTCGGCTACGGTGGCGCCGTCTTTGATGGCGTCGATCAGGTTGGCAGTGATAAATGGAATCAGCATCTCGCAGAGCACCTCGCCAAGCACGAGCAACGGCGTAGCAACGGTGACTTTCATATAGTCGCGGATGCTGCCCATGAGGGTTTTAATCATCCAGTTCCTCCCAGGTTACGCGGATTTTATCGAGCATTTCGGCGAGGTCCTCGCGCTCGTCGTGGGTGAGCGCGCTAAAGGCCCGTTCTCTAAAGCGGATGCGGGCTGCCTGGTCGATGCGGGCGTTTTCCCGGCCGGTTTCGGTCAGGCGAATGGTGAGTTGCCGTCGATCCTTGGGGTTACGGCTGCGCTCGATGAGGCCGTTGAGCTCGAGCTTGGACAGGATCTCGGAAAGCGATCCCGGCTTGAGGTCAAAGTGCATGCCGAGCTCCTGCTGCGACATCTCGCCGCCGGGCTGCTTGGCCAGCAGGCAGATGATGGGCGCCTTGCCGGACACGCCTCCGCCATGAAAATGCATGTAATGGCCGCAAAAGCCCAGGCCGCTCAGGATGCGCTTGGCGAGTTTGTCTTCGGCGCTGACCGCTTCGGGTATGTCTACCGGTTGCGACGGGTCACCGCCGGGCTCATGCGGAAGGACGAGTGGTTCAACACACATATCTAAGCTTCGCTCCTTTCTTTAGTTAGGTAGTTGAATTGTTTTGTGCCTAACCAATTTAGGAGCACGGTAAATAAATGTCAAGGTACCAAACTTATTATGTTCGAGCGGCACTTAGGGACGTTCCTTATGTGCCGGCATTTGGGGACACTCCTTGTGTCGACTAGTCATTTAAGAACGTCCATTACAGTCGAAATTGTCAGCCCGGGACCGTCTCGGGCTACGATTGAGGCGCGCCCAGAACGGGCCGCCGACCGGGCGCCCGCGCACGGCCGAACGTCCC
>CAJMOP010000138.1 GCA_905215115.1 uncultured bacterium | reverse complement strand
AACACTCCGCAGACCAGTGTGGCGCCTTGTCCGCGGCTCCGAAGGAGCAGGACAAGGCGCCACACATGGTCGAGGACGTTCTGAAAACCAAGCCCGGCCCCCGCCGGACAGGTCAACCGCTACTCGCAGAGCAGCTTAGCGATCTGGACGGCGTTGGTTGCCGCGCCCTTACGGATTTGGTCGCCGCAGCACCAGAAGGTGATACCGCGCACGGCCTCGGGGTTCGAGATGTCGCGACGCACGCGGCCGACCCAAATCAGGTCCTGGTCGGACGTATCCATCGGCATGGGGAAGCGATCGTGCGCATCCTCGGCGCTCATATCGTCAACCAGCTTCACGCCCGGAGCGGCAGCCAGCGCAGCACGGGCCTCCTCAACCGTAATGTCGCGCTCAAACTCGAGCGTAATGCTCTCGGAGTGCGAACGCAGCACGGGCACGCGCACGCAGGTGCAGTTCACGCGCAGCTCGGGCAGATGCATGATCTTGCGGCCCTCGTTTTGCAGCTTCATCTCCTCGGAGGTAAAGCCTTCCTCCTTGACACCGCCGATCTGCGGAATCAGGTTGCTCGCCAGCTGGGCGGCAAACGCGCGCGGCTCGGGAATCTCCTCGCCACGGCCCAGGGCGGCAAGCTGAGCCTCGAGCTCGGCCATACCGGGAGCGCCAGCGCCCGAAGCTGCCTGATACGTGGACACGATCATACGCTTCACGCCAGCAAGCTGGTGCAGCGGCCACGTGGGAACCAGGCCGATGATGGTCGCGCAGTTGGGATTGGCGATAAGGCCGTGATGCCACTTGATGTCGTCGGCATTGATCTCGGGCACGACCAGCGGCACCTCGGGATCCATGCGGAAGGCGTGGCTGTTGTCGACCACGACGGCGCCGCGCTTGACGGCCTCGGGCAGTAGCTCCTTCGCAATATCGTCGCCGGCGGCGCCGAGCACGATGTCGCAGCCCTCAAAGGCCTCGGGGCAAGCCTCCTCAATCACAACCTGCTCGCCGCGGAACTCGACGGTCTTGCCCGCAGAGCGCGCGCTCGCTAGCAGCTTGAGCTTGCCGACCGGAAACTCCTGCTCGTTGAGGCACTCGAGCATCTGGGTGCCCACGGCTCCCGTCGCGCCCAAAATAGCAACCGTGTACTGTTTCATGCTTCCCCCTTTAAAGGCTGTGGCTTTTGCCCGCACGCCGAGCAGGCCGATTATTGTTGCCAGTGTATACAAGAACAGGGCGGGCACGAAACCCGCCCCGTCGAAACGAAACCGAAACGAAACGCCCCGCCGTAGTTTTTGAGGCAAGTCCCAAAAATCTACTGGGATAGCAGCTACTTGTGGAGCGCGGCCGGGGCGGGATCGACCGGCACGGGAGCCTCCAGGTCGGAGACCTTCACAATGCCGTTCTCGTCGGAGAAGGCGCGGTAAATGGTCCGAATCGCCAGATCGAAGTCCTTCTCCTCTACGCCGATAATGATGTTGATCTCGTCGCAGCTCTGCGAAATCATACGTACGCTCACGCCGGCCTGACCAAGCATGCCAAACAGATGGCCCGAGATACCTGCGCGGCCGCGAAGGTTACGGCCGACGGTCGCGATGAGCGCCAAACCCTCGACAACCTCGATCTCGAGCGGCTCGACCTCCTGCTGGATGTCACCCACGAGTGAGTACAGCGAATCGTGCACATCCTGCTCCTGCACCACGGCGCCAAAGCGGTCGACGCCGGTGGGCATGTGCTCAACGGAAACGTCATAGCGTTCGAACACCGAAAGTGCACGGCGCATAAAGCCGACACGGGGCTTGGTGCGGTCGCGGGCAACGTTGATGGCGACAAAGCCGCGCTTGCCGGTCACGCCGGTAATGATAGGCTCCGCCTCACCCTCGTCAGCCGTCTCGCTAATGATGGTGCCGGGGTCCTGCGGCGCATTGGTGTTCTTGATGACCAGCGGAATGCCTGCCTCGCGCACGGGGAACACGGCCTCCTCGTGCAGGACGCTTGCACCCATGTACGAAAGCTCGCGCAGCTCCTCGTAGGTAACGCGCGCAATGGGCTGAGCCTCGGGAACAATACGCGGATCGGCAGAATAGAAGCCCGAAACGTCGGTCCAGTTCTCGTACAGGTCGGCACCAAGGCACTTGGCCAGAATCGAGCCGGAAATATCGCCGCCGCCACGGTCGAGCAGCTTGATCTGCCCCTCACGCGTCGCGCCGTAGAAACCGGGCATAACAAAGCCGCCCTGCTGGCCGTACTCCTGCACCAGCTCGGCGGTGCGGTTCATGCTGAGCGTACCGTCATGATGGAACGCCACGACCGTCGCGGCATCCAGGAACGGCAGGCCCAGGTACTCGGCCATCAGGCGAGCGGTAAAGTACTCGCCGCGGCTTACGAGCTCCTCAGTAGAGTAGCCACCGGAGCGAGCACGCTCGGCAAAGGCCGCAAACTCTTCGCGGATGGGATAGGTGAGCCCCAGCTCGTCAGCGATATCAAAATAGCGCTGGCCGATGTCCTCGAGCAGCTCCTCGCACGACACGTGGTACTTGACGTGCGCGTTGACCAAGTAGAGCAGATCGGTCACCTTGGTGTCGCCCTTAAAACGGCGACCGCAGGCAGAAACCACCACAAAACGGCGGGCCGGATCGGCATCGACGATGGCCTTGATCTTCTTAAAGTGTTCGGCGTCGGCGACCGACGAGCCGCCAAACTTGGCAATCTTAATCATGGGCTGGAGGTTACCTTTCTAAAAAGCCTCTGCGAACCTATTTTGCGCGCTCTGATACCATGGTTTCACCGATTGGGACCAAGGCATCCGAGGAGCAGTGTTATATGGGAACTTATCATAGTACACGAGGACGCACTTTATCGTGCTCAAGTAAGGTGGCAATCCGTACCGGCATCGCTCCCGACGGGGGTTTGTTTGTCTCGGACGAGCTCGGCACCCAGCAGGTCGATATCAGCTCGCTTGCAGATAAATCGTACTTTGAAATCGCTCAAGATGTGTTGGGAATGTTACTGAATGATTACACGGCCGAAGAAATTTCGGCGTGTGTCGACGAGGCTTACCGCAGCACGTTTGCGAGCGAAGAGGTCACGCCGCTCGTCAAACTCGACGCCGCACCGGGCGCCGATGCCCCTCAGACCTATGTGATGGAACTCTTTGGCGGCCCCACAAGCGCCTTTAAGGACGTCGCCCTGCAGATGCTCCCCCGCCTGATGGCCCGCACCTCTGCCAAGGACGGCGGCGCCGAGCGCATCATGATCGTCACCGCCACGTCGGGCGACACGGGCAAGGCAGCACTCGCCGGCTTTGCCGACGCCCCGGGCACGGGCATCACCGTCTTTTATCCCGAAGGCAAGGTCAGCCGCGTGCAGAATCTGCAGATGTCCACGCAGGAGGGCGATAACGTCGCCGTCTGCGGCATCCGCGGCAACTTCGACGATGCCCAGAGTGCCGTCAAGCGCATCTTTGCCGATAAGGAGCTTGCCGAGCGCCTGGAAGCCGCCGGCACTGTGCTTTCGAGTGCCAACTCCATCAACGTCGGCCGCCTGGTGCCGCAGGTTGTCTACTACTTTGCCGCCTATGCGCAGCTGCTGCGCGCCGGCGCCATTGTGGCCGGCGACGCCGTGGAGTTCTGCGTACCGACCGGCAACTTTGGCGACATCCTGGCCGGCTACTATGCCAAGCGCATGGGTCTGCCCGTCGCCAAACTCGTCGTGGCCAGCGACAAGAACAACGTGCTCGCCGACTTCCTGACCACCGGCGTCTACGACCGCAACCGTCCGTTCTTCACGACCATCTCGCCGTCGATGGACATCCTCATCAGCTCTAACCTGGAGCGCATGCTGTACTTCCTGTCCGATGGCGACTGCGAGCTCGTTGCCGGCCTTATGGAGCAGCTGGCACAGACTGGTCGCTACGAGGTTCCCGCCGACCTGCTGGCAAAGATTCAGAGCGTCTTTGGCTGCGGTTGGGCCAGCGAGGACGAGGTCCGCGCTGCCATCAAGAGCTGCTGGGACGCAAACGGCTACGTGATCGACCCGCACACCGCCTGCGGCTATCACGTCTTTGAAAAAGTCACCCCCGCCGAGGGCGCTAAGGCCCGCGTGCTGCTTTCGACCGCCAACCCCTACAAGTTCCCGCGCGCCTGCTGCGACGCCCTGGGGCTCGACGTTCCCGAGGACGATTTTGAGGCTATGCGTGTGCTCGAGCAGGCCACCAACACGGTCGCCCCGACCCAGCTCGCCGAACTCGAGTCCAAACCCGTCCGCTTCGAAGACGTCTGCGACGTCGATGAGATGGCCAGCTACGTCGAGTCCGCAGCAAAAAAGATGGCTACCAACTAAACCCCTTATTAAGCGCCGGCGAAATCCGGCGCACCTTCTTTTATCAGAAACCCACCGGGATGATGACGAGCTGACATGCGGGTCTGCCTGTTTAGTTCGTCGCGAGTTCCGCACGAGCCGGAAAGCACTTAATGTGCTTTCCGAGCGAGCCAGGACTGCCCGAGCAGCGAACTAAACAGGCAGACCGCCCAGGAGATTCCCATGATCAAGATCACCGTCCCAGCAACAAGCGCCAACTTGGGCATCGGCTACGATACCCTCGGCATGGCCGTCAGCCTCTACTCGCACTTCACCTTTGAGCGCGCCGACAAGCTCACCATCACGGGCTGCCCCGAGGAATTCCAAAACGAGAACAACCTAGTCTACGTGAGCTTTGTCGATGCACTGGCTGCATGGGACGAGCCGGCTTTTCCCGTTGCCATCGACATTCAAACCGATGTGCCCGTCGCTCGCGGTCTGGGCTCCAGCTCCACCTGCGTCGTCGCCGGCATTATGGCCGCCGCCGCGCTGACGGGCCACACCG
>CAJMOP010000137.1 GCA_905215115.1 uncultured bacterium | reverse complement strand
GGCGCTGTGCAGCACAGGCAGGACAGCGTCGCGCGCGGCGTCGCTTGCCCAAGCGAGGTCGGTATAGGTCTTGGCGTCGCCGTCGCCGTCGACGACGTTGGCGCTAAAGATCTGGTAGGCGTCGTAGTTGCTCGCCACGGCGCCGCTCACCGTGATGGAACCGGTCGAGGTCGGCGCGGCCTGCGCGGATGCGGGGAACACAACCGCGCAGATGCCGATCAGGAGGGCAAGCAGCGCAAACAAGATCGGGAAGGAGCAAACTTTCTTATTCACGACGCTCACCTCCCTTCGCATTCGCCTTGCGACGAATGTGCATCCAGGCCGCAGCAGCGCAAAGCACCGCCGCGCCGGCAAGGTACGTCAGAGTGACGCCCGACATACCAGAAAGGGGCAAAGAGGTGGAGTAGGTGTTGGTGAAGGTGGGAGTGGACTTGCCGGTGAGGTCGTGGGGCGTGTCAGTGGTCACTTCATTGCCATCACGATCCTGAATCTGCTTGTAGGTCGCAGTGACGTCGATATGGTGGTTAGAGTCGTCAGTCGCGTTAACCGTAATCTGATAGACCGACTTGTCGTACGTATAGTGCGAGAACAGCGAACCGTCGTCTTTCTCGCGCACGTAGTACGTGAAGGTCTTGGAAGCACCACGGCCAGTGGGGCCAGACGCGAGCTGGTCGAGTTGATCGAGTTTGTAATCAATCTTGTCGAAGCTCAGGGTCTGGGACTTGTCGCCGTCGGCAGTGGTGGACTTGCTGCTAACGATATCCGTAAAATCTGTGTCGGTCGCAAGCTGGAGCGTGAACTCCTTCATCTCGCCACCCTCAACGACCTTAGTCGCCATAGGCGTCCAGGAGCCCTTCGAGTCGTACGGAGTGAACTTGTTAGTGAAAGTCGTGGAGTCACCCTCACAGATAATTGGATAATAGTCTCCACTCTTCTGCACCTTGCTCCTCGCTTTTACGTTCTCCCACTTCCCAGACGACTCGCGGAATTCGTACTTGGTTACACCGACGTTTTTAATCGTGTAGTTATGGATGTAAAGATCCTTCAGTTGGCTTGAGTTTTCTTTACTCGGAACAGACATGAGCAAGGTCTTGGTATCTTCGGCCGTCACCACAATCTTATACACGCTGGAGTCGTACGTGATGCCAGAATCACCACCGGGATCTTCGACCAAGTAGTATGTGATTTCGTTACCCGCGCCACTCGATGCGAATTGTTCACCAAGGTCAAACGTAATGCTGCCTTCTGCATCATTTGCTGCTGTTCCAACCTCGGTGCAAACGTCGCGATTGAATGTCGTGCCAGCTGTCGTGCCAGCCAAAGGGTCGTCTGAATCCTTGCGATACACCGTAAAGGAGAACTCCCCATCATTGAGCTTGCGGCCTTCCAGCTTCTTGGTCGCCTTGAGCTTGAGGCTCGGATAGACATACGTGTCCTCAGGCGCGCCCATGTACAGGTCGCCGTTCGACATGATGCCGCCGCCATGGTTCCAGGAATAATTGCCCGTGATAAACGTCGCGCCCGCCTCTAGCGCAGCCTTTCGCGCATTGATCGCCTCGGGGTCTTGAGCCTTAACATTCGAACTCAGGCCGATGCTGTTATATACCTGCACGCCACCGTTAGCGGGGACAGTAATGGCTTTCTGAAGCTCTAAGCTTCCCCGATACTTAGCATCGCCGCCGCCAAGCATTTTGCCAATCACCGCCGCGATCGGAGTCGTATGACCCTCCGCCGCAAGGAAGAAGTCCGCGTGGCCGTTTTCGCGAAACACTTCGGCATTGTAGGCGTCGGAGTCCTGGTCCTTACCGTGACCACCGCCGGAAAGATGGGGGGTGCCGTTATTGCCTGTATTACTCACGGATTCGTAATCGTTCGCGTTTTGCTCATTTCCGGCAGAAGTATTACCGAAAATCGCCGTGCCGTCGGTGCCTGTCACCAAAGTCTTACCCGTCGGGCAAACCGCAACGCCGCCACCGTAGCCACCGGCCTCATTGCTGCTTATATAGGAGTTATAGACAAATAGCCTACCAGCATTAGACGCGACCTTAGAATCGCCCTGGACGAAGATGCCGCCTCCACCCCAGTCAAAGCGAGACATGCAGTGGTTATTAGTGATATAGACTGGATTTGAATTTGACGCTCCTTTTATCATCGCGTCAACCATCTGGCCCACGCGAATGCCGGCACCCTCAGAGCGAAAACTCACGTTAGAGGCAATAGTTCCCCCCGTAATGTTGAGCCATGCCGTTCTCCCCCCTTGGTGTCCGATGTCGGTCACATAGACGCCACCGCCAGCTTCCTCAGAATAGTTGCCCGTAATCTGGCCACCAGAAATGGTGACATGAGTACCGTTTTTAGCGGCAAGTCCAGCACCGCCATGATCGCCATTACCATCGTTACCACAGTAATTGGCATATTTATTGTTAGTAATGTAGCCACCAGAAACAGTAACGCTGCCGCCTTCGGCCATGATGCCGCCGCCGAAACCAACACCAGTAGCAAGCGTGCTGTTGCCGGAGATTACGCCATTAGTTATGTTGACCGTGGAGTCTTTAGCATACACACCACCGCCACTAGGAGCACTGTTGCCGGCAATTACGCCACCGGAAACCTCGAGGGTCGAATTACCGTGTATTTCAATTCCGCCGCCCGCACCCGAGCCAGAAGCTCCACACACATAGCCGCCGCGCATGTTGACGGTAGAGCCGTTCTCGGCATAGACCAAGCTGCTAACGCTGCTGCCTTGTTTTTGCGTGATCACGCCGCTCACAAGGTTAAACGTGCCACCCTTGCCGTTGTTGTTATACAGATTGATGAGCTTTAGATTTGCGTTGCCGTCGCACGCCACGATGGCGCCCTTAATATCGACGTTATGTCTGACAAGCGTCTCGATTGTCCCTGTACCACTCGGAGTCGATTTGGTCACGTAGTAGGTAAGATTAGACGGAATGCCACCAACGTAATTTAGCTCGACTTTCTTGCCATAATTATTGGGATTCGGGTTCTGCCCCTGATTAGTCAGCTGTTGGACATCGTTGACCGTCTCAGTCACCGGCGCGGAGTCCTTAATTTCGTCCTTAATTGTAAGTGTTGCGCCGTTAGCAACATCAAATAACGGCATTTCGGTGTTCAAGCACTTGATCTTATAACCGTTTAAGTTCAGCGTTATATTGCTGCCGCTCTTCTCAAGTTTGATTTCACCAGCATAGTCAATATCAGCTGTAAGCTCGAAGCAGGCAGTTTGGTTTTCCCCAACGCCTTGAAGCTTAGCTGACAAATCATCGGCGTTAGTAATGTTAGTAATAGCTGTGGTTGTCTCTTCGCTCTCTGCAGCCTCCTCGGCTGACGCGACAGCGTTAACATCCATCGCATCATTATCTTCCGCCTGCGACTCGTACTTGGACTGCTCCTCCGGCCGAGCATCGTCGTCGCTCGCAGCATCGTCGCTGTTCTGGTTATCGGCGTCTGTGCCGGCATCCCCGTTAGTACTGTTGTCTATACCAGTAGACTCACTTGAGGAACCCCCCCCCATCACAGTTTCCTCGGTAGGAGCTGCCTGGGCATCGTTGGCAATGGCCTGCGAGATCGGGGGCATGACGAGCGACAGTACCAGGCTCAAAACGGAGGCTCCGCACAAAACGCCTGCCAGTACACGGCGCGTCGCTTTTTTACTCTGCTTAGATTTGTCTGAATTCGCTTTCATCGATGTCTCCTCCCCAAGAGACCGCGATCTTGCTCTTTCACCATCAAACTTGGGCGCGCAACCTATAATTGCTCGCGCTCGATATGCATATTATTATTCTTTGTTTAAACAACGCAAGCCTAACAATGTCAATTTTACTTCGCGTTGCCTTAACTTCTTAACAATTATTCAAACTATGCATTGTTTTTCGAGGGTTAAATTTCGGAAAGATGCTGGTAAACTCGTTAGCAAATCTAGATAAATGACACTTTATCATTGTTTGTACAACATTTTGTTTTAACCCGCTCAATCTGTGAACGGTCAAAATTGCGCCGTGAATGGCAGTATATCTACCTGCAAATATTAGTTATGAGCTAATTGGTCAATTACTGCACAACCAGTGTGTGCCGACATGTTCATACATCGACACTTGAATGACATCGCATGTTACCGGCTGCAAATCTCCTCGCTACAAAAAAGCGTTCCAACAATCGACTGTTGGAACGCTTGGAAAACCACCACAAAGGCGCTCTGCCCTCTTTGTGGCTGCCCCCAGGCGCTACAGAAGATGTTCCTCGATAAAGACCGCAATGCCGTCATTGTCGTTGCTGGCGGTTACAAAATCGGCGGCGGCGCGGGTGGCGGCGCTGCCGTTTGCCATGGCAACGCCCACGCCGGCGTCGGCCACCATGCAGGTGTCGTTATCGGCATCGCCAAACACGCAGATGTTCTGGAGCTCCATGTCGTTGAGCTCCGCCACGCGCACAAGGCCGCGAGTCTTGGACACGCGCGGATCCATGAATTCGTAGAGCCGCTGCGTGGTTTGCAGAGCTGCCGCCTTAACAGTGTCATCGGCAAACGTCGACGCCCGCTCAATCACCCGCGGCATTACCTCGGGCGCCATGGTAAACATCACCTTGGGCTGCGGCTCGCGCAAAAACTCGGCAAAATCGACCACCTGGTAGGGCACGCCGTCGACGCGCGACAGGCGCTCGACGCACGCGTTGCTCTCGGGCACGTAGAACACGCCGTCTCGGGGGCAAACGGGCGTTGCCGGAAGGTCCGCCATGTGCTTGCAGATACGCGCGATTGTCTCGCCCGGCAGCGGATAGCTCAGCTCGTTGATGTTGTGCGCGCGGTCGATGGCCTCGGCGCCGCCGCAGCCCACCAG
>CAJMOP010000136.1 GCA_905215115.1 uncultured bacterium | reverse complement strand
AGGGTCGTCGGAATGCAGCGCCTCGCGACGCAGCATGGCGCCCCAACCGCGCATGGGGCGCGTGCCCGTCAACGTACGCATGCGCAGGATTGCCCGCATGAGCGTAGGGTGCAGCATCGAGCGGCCGCGCTCGATATCGCCCGGAAACTCCTCAAAGACCACGTAGCGACGCTCGAATTGCTTGAGCTCCGGCTTGCCCTCGCGCTCGCGCCAGTAAACCGCCTCGTCGTAAAAGCTTAGACGCTCCTGTACGCTCGCGCGCTCGGCTTTGAGCCCGGCAATCTGCTCATCGAGCGCCTGCACCCGCGAGCGCAGGTGATCGGTCATCTCGCCAATGTCGAACGTCGAGGTCAGGCGGTCAATCTCGTCGAGTTCGAGCCCCAGGTCGCGCAGCATGCAAATCAGGCGCATAAGCGGGATCTGCGTGGGCGAATAGAAACGGTAGCCCTTCTCGTTGACCACGGCGGGCTTAAACAGGCCGATCTTGTCGTAGTAGATGAGCGTTTGGCGCGAAACGTTAAACAAGCTCGCCATCTCGCTAATCGCATACATACCCGTCTGCATAGGTCCTCCCGACACATCCTTTGACGCGAAAAGCCCGCCGCCCACAGGGGCAGCGGGCTCAAACACTACTCGTATCCTACCCTAAATGCGCCTATGACCAGCGCTTATAGTTTGCACATGACACGCCGACGGCCTCGAGCGCCTTGGCGGCGATGTGATGCACCGCATCGTCGAGCGTGGCGGGGCCGTTGTAAAACGTGAGCATGGGCGGCATGAGCATGACGCCCGGTACGCGCGCAAGGCGCGCCATGTTGTCGACATGAATGGCGCTGAAGGGCGTCTCGCGCACCATGAGCACCAGGCGGCGCTGCTCTTTCATCTGCACGTCGGCCGCACGCAGCAACAGATTGTCGCTGTAGCCGCTCGCGATGCCGGCGAGCGTCTTCATGGAGCAGGGAGCCACGATCATACCGTCGACCGGATAGGTGCCGCTTGCGATGGCGGCGCCGATGTTCTTGTTGTCGTAGACCACATCGGCGTGCGCGACAAACTCGTCGAGTGTCATGCCGAGCTCCTGCTCGATGGTGATCTCTCCCCCGCGCGTGACGACAAGCGCCGACTCGGCACCGGCCTGACGCAGGCATTTGAGGCACTCAAGGCCCAGCGCGGCACCGCTGGCGCCAGACACGCCAACGACGATGCGGCGGGGACGGACAGAAGACTCAGGCATGACAACTCCTTAACTACTTGGTAGGGCTACTTACTAGAAAGCGAGCTCTGCTGCCCACTTATCTATATCGATCTCCATGAACTGCGAGCGGATGAAGTTCTTCTTGAGGTTGAACGGGACCGTGCAGTCGAAGATGGCCTTGCAGGCAATGCCGTGCTCGCGGATCGACGGATCAAACGCCGGGTCGTTGGACGGGTCGAGCACGTGGCAGTGGCAACCGGGGATGGTGATGAGGTCCACGTCGGCCTGGAAGCGCGTGGTCATGGCCCACATCACATCGCTCATGTCGAAGATGTCGACATCCTCGTCGACCAGAATCACATGCTTGAGCTCGGAGAATGCCGAGAAGGCGAGCATGGCGGCGTTGCGCTGACGGCCCTCGTCGTTCTTGCTCGACTTCTTGAACTGCATGATGGCAACGAACTTGCCGCCACCGCAGGGAGCGGCGTGGACGTTGAGCAGACGGCCCGGGATGGCGGTCTCGACCATCTTGTAGATGGAGGCCTCGGTGGGGATACCGGCCATGGACACGTGCTCGTGCGAAGGACCGATGCAGCTCTCCATAATGGGGTTGACGCGCGTGGTAACGGCGGTGATCTTGATCACCGGGCAGACCTTGGCGCCACCGGTGTAACCGGGGAACTCGGGCATGGCGTAGCCGTGGCCGTTGACGTCCTCGTTGATGGTCTCGTCGTGCATGAGGTAGCCCTCGAGCACGTACTCGGCATTGGCGATGCACTTCTGCGGAACGGTGACGCAGTCGGCAAGCTCGACAGCGTGGCCGCGCAGGGCGCCGGCAATTTGCAGCTCGTTGAAGCCGAGCGGTGTGGTGGGAGCCTCAAAACCGCAGCACATGTACACGGCGGGGTCCAAACCGATGGAGATGGAGATGGGCATATCCTCGCCACGCTGGCAGTACTCGTCAAAGAACGCGCCCAGGTGACGGCTGCCGGGGGTAATCCACATGGCGAGCTTGTCCTTGTCGACGCAGGAGAAACGGTGGATGGTCACGTCGGACTGGGAGCCGTCGGGGCTCGTGCCGTAGGCGAGGCCCATGGTGATGTAGGGGCCGCCGTCGACGGGCGTGTTGGTAGGAGCGGGAACGATCTTGCGCAGGTCAAAGCCCTCGTCGGTCGCCTTGTACACGACCTCTTGGCAGTCGACGTGCGCACCCTCGGCGATCTGCTCGGGCGCGATCAGGTTCTCGAAGCGCTTACCGATCTCGAGGCCCAGGTGCTCCTCATCCAGGTCGAGCAGGGCGGCAACGCGCTTGCGGCTGGCAAGCATGCCGATGCAGACCTTGGCGTCGTCAAAGCCCTTGACGTTGTTGAAGACCATCGCCGGACCCTCTTTGGTCGGACGCATAACGGTGCCGCCGGCACCGACGTGGCGATAGACGCCCGAAACCTCGGCATCGGGATCGACCTGGGTGTCGGTCTCGAGCAGCTGGCCCGGCATCTTGCGCAAAAAGTCGAGTGCGGAGCGCAGGTCGTGGATCTGGGAAGCATCGGTAGTGGACATAGCGTGCTCCTTTCGGGAGAGTACCCGGCGGCGAGGATGCCGCCGGGCTGGGTAACGTAGTGGGGCCGCGGCGCTCATAGATGGGACGCTCGGCCACTCGCAGTTCGAGCACTCGGCTGCTTACAGCCCAAGCGCTCGACCGCTTACATCAGGCCAAAGAGGTGGAACCAGGCGGCCTCGACCAGCACGACGATAAAGACGACCGCAGTGAGGGGAATGCCCATGCGCATAGCCTCTTTGGAGGTGTAGCCGCCGGCGTCCTTGCCCTCGCCGATAAGGATCGGCAGGTTGTGGAACGGCAGGATGTAGTGGATGTTGATGGACGTGAAGACGATGAGCGCCACGGCGAGCGGGCTCACGCTGGAGCCGGCCGCGAAGCTGATGAACGCCGGCACGCACACGCCGAGCACGGCCATGACCGAGCCCATGAACATGTGGATGATCATGGAGAGCGCGGCGACAAGCAGGGCGAACAGGAAGATGTTCTCGGGCACGGAGCTGGGAAGCACGACATCGGCGATCCAGGCGTTCATGCCGGTGGCACCGCCCACGGAACCCACGGCCATGGCGGCCGTCAGGAACATGAGGGACTTGATGTCGACAGCGTTCCAGCTGGCGGGGGTAAGGACCTCGCCGATGATGGGCATGGCGAGCGCGACACCGATGGCAAGTGTCACCCAGCCGATGTAATCGCCCGAGACGGTGAGCCACAGCGCGATGGCGATGACAAGCCACACGATGGTGCGGATCTCCTTGACGGAGAGCTTACCGAGCGCGGCCTGCTTGGCCACGATCCGCTCGCGATCGTAGACGAGCTCCTTGCTGGGCTTAAAGAGGAAGAGGCCCAAGAACAGGGTACACAGCAGCGCAACCAGCATGGGCACGCTCATGTACAGGAACCAGTCGATAAAGGACGGGCTCATGCCGCCGGCCTCGGCGCTGTACTGCGCAACAAGCGGGTTGAGCGTGGAGTCGCCCGTCAGGAAGAACATGGAACCCGGGGCGGCAGCGGCAAACACGAGGAATCCGAGCTTGCCGCGGTCATCGTCACCGTAGCCGGCGGACTCGGCGATGACCGAGACGACGGCGAGGATGAGGAAGGCGCGGGGGAACGGGTGCGGGATCAGCAGCGACAGCACAAAGGTGAGCGCGAAGATCGAGATGATGAGCGACTTGGCGTCGCGCACGAACTTGAGCATAAACGCATAGGCGATGCGCTCGCCCAGCCCCGACTCCTTGACCGCGCTGGCGATGAGGTAGGCGCCGATGACGAGCCACATGGTAGCTTTGGTCCACGAGCTAAACGTGGAGGCGACCGTCGCCGAGATGCTCGCGGCGCCCGTGTCGTCCACGCACACCTTGAACAGAACGAGCAGCGCGCAGTAGAGCAGGCCCACAAAGCCCGGCTGTGCCACGCCACATGCCCAGAACACCACCGTGGCGAGCGTCAGTGCTAGACAGGTCTGAGCGCCGACCGTGAGCTCGGCCGTCGAGCTCAGCTCCGCCAAAGGAAGAAACTTCACCAGCAAAAAGACAACGATACCCAGCACAAAGCCAATTTCGCGCTTGGTGATCTTAAACGCCTTCTTTTCCGCTTCCATCTCCCCACCTTTCTTGCTGGGGGCGCTCCGGATTCGCGGCCACGTTGCCACTTAAAAAGGGGCGCCCGTTATCGGACACCCCTTACGTTGCGCTGTGTTGTTGCAATACAGTCAAGCGGGATTTTTGGATGAGAAGCGATCCCCTAGACAAAAACCGTCACAACATTCGACGCTTTTCCTCGTTTTCGAGATTTTCATCGAATGTTGTGACGGTTTGGATATGGCAAAGGGACTGTACCTTTGTTACATAGCGAAGGCCGTACGGATGGATGGGTCGCTGAGCGCCTCGCGGAGCCAGGGGGCCAGCTGCTCGGGGTGACCCTGCAGGTAGCCTTTGAGCTCGGACGGGGCCACGCGACGCACCTCCGAGATCTCCTCTTGGTTGATATGCAGCTCGCCCGGCTCGACATGGGCTGCGAACACCTCGCACCATTCGCACTCGCAGCGACCGTCGCCGTGGTCCTCGCGGTAGACGATATGGCCCAGATGTTTGAGATCGCCCGGCTCGCGCGCGACGCCGAGCTCCTCGCCCATGCGACGTGCCGTGGCGGCCGCGACGTCTTCCCCG
>CAJMOP010000135.1 GCA_905215115.1 uncultured bacterium | reverse complement strand
TTGACGAACGTGTGGTTGCCGCGCCGCACCGTTGCCGCGCCGGCGCGGCAACGGTGCGCGACCCTCATGAACCGGTCAAGCATGATGCCATACCTCGGCATACACATACGACAACTATCACGCAAAACTTAAATAGCGTAAACACACCCTAGATGCCATTGTAGGCCACTCAACTACGGTATACGTTTGCATTCTCCATCCTAGCCCTCGCGTTAGAATGACTTATAAATCGGTTTGTTTTAAGCAATACCCCAAGGGTGTGGCAGTACTCTTGGGGTATTTTTCATCAGGCGGGAACCGCCAAACATGTTCGAATGGGCAAAACCCCGGCAACCGAAAGCACCCGGGATCCATCAGCATGAGGCAATTACACGCCGAACGGCACGGCATGTGCATAAGCTGTCTCGGGGGCAATGTCGATAGTACCGTTATCCCATTCGACAGTACTCACACCGGCTCTGGCCGTCCTGAAAACATTCGGGTCACGCAACCGCTTGAACACGCCATCGTCCATATAGGGCGACATGTCAAGCACGCCGCAATGACCATCGGAAAAACGCAAAGCCACATGCGAGCCATCCAACGCCACAGCGTCAGTAACCCACACTTCATCGGGAACACACACAATAGACCTCATTTCATAGGGCAAGCGGGGCAATCGGATAAACATTAGCTTTTCGTGGGCTGCCGCGCCCGTAAAGAGCGCCGGCGGCCCCGGCGGATCAGTCCGCCGAAGAATCGGAATCAGGATCAAGCAGTTTACGCGGATTACGCACCTTGAGCGCGTCGCAAATACGTATCGCAACATCGAGACTCATTCCGCTCGACGGGCGCACGCCGGTCTCGAAGGCCGCTATACGCTGTCGTGTCACGCCGGTTTTCTCGGCCAACTCGCGTTGCGTCATTCCGCGTTTCGTTCTCAAATCCTTCAACCCCATGCCTCACTCCTTTCGATGGTGAGGCGATTGTAAGCCACTCAGACGGCCCGGGGCAATTCCATGCCGGACACCGCGCCACGTTGGCGACTCGACGACGGTTCGGCCCTGCGTGATGTGAGGGTGCAACGGTGTAACAGCCGCTATAAGGGTCATTTCAATCCACGCACCCCGTGAGGGGTGCGACTGCGAGAATGGACTTCGTATTCCAAGATACGGGCACTCCGACCACTCCTTAGCATCGATTGTACGGTACAATCCATCCGTATCTTCCCCGATACGCAATCGCTGGATCGACATGCCAGCAGATCACTCACTCTTGAGTTATCAAACAACAAGAAGAACACACACCGTCCCCAAAAACCATAATCTGCGGTACGAACGACTCAGTGCTTCATGAGGGCTCAGGGCTCACACCGCACAAGACAACTTGTCAGAATACAACGAGCATCGCGAACGGCTGCGCCGTGGACCGGCTCACCGCCAGCCAGCTCAACAGCGACGCGATTCCGCCGAGCGTCAAGGCGGTGTGACATGGGAATGAAGCACTCTGGGCACTCTGGGCACTCTGGGCACAGATTCGTAAGCAGGAATCTGGCTTTGCCGACTGTGTACAGCGTGAATAGCTCTTACTCTGATCACAGTGCTCCAATGCATTCGTCCGGCTAAATGATTATTTAGAGCAACTATGTCAGTCTCTTTTCAACCGTTTTGATAACGACGAGAATAATCCATTCGTAAAAGTTTCTGATATTGCTGACGTAAATCCAAGAAGAACTCTTAAAAAAGGAGAAGAGGCTCTTTGCATCGAAATGGCCGATCTGTCCACAACAGGGGCATTCCCTACGGATTGGCGCACGAAAGCATACAACGGTGGCGTTAAGTTTGTTAATGGGGACACAATCTTAGCCAGAATTACGCCATGCCTCGAAAACGGGAAGGCAGGGTACATTAATTTTCTGGAACAGGATGAAGTGGCTTTTGGATCAACCGAATATATTGTGCTCACTTCAAAAGGTGAGTTGCCTTCAGAATTCTTCTATTTTCTAGCCCGCAATGAGGACTTCATTTCATATGCAACAGCTCACATGAATGGATCGAGCGGACGGCAGCGTGTTTCAGGCTCGGATGTCGGAAATTATGAAGTAAGAATGCCTAGCGAAAAGCAGATCTCAGAATTCAGGAAGATCGCAGGAAATGCCATGAGAGTTATTTCCGCTAGCTCAATAGAGAGTAGGAAACTTGCGCAATTACGCGATGCACTTCTTCCCAAACTTATGTCCGGTGAAATTGATGCCTCGAAAGTTGAGCTTACGCAGCTAACAAATAATCATTTGCCAGCGCGTGGGCACAATGTTCCTAACTGTTATTGGAAGGAACCCCTATGGAAACCATCATTAATAGTGTTCTGTCGCAGATGCAGAACATGCTTGATCCGGCACAGCTCAAACATCTGGCCGAAGTACTCAGAGTCACGCTGCTGCCAACTCAGGAAACATCAGCGCCGCAGAATCTGCTGACGCTATTTCTTACGGCAAAAGAGGTCGAAGGCTGCTCGCCGAAAACCATCGCTTACTATGAGAGCACGCTCCAGCACATGACCCAGGCCCTTGCCAAGCCCTGCACGCGGATAAACAGCGATGACTTGCGCGAGTACCTCAACAGATACGAGAACGAACGTCATGCGGGCAAGGTCACCATCGACAACATTCGGCGTATCATGTCAAGCTTCTTCGCGTGGCTTGAGGACGAGGATTATATCGTCAAAAGCCCCGTAAGACGCATCCACCGTGTGAAGACCGCCGTAATGGCTAAGGAAGTCCTGAGCGACGAAAACCTGGAAACTCTGCGGGACCGATGTGACACCTTGCGGGATCTTGCCATCGTGGACATTCTCGCATCCACAGGCATGCGAGTGGGCGAATTGGTCGGTTTGAACATAGCCGACGTAAATCTTCAGGAGCGGGAATGCTTGGTTACAGGCAAGGGAAACAAGCAGCGTCCCGTCTATTTCGACGCCAGAACGAAGCTCCATCTCACAGCATACCTGCAATCGCGTAACGACAGCAATCCGGCGCTATTCGTTGCTTTGAATGGCGATGGCGACCGTATCAGCATCGGCGGCATCGAAAGCCGCCTCAGACAGCTCGGCAAAGATGCCGGCATTCATCGAGTTCATCCGCATAAGTTCCGCCGCACGTTGGCCACGCACGCCATCGACAAGGGAATGCCGATCGAGCAGGTGCAAAAACTGCTCGGGCATGCGAGAATAGACACGACTATGCATTATGCCATGGTCAACCAGAACAACGTGAAAGCTTCACACAGAAGGTATTTGGAATGACACAACTCGGGGATGTTTGCGAGAAGATCGGGAGCGGAGCAACGCCGCGAGGGGGGTAAAGAAGCTTACAAAGATGCCGGTATCCCAATTATTCGTAGCCAGAACATTCATGATTGGGTTTTCCAGCCCGATGGTCTTGCTTTTCTAGACGATGAACAGGCAGAGTCACTCTCCAACGTTGAAGTACGCAGTAATGACGTACTATTGAACATTACAGGTGATTCTGTCGCTCGAGCATGCATAGTTCCTTCGGAACGCATACCGGCTCGAGTGAATCAGCATGTAGCGATCGTTCGAGCCGGAAAAGAAATCAACCCGACCTATTTACTGGCTTCTTTGCAATCTAAGAAGACGATGCTCCTTAGCTTAGCTTCTTCCGGAGCAACGAGGAACGCCCTTACTAAGAGAATGATTGAAAATCTTGACATTGATCTGCCATCTCGTGAAATACAAGATTCTATTGCTCAAGTTTTAGATTCCATTCAATACAAAATAACTCTTAACAATCGGCTAAATGATTATTTGTTAGCTGCGTGAGATCAACCTTCGAAACGTCAATTTCGCCAGACATGAGTTTGGGAAGGAGTGCGTCACGTAGCAGTTCGAGTTTTGCTGTCTGTTGTTCATTTATCTGGATATGACGATATATCGGATCAGCAAAAGTGCAGAAATCCTTGATTTCTTCTTTACCTGGATTTGGCATCAAGTAGTTAAGAGTGTCTTTGGACTGAGCTCTCTGACGACTTCCCGTGGAACCACTTACGTGCTCAAGCAGATAGTCAGTAAACCTAGGCGAATCAATGGCCGCATAGTAAAAGCTCTTATATTCCTTCAAATATGGTCTATACACAATGAATTCTGTTGAACACACTGCGTTATTACTTGAGCAATATGGCATCCAGATTCGCTTGGTGGATGGATTTAGCTTAGAGATAAGAATGCACTCACTGTCGATTTGGTACTTGTTGCTCTTGATTCCTGACGCCGGTTCAAAAACAGGTCTATGATTTTCGTCAAATGCTGGAATGCTGTAATGTTCCCATATTTCGCCAGCATGCTCCTGCGGCTTTAATGCCTTTG
Organism: uncultured bacterium; assembly: GCA_905215115.1. Classification (GTDB taxonomy): domain Bacteria; phylum Actinomycetota; class Coriobacteriia; order Coriobacteriales; family Coriobacteriaceae; genus Collinsella. The sequence goes on along the minus strand of CAJMOP010000135.1, from coordinate 617 downwards.
TTGAGATCGAAAGAACATTCTTCAGTTCAGTCGTATTGACATTGTTGCTAAACCGATGTGCAAAAACTGACGATACGAGCTCAAGCAAATAATCATTTAGCTGGTTGTTAAGCTCGATTTTCCTATCAAACAAACTAAGAACATTTGCAATAGCATTTTGTTCCGCCATCGAAGGAAGAGGCAATTTCATGGCACAAAGATTACTCTGGCTCAGCTTTGGCTGCGTAGATCCTGTTACGTAGGCAGAAATATCAGTCATATTAAGAAGATGTCTCAGAAAAACGAGATTACACTTTTCGGACTCAGCAATAACATGCGCATGATTATTCACTCTGAATTTTCCAGAAGCCGCATTCGCAATAGGATTCTTGCGACTCCTAAGATTTTCCCCATCTTCAGCAACCAGTAGGTAATCTCCCTCATAGGTGTAATCATCTAGATAATCGACAATACCTTGAGCTCCGTAATAAGGATAGGAACCTTTTCTGTCCTTTCTGTCCCTAGAAGATATCGGCTCTCTCTTGACATCTTCAAGCTCGATAACATCACCTAGACGCGTCAGCTGCTCACATGCCATAGCCGATGGCCTCCAGATTCTTCTTGATCTGCTCTTGCAG
>CAJMOP010000134.1 GCA_905215115.1 uncultured bacterium | reverse complement strand
CGCGCGCCGCCGCCTCATGGGTGCGGGCACGTTCTGCCGCCTCGGCCTCGCGCTGACGGGCGCGGTCCTCGTTCTCAAACTCGATATCGTCCTCGATCTCATCGCTCGGATTGAGGAGCTCGTCCAAACTCACGCCATAGAGTTTGGCGAGCGAGATCAGGTTCTCGGTATCGGGCGAACTCTCCGCGCGCTCCCATTTACTGACCGCCTGGCGCGACAGTCCCAGCTTTCGCGCCAGCCCTTCTTGGCTAAAACCCTTGCTGCGACGAAGGTCGGCGAGCCGCTGCGCAGTTTCTACATTCATGGTTCCTCCTATGCGATGCCAGCCGTGCCGCCGGACCGTTTTTGTTCTTAAGGCGCCTTGCACAGTTAAAAATCTATCCGCCACCGCCAAAAGCATGCCACCTATTCTAGTGAGATTTTTGACAACCGGCGGTTGCGGGTGCATATGAGCTGCGGAAATGTGTCCAAACAAAGCAATGACCCGCAGCTCGGTTGTCCCCGTTGCGGCGTTAACGGTAGTATGGTCGTACTGTTTATTCCGCACCGCCAACGGAGGGAGTTCCGCGCCGTGAACCGCGATTTCGCCTCATCGCTCATTCAGCTCAACAATACGTTCTATCGCGAGCACTCCGCCTCCTTCTCCGATACGCGCCAGGCACCGTGGCCCGGCTGGGTACGCACCATGGACATAGCGCTCGAGCAGCTCGACGTCGCCACGATCGAGCATCCCGTCCGCGTCTTCGATCTCGCCTGCGGCAATATGCGATTCGAGAACTTTGCCGCCGGCGGCGCACTTGCCGCCAAGGGCGTCGACGGCGCAAACCCCTCGGCAGACGCCAGTTGCCCGTTTGAGTTCTATGGTGTTGACTCGTGTCAGGATTTGGCTATCGATGCGCACGGTCACGCCCTGCGCATTCCCAACCTGCACTTCCAGGAACTCGATGTGCTCGACGCCCTCATGAAGCTCAACCCCGCCAAGACACCCGACGTGCTTTTCAACGCCCCGCTCGCCGACATCTCGGTCTGCTTTGGATTTATGCACCACGTGCCGTCGTGCGAGTACCGCGTACGCGTGCTCGACGCCCTGGTGCGCCAGACGCGCCCAGGCGGCATCATCGCCATCAGCTTTTGGGAGTTTATGAACGACGGGCGCATGGCGCGCAAGGCCGTTCGTGCCGAGGCCCGCGCCGAGCTCACCCCTCCGTTTGAGGGTTACGATTCCGCGCAGTTTGAAGCCGGTGACCACCTCATTGGCTGGCAAAACGACCGCCACGCCTACCGCTATTGCCATCACTTTGACGATCAGCAGATCACCGACCTGGTGCGCGGCGTCCGTACGTTCTACAAGAGCGGCGAGGTCCCCGTGCGCGAGCTTGAGCGCTTCCATGCCGACGGTCGCAGCGGCGATCTCAACCGCTATGTGATCCTCAAGCGCCTGTAGGCACCGACGACTCGCCGCCGGGCCGCACCGCATCTTTCGGGCAATCCATGCCCGCCCTTTTTCAACCCATTGACGGAACGTGCAGCTATGCGTTCCACACGTATGACCAAGGAGCCTCATGGGAGCCGTCCACGTTCGCACGCCTAAGAACTTTGTGCTCGAGGAGCGCCTGGAGCGCTACGCCGATGCAATTGAGACGAACCCCGAGGCCTATGCCGGAGAGTGGCGCGAAGCCTGCGCGCCGGCCGGCAGCGTATCCTTCGCCCGCCTTCATCTGGATCTGGGCTGTGGCAAAGGCACCTATCTGGTTGAGCGAGCTCACCGTGAACCCGAAGCGCTCTTTATCGGCATGGACCAGGAGCCCATCTGCATTGCCTATGCCGCACAGAAAATCTGCGAGCAGGAGCTGTCCAACGCACTCGTCCTGCCCCGAGGTGCCGCATCGCTGCCGCAGCTGTTTGCCGCAGGCGAGCTCGACGCCATCACCATCAACTTTCCCACGCCACAGCCCAAGGCCAAGTACGCCAAAAAACGACTCGTCCATGTCGACCATCTGATGCTCTACCGCCCGCTCTTTGCAGCCGGTGCCACCGTCACACTGCGCACCGACAGCAAGCCATTGCGCGACTACGCCCTGGGACAGTTTGCCGCGGCAGGTTACGACACGCTTTGGGTAAGTGACGACGTCCGCCACGACCATCCCGAGCATCCCGAAACCGAATACGAGCAGCGCACCCGCGATATGGGCGCCACCGTCTATGGCATTTGTGCCACACCCGGCGCGCAGCCCAGTAACGATGCGCTCGCGGCGGGCCGCATGCAGGAGCAAAGTCTTGCCTGCTACCTGCCCGACGACCTCGATGAGCTCACCTATGTACCCCTGGGCATGGAAGAGGCCGTCGAGAACTTTAGAAACCGCGCCCGCAAAGGCAAAAAGCGCCTTCCGCAGGAGTCATAGGGGCTTTTGACAGTCACGTCGCCAGCGAGCAAGCGCAAATAGGCACCGACGAACGACCCTCAAGCCTAAGTGAGTAGACTTTTTAGCAATAGCCAAGCACAACCCGCATAGGAACAAGTAAAACCGCAGGTAAATCCCTTACGCAAAAGCCATGTGCTGGCGAAATCGCAAAAAGTCTACTCACTTAGCTCGCGGCCGCACCAAACGGCTGAGCAGAACGCCCATTTCCTGCATTTTCTTTCGCGCTGGCACCCCGCGCCGCCGCTACGCCATAATAGTTGGCGGACAATCGCGAGAGAAAGCAAACACATGGCACAGACCACGACAGATATCGCCGCCAGCACCGTCTCCGGCGCCGGAGCCGCCAGCTCATTCTCGGGCGGCACGGGAACCGAAGCCGAATTCGGCTCACTCGGTGCGCTCTCCCCCACCTGGTGGGAGCCCGAGGACGGCAGCGAGCCCGAACCGTGGCTCACGCCCGACCAGGCCTTCGAGCGCTTCTTTGAATGGACGAGCAATCGCGGTATTGAGCTGTGGGACCACCAGGAAGAGGCCCTCATGGATCTAGCCGCCGGCGATCACGTCATTTTGGGCACACCGACCGGATCGGGCAAATCGCTCGTCGCACTGGGCATGCTCTTTATGGGCATGGCGCAGGGCAAGCGCTGCTATTACACGGCCCCCATCAAGGCCTTGGTCAGCGAAAAGTTTTTCGACCTGGTGCAGGTGCTCGGCCGCGATAACGTCGGCATGATCACCGGCGACACGCATATCAACACCAAGGCGCCCGTCATCTGCTGTACGGCAGAGATCCTCGCCAACGACGCACTACGCGAGGGCGAAGATGCCGATGTTGGCTGCGTCGCCATGGACGAGTTCCACTACTTTGCCGACCCCGATCGCGGTTGGGCCTGGCAGGTGCCGCTGCTCACCCTGCCTCACACGCAATTCATGCTCATGAGCGCCACGCTCGGCGATGTCACTGCCATCGCCGCCTCACTCGAGGAGCACACCGGCGCTGCTTGCGACTTGGTTGTCGACGCCCCACGTCCTGTTCCGCTGAGCTACGACTATGTGACGACCTCCCTCGAGGGCACGGTCGAGCTCGCCATGCGCCGTGGCGAGGCCCCGCTCTACATCGTGCACTTTAGCCAGGACGCCGCACTTGCAACGGCGCAATCCCTCGCCAACTTTGGCATTGCCAGCAAGGAGCAGCGCGAGGCCATTAAGGAGGCGGCCAAGGGCACGAGCTTCTCGACGGCCTTCGGCAAAATCCTCAAGCGCTTGCTCGGATGCGGCGTCGGCGTGCACCATGCTGGCATGTTGCCGCGCTACCGCCTGCTGGTCGAGCGCTTGGCGCAGCAGGGCCTGCTACCCGTCATCTGCGGCACCGATACGCTCGGCGTCGGTATCAACGTGCCCATCCACACCGTGGTGCTCACCGCGCTCACCAAGTTCGATGGCTACAAGATGCGTCGTCTGCGCGCCCGCGAGTTCCATCAGATTGCCGGTCGTGCCGGCCGCTCGGGCTTCGATACCGAGGGCATGGTCATCGCCGAGGCACCCGAGCACGAGATCGAGAATGCCAAGCTTATGGCCAAGGCGGGCGACGACCCCAAAAAGCTCCGCAAGATTAAAAAGAAGAAGGCCCCCGAGGGCTTTGTCACCTGGAACAAGCAGACGTTCGAGCGCCTGATCGAGACGCAGCCCGAGACACTCAAGCCGCGCCTGCGCATCACGCACTCCATGGTGATTAGCGTGGTCGAGCAGGGTGGCGATGCCCGAGCCCGCGTACACGACCTCATCGAGACGAGCCTGCAGACCCCCGAGGAAAAGGCTAAGCTCGAGGTTCGTGCCGACGAGATCTGCGCCACGCTCATCGATTCCGGCGTCGTCGTGCGCACCGAGGTGCCGCCCGCACCCGACGCTCCGGCTGACGCCGCGCCGGACATCGACTACGCACTGACGGTCGACCTGCCCGAGGACTTTGCGCTCGACCAGCCGCTCTCGCCGTTTTTGCTTGCCGCGTTGGAGCTGCTCGATCCCGAGAGCGAGACCTATACCATGGACCTGATCTCGATGGTCGAGGCAACGCTCGAGGATCCCAAGCAGGTGTTGCGCGCTCAGGAGCGCGCAGCGCGCGACCGCGCGATGGCCGAAATGAAGGCTGACGGCGTCGAATATGAGGAACGCCTGGAGCGCATCCAGGATGTCACCTACGAAAAACCGCTCGAGGACTTGCTCGACGCCGCCTTCGACAAGTACTGCCAGGAAGTGCCCTGGGCAAACGACTACCAGCTCTCTCCCAAAAGCGTCCTGCGCGATATGCTGGAAAGCGCGAGCGATTTTAAGGGTTACATTCAAAAGCTCGGCATCGCCCGCTCCGAGGGCATTTTGCTGCGTTACCTGGCAGAGGCCTACCGTTCGCTCGACCGCACCGTGCCCATCGAGAAGCGCGACGAGCGTCTGCGCGACATTATCTCGTGGCTCGGCTTTGTGGTGCGCTCGGTGGACTCGAGCCTGGTGGACGAGTGGGAGAACGCCGGCAACCCGGCAGCCCTCGATGCTGCGCCGCCGCAGGGCA
>CAJMOP010000133.1 GCA_905215115.1 uncultured bacterium | reverse complement strand
CGCGCCAACGCCGTAGCCATCGTCCCCGCGCTGGGCTGCGTGCCGGCCGAGATCCGCGACTACCTGCGCGAGCGCTGCGGCTACAAGCCCGTAACGTCGCGCACCACCAAGACCGTATCGCTCGCCAGCACCTGCACCGGCTGCGGCGCGCTGCAAGGCAGCCATTACCTGTTCGAGGAGCCCACGTCGCCGTTTGTGCTCACGGCCATCAACAAGCTGGCCGCGCTAGAGTTCGTACGCGTGGAAGTCGCCGGCGTCTATGGCATCCCCGCCAGTCAGAGCAACTTTGACCAGGCGCTCTTCACCTGGGCTCGCGATCACCACACCCAGTTCCACAAGACCCTGTTCGAGGGGATCTACCTGTAGGACAAAGCTCGAAAATCGAGTCCAGATTTCCTCGAAAATCGAGTATGCGCAGGTAGCTGAGTTGCCTGCTCGTAAGCTACAACCCCAGGCTTGGGGATCGGCGAGCACTTCTGGCAGCAAGCTGCCGCCCAGAGGCAGAAGCACCCGGCAGCTTTGCTCGAGCGTGGATAATCTCCCATTTTCGACAGCTTTTCAGCCCAAAAACGTCCGATAATCCACCCTCAGTTTTCAATCGCCCAAAAATCCTCGCTCGCCAGCAGGCAATTAGGCATCGGCATCGTCATAGGTAATGGCGCATCCGCAGGCTGGACAGTGCTGGGGATAGGCCAGAAGACGCAAACCCGTTCGAGCCCGCAGGTCAATGGCGGACTTGTCGCGGGCATCGATGAAGCTGATGTCTAGGCATGGGAGGTCTGCACCGCAGCGAGGGCAGGGCAGACAGATTTGGCTGCAGTTAGCCTCGACGAGCGGGAACATGCTCCGATCCATCAGAACGCGCGGCAAGTTTCCGTATACGCCGCGTGCGATATCGCCTCGCCATCCCATGGTCTCCCCTTTCCTGTTTTAGATGTTGAGGAAAGGATGGCAGGATCGGGCGGCTCTTGCTGCGCCGCCGCGCGATCCGATCAATCGACATGATTGGGTCGCGACGGGCAACAGCCGACTAATACTGAGCAACGCCCTCCGCCCGACGCCGCGATTCCGAGAAATCGAACTCGGCTCGATGGGCCTCGAGAAATCGTGCGTTGGGGCGCAAACGATGTTCATCCGGCTCGCGCAACACCGAGCCCGCAAGCGTCGCATAATCCGTGTGCTGTAGAAGGTACGACCCGCAAAGTTGATAGTCGCCGCGCACCAGCTCAAACGAAATCAGATGGGCGTCGAACAGCGAGTGCAGGTCACGGCGCAGCAGAATACCGTTGCTGACAACCTGCGACTTGGGGCCTGAGTAGTTCTCGATATGTGCAGCTTCGAGCGCTTCGTTGACGCTGCAACCCGAGACGGCGCATCGACCGGTATAGGCCTCAAAGAGCTGAGTGCGAAAACGCTGCTGACCGATTCGCTCGCGACGTAGCGCGTAACGAACCTTTTCATCGTCGCTCGCCGGACTGCCGGAAAACTCAGCCGCAAGCGGAGCGTCCTTCATGTAGCTCATGTCGGGGAAGAAGCGCGCGTCGGGCCCACCCTTGTGAACGGGACCGTGCAGCACAAACCAGCTGTTCTCCGGCTCGTAGCGCTCAACGAACGCTAGGCCCAGCACCTTGTAGCCAGCGCTCGTTGCAAAGAAAACGCCAACGGGAACGCCGCACTCCATGCAGTTGATCATCTTTTGGTTGTAGTCCTGGTCGCGCCAGTTTTCGACCGAAGCACTTTGCGACGAGTACTTGAGCACCCACGTGCCGTCCTCAAGATAGAGCGGCGGAACATCGGGGTAGGCGCCGCGCTTGGAATTGTGCACCGAAAGGGCGAAGGTCTTTTCGCGCGGCTGATTAACGCGCCCGCGACCAGGCCAAAAGATGCCCGAATCGCGCGACACCGGAAAGAGCTCGGAATCAATCGTCAGGCGAAAGGGATATTGAGGGCTATCGGCATTGGTGCGATGCGGGAGTTTGTCCCATAGGCCGCCACGCTGCTCCTCGCGCAAGAACCATTCCCAAGCCTGAACATATTCGAACGGCACAAAGCTGCAAGCGCGGTCGTAACTCGGCCGAGCAATCAGCGGAACACTAGAAGCGATGCCGTCCATAAGGAACCTCCCGGAAGAACAGTTCCTCACATTATCGCTGATCGCGAAGGAAGGCGGGTCGGAGCGTTTTGAGAAAGTATGGACACAAAGCATTGCCGGCTCTAGATAAAGACGGAGAGGCCCGAAGCGAGCCTCTCCGTCTTTATATCGTTTTGTTTTGTTCGGCTATTCCGCCTGCACTCCAACAAATCCAAGATTTCCGGAGATTGCATTCGCGATACCAGAGCCAGCGTTCTCGGACACGCAGTCTTTGTCGCAACCCTCGTACCAAACGCGAACAGTCACGGTAACCTCGTTTTCGGTACCGCTCTCAATGGTCGCCAGCTTGGTGGTGCCGGCAACTGCTTGACCCTTATCATTAACACTACCGGCATACGTAGCGAAGTTCAAATAAGTTGCGGTAGCGATTCCGTCAGCTGCGCTCTGGACCCAGTAATCGCCCGTCGTCGCGTTCTGGTCCGTATAGTAACCCTTATCAGTAGCGGTACCCGGAACCTTGAACATCAGCCACTGACCATCGCCGACTTTAACAGCAAAGCGGCCCGCAGTTCCCATCGCAGCAGATGCCTTAAGATTAGTCGCAACGGTGGAAGAATCAAAATAGACGTCCATCTTGCCGTTGCTAACGCCGAGCTTGAAAGTGTAATCGGCATAGTTGGTCTTACCGGTCTCATGGGCAAGCGCGGTTTGATACTTATCGGCAACAGCGTGACCGTTACCCGTCGTCCAGTGCAGAGTCTCAAAGAAGTTCTCCGCATCAGGAGTAGAAATGGGATAGATCTTAGTCGGATTTTTCGGAGCAGGAGTCATTGCATCTGAAGTGTGCCCAACACTCGTGATGTAAAGATTCGGGACAGACGAGGTCGTCGTCACGTCAACGCCAGTTGCAGTTACAGCATTGTTGCTCACAAACCATGCGAAGGTGGCGGAGCCGAGGGCTACGGCTGCTACCAGCACCATGGCGATGGCGGCGCCCATCTGTTTCTTTAATGCCTTGGTATCCATACGGACCCCTTTCTTTCCCCATTCATCCCAGATGACCCCCGAGAAGCCCGGAAGGGGAGCCCGTGCTTTCGTGTTGGATGTTGCTTGCCCATCCTTAAAATTTGGAATTGAGGATACCATAATTCTTACGATTTACTTATGAGTTTTCGGGAGCCTACATTCCGGCAGATTCATGGGTCTACCTTGGGCTTGGGTATGGAACTGTGCAAACGCTGTTTACCTTATCTGGCTACTCGCTCCCGCAAAGTTATAAGTCCCTCTTAAGGTTTGCGACCGCAGCGCCATACCAGCATATTCACACCCCTCGCCGAGCTTAGTCCCTGGCCCTTCCCCACTCGCCATACTGATGCAGAACGTGTAATTTTTGCCTGCTTGGCGGGCTATTTGTTGGGAGGGCCCCATGGCTGCCGCCACTCAACCCAAGGGAAGCGTTTCTGCCGGATCGATCAAGCCGGTGACACGCAAAGCCGTTCGCTGCCAGCGTGAAGTCGCTTGGTTGGTCACGCAGGCGGCCGGCAAGCTCGTCGCCACTACCGACGACGTCAATGCGCCCACACCCAGCTTCGTGCTGGCGGCGGCGTTGTCGTACACCCGCGAGCAGGAGCGGGCCGCCCAGGACGACGGCCACGCGATTGACTACGAGGCCGTCATGGGCCCCGACCTCGCGAGCTTTTGTGCGGCCGCGGGTCTGCCCGCAGCACCCAACGCGCTTTCGGACACGGGCTACATGTTCACCCTCTCGGGCGCGGACCTCATTCGCGACGTTTACGCCTACGGCGGCGACCTAGGCGAACACATGGGAAACGCGGCGCAGGTCAAACCGGGCTACGCGATCAAGCTCGCGCTACGGCTGTTCTTGCTGAATACCGCCACTGGCAACGACGCTACCTCCAAAGACAACGCCTGCGCATAGCAAAAGCGCCGGGCCGGAATATCAATCCCGGCCCGGCGCTTGTTCGCTCTATTTGTCTCCGTCCTTCACGGGCGAGTTTTTTTGGTTGCGGCGGTTACCCCACGTCACGTTGTGCTCCTTGTAGTAATCGGGCGCCTCGTTGCCGCTCGCGCTAATGGGGTCGTTGCCGGTCAGGGTATCGGCAATATCCTGCACGAACTTAATGAACAGGCTCGAGTCGTCGGTCTCGGACGAATCAAAGTCAAAGCCAAACTCCACCGCACCGCCGATGATCTTGTCCACGCACTCCGGGTCGTCGCCGTCCAGCCAAATGACCACGGTGTACTTGTCCACATCGCCCACGCGAAAGTTCTTGTGGCTAATGGTCGTCACCACGTCCTTGGACGCAAACGGCTCGGTGTTGGGCTCGGGGCTGCCGTCGGCCGTTGCCGCCGCATAGGTGGTGGGCTCGCCGTTGCGGTACACCCGCACGCGCGCCGCCTTCTCCACGCCCTTGCTGGCGCTGACCACCTTGAGCTTGGCGCTGTAGCCCAGATCGGTCTTGCCGGCGTTGCGGATATAGAAGGTGTACGCCACATAGTTCTTGCCGTTGTGGCTGCCGTCGATGTTATCCAGGTTGTCGGGCAGGTCGTCGGCAGCGATATTGGTGCCGTTGTCCACGGCGTCGGCCGCCAGGCGCGCGGTGGCGTTGTTAAAGTCGCCATTGTCGGCAATGGCCACGCCGCGGCGGAACAGCTCCAGGCGGTTGAGGTTGATGGTGAAGTTACCCATGTTTTCCTGCATAAACGACAGGGCAAACAGCACGCCAAAGGCAAGCGCCAGCACCACGAGGGCTTTTTGTAGCTTGTCCATGCGCAGCAGCGCCGTGCCGATGCGCTCCATGCGGCGCTTGGGCATGTACATGGACACGACCGCGTCGGGGTCGATGTCGTCGAGGTCCTGGTCGGCCAGCGCCTGCTCCAGCTCCTCGATGCGCACCACGCCGCGCAAGTCGCGCTTGGGCTTGCGCTTGGGTTTGGGCTTGGGCTTGGACTTGGGCTTGCCGAAGCGCTTGCGGGAGGCGGGGGGCTGGTCGGG
>CAJMOP010000132.1 GCA_905215115.1 uncultured bacterium | reverse complement strand
CGTGCTCGATCACCGTGTGCTTGCGAGTGGCGTGGACCTTACGCGCGTGAGTGTGCCGCTGGGCCTGGTTGCCATGGTCTACGAGGCGCGCCCCAACGTGACGGCCGATGCCGCGGGCATCTGCATCCGCACCGGCAACGCCTGCATCCTGCGCGGCGGTTCGCTGGCCTATCACTCGTGCGCCATGATTGCCGAACTGCTGGCCGATGCGCTTGAGGCCCAGGGCTTTCCACGCGAAGCTATCTCGATGATCGAGTCCACCGACCGCGAGGCCACCGGCGAGCTCATGAAGCTCCGCGGTATTGTCGATGTGCTCATTCCGCGTGGCGGTGCGGGCCTGATCCAGCGCTGCGTGCGCGAGTCGCTTGTGCCGGTGATCGAGACGGGCACAGGCAACTGCCACATCTACGTGCATGAATCCGCCGATTTTGACAAGGCGCTCAACATTATCGTCAACGCTAAGACGCAGCGCGTGGGCGTGTGCAATGCCGCCGAGTCGCTGCTGGTCGACCGTGCCGTGGCGGATTCGTTTTTGCCGGCGGTCGTTGCCGTGCTGCACGACCACGGCGTGCTGATTCACGGCGACGAGGCCACGTGCGCCGCATGCGCTGCCGCCGGGCTTGCCGAGGGCGACGACTATGTAGCCGCGACTGAGGAGGACTGGGGCCGCGAGTATCTGGCGCTCGAGATGAGCGTGAAGGTCGTGGCGAACGAGGACGAAGCCATCGCGCACATCAACCGCTACGGCACCATGCACTCCGAGGCCATCGTTGCCGAGGACGAGGATGCCTGCGAGCGCTTCCTGGACGCGGTCGATGCCTCGGCCGTGTATGCCAACGCTAGCACGCGCTTCACCGACGGCGGCGAGTTTGGCCTGGGCGCCGAGATCGGCATCTCGACCCAAAAGCTCCACGCCCGCGGCCCCTTTGCCGCCGAGGCCCTCACTACCTACAAATACAAGCTCCGCGGCACCGGCCAGGTCCGTCCCTAAACCTGTTGCAAACGAAAAACCACCACAAAGGCGCCTGTCCCCTTTGCGGTGGTTATAGGTGGCGTGGGCGGTTAGGCCTGGAAGGTGTCGCGATCGGGAGCGAAGGATTGCATGGCCGCGATGGTACGGTCGAAGAGCTCGGGAAGCTCCCAGCCCAGCATCTCGGCGCCCTGCGAAATCACGTCACGCGAGCAGCCGGCGGCAAAGCGCTTGTCCTTGAACTTCTTCTTGAGCGACTTGGTCGTAAAGTCCATGACGCTCTTGCTCGGGCGCATGACGACGGCGGCTCCGATCAGGCCGGTGAGCTCGTCGCAGGCGAACAGTATCTTTTCCATCTGCAGTTCGGGCTTGGGCAGCGAGGTGTTGAAATCGGACGTGTGCGTCTGGATGGCGCGAATGAGCTCGGGAGAGGCGCCCTCGCCCTCGAGGATCTCGGCCGCATAGATGGTGTGGTTCATGGGGTCATCCTCATGCTCCTCCCAATCCAGGTCGTGCAGCAGGCCGACGATGCCCCAAAACTCCTCGTTCTCGGGGTCGAACTCGCGCGCAAAGTAGCGCATGGTGCCCTCGACCGTTTCGCCATGGGTGATGTGGAACGGGTCCTTGTTGTGCTCGTTGAGCAGTTCGAACGCACGATCGTGGGTGATTCCGGCGGTAAGTGGCTCTGCCATAAGAGGCTCCTTGTGCTCGTAGGTATCGCTAAGAATGAATACTACTAGAACGACTAGAACGAAAAAACCACCACAAAGGTGCCTGTCCCCTTTGTGGTGGTTTTTGGCGCGGATGGGTTAGTTGAGGGCGGCTTGGGCTAGGCGGGCTTCGGCGTCCTCTTCGGTGACGCCCAGGGCCACGGCGAACTCCTCAATGGAGCGGCGCTTGGCCTCCTTGAGTACGCGCATGTAGTAAGAGCTGGGCTTTTTATCAGCTTCCTCGGCCTGGCGAATGCGGTGCATCATGGTCTTTGCCACGCGGACCGTCTCGGGCGCGCCCAGCTTGAGCTGCTGCTTAAAGTGCGTCTCCTCAAGCGAGCTGTTACGCTCGGTAAAGGTGTCGCACTCCAGCTCGTCATAGTGGCTCAGCAGGTGCTCGGCATCTTGCTGGGAGATGGCGGCATGCAAACGATCGGCCTGCGCCACGGGGTACATGAGGATCGTCTGCGCATGTCCCTGCTTGGTCTCGAGCAACAGCATGGGCTGCGGCGTGTCGTCCCTAAAACCGACGACGGTGCAGACTCCCTGACCCGGATGAATGACGTGTTGACCGATTGAGAACATGCTACCTCCAACTTATACGAATTTACGTATGTCTAGAATAACACGCTGACGTGCGCAAACCCTTACTTTATGCAGGAAAAGCACACAATTCTGATAGGTAAGAGTATTCGATAACAGACGCAGCTCATTCACACCTTTATGCATTTTCAACGCCTGCATAATCTGCAGGCAGACCGGCATCTTTGAGTGACTCCATGCAAGCTGTAGTCATTTTTGTGCATATGCAATATCTATTAGCTTTACCCTGCGACAGTGCCTGTCGCTTGTGATAGAGTGCTACAAACTCTGGCTTTTGCCCTACGAGTGACCAAGAGCTCGGGGGCTTTAACACAAGGAGGATCTATGCCCGAGAAGATTGAAGAGCTGGTACGCGCTGCGCTTGCTGCGGCCCAGGAGGCCGGCGACCTTTCCGCATTTGAACTTGACGATTGCGCTATCGAGCGACCGGCTGACACTTCTCATGGCGAGTGGACCTCTACCATGGCCCTGAAGTCCGCCAAGCTGGCCCACTGCGCCCCGCGCAAGATCGCCGAGGCCATCGTTGCCCATATGCCCGAGGACCCCGCGATCGAGAAGGTCGAGATCGCAGGCCCCGGCTTCATCAACTTCTACCTCTCCGTTGCCGTCAAGAATGCCATCTTTGGCGAGGCTCGCGAGAAGGGCATGGACTTCGCTAAGTCCAACGTCGGTGGTGGCCTGAAGACCCAGGTCGAGTTCGTTTCCGCCAACCCCGTCGGCCCCATGCACATCGGCCACGGCCGCTGGGCCGCGCTGGGCGATTCGCTCTGCCGCGTTATGGACCACGCCGGCTATGAGATCCAGCGTGAGTTCTACATCAATGACCACGGCTCTCAGATGAACACCTTCGGCAACTCCATCAGCACGCGCTATATGCAGCTTGCCGACATCATCGCCAAGCAGGGCGTTGATATCGACGAGGCTCACAAGCTGCTGATCGCCGACCGTGACGCCTTTGTTGCCGACGAGAACGACGAGCACCCCGAGACCCATCCGTATCAGGACAACTTTGCCGAGACCTTGGGCAAGGACTCTTACGGCGGCGACTACATCATCGACGAGGCCGCCGAGTTCTGGCGCACCGACGGCGACAAGTGGGTCGACGCCGATCCGCAGGAGCGTATGGAGAGCTTCCGTGAGCGCGGCTACGTGAAGATGGTCGACAACATGCGCGACCTCTGCCACGCCGTCAACTGCGACTTTGACCGTTGGTACTCCGAGCGCTCGCTGTATGTGAAGGACACCGAGGGCGAGACCGCCGGCACCTCCGCCGTCGACCGCGCTTTTGAGAAGCTCGACAAGATGGGCTACCTCTACACCAAGGACGGCGCCCTGTGGTTCCGCTCCACCGATCTGGGCGACGACAAGGACCGCGTCCTGATCAAGTCCGACGGCGAGTACACCTACTTCGCCTCCGACGTCGCCTATCACTGGGATAAGTTCCAGCGCGTCGACCACGTCATCGACATCTGGGGCGCCGACCACCACGGTTACATCGAGCGCGTCCGCTGCGTCTGCGACGCTCTGGGTTACCCCGGCAAGTTCGAGGTTCTACTGGGCCAGCTCGTCAACCTGCTGCGTAACGGCAAGCCCGTCCGTATGTCCAAGCGCAAGGGCACCATGGTGACCCTGCAGGAGCTCGTCGACGAGGTCGGCTCCGATGCCGCTCGCTACACGCTCATCTCCAAGAGCTCCAACCAGATGGTCGACTTCGACATTGAGGCCGTTAAGAAGCGCGACAACTCCAACCCGGTCTATTACGTGCAGTACGCTCACGCTCGCGTCTGCTCCATCCTGCGCCGTGCCGCTGACGTAACGCCTGAGCAGGCCGACGAGATGGGCATGAAGGCCGTTGCCGCCAAGGCCATCGGTGAGAACGTCGATTACTCGCTGCTGACCGACCCGACCGAGCTCGCCCTTTCGCGCAAGCTTAACGAGCTTACCGACCTGATCGCCAGCTGCGCTCGCGACCGCGCTCCGTTCCGTCTGACGCACTTTGCCGAGGAGCTCGCCGGTGACTTCCACAGCTTCTACGCTGCCTGCCAGGTGCTGCCGAGCGAGGGCCGTCCCGTCGGCCCCGAGCTTTCGCGTGCCCGTCTGGCCGCTTGCGATGCCGTCCGCGTGACGCTCGCCCTGGTGCTCACCCTCGTTGGCGTTTCCGCGCCCGAGCAGATGTAACCTGCGGGTCATTTGACCGTGTAGGTTTGGTTTAACAGAGCCCTATAAGCCCGATCTCCTACGGAGGTCGGGCTTTTTTCGCAAACGCCGACGTATTGATGAATTTGGAACTGCTGGAAATACGAAACTATGCCGGTTTACTACGATGAATTGAGGAATTCTAACCACGCCGGCTTTTTGCTAAAAAGTGCAAGGCATCTACCTGCGGTTTTAGTTCAACAAGTTTCGGAGTGGTCGTGGTTGAGCGATTCATCGTAGTAAACCGCCATAGTTTTGGCGGAGGCAGTCAGATTTGTGGGTGGCAAACAAAGAGTGTCCCTTTTGACTAGTCGTTTAAGAACGTCCCCAATGACTAAGTTGCAGGTGGCGGCGGTTGTGTTACACTAACGCTGCGTAGTTGACGCAATCATCTCGATACAGATCAATGATGTCCGTCGTTTTGAACGGAACTAGACTGTTTAGCCGCCCTGAAGGTTTATGCAGGGAGCATGTGATCACAGGGCTTGAAAAGAAAGTTGAGCAAACACTGTGTCTGATCAACAGCAAGAAAACGAAATAACGACGACGCAGGCCGCTCCCGCTGCACCGGTTGCGTCGGACCAGGTCGCGGCGCCCGCGCAAGCCTCGGCTCCTGAGACGCCTAAGGCTGCTTCGACGCCTATGCCTGTAGCGGCTGAGAAGGCCGTGCCTGCAACTGGTGAGGAGGCTGCTCCGGCAAAGCCCAAGCGCATGCGCC
>CAJMOP010000131.1 GCA_905215115.1 uncultured bacterium | reverse complement strand
ACCGGGGCGTCGCAGCTGCTGGCCGATGAGGCCCGTGCCGCCGGAACGTACACCGGCAAGGAGCCGTTCAACTTTACCGTTGCCGTGCTCTTCCCCGCCGCGCAGGTCAGCGGCGCCGCGCCGCAAGTTCCGACAGGTCTGCTCACGCACCAGGTCGCGCGGTTCTAGCAAGACCAGACCGCCCAGCACAAAAATCGGCAGCTCAACAAACAGGGGGCGGAGATGCAGCAGGTACATGCATCTCCGCCCCTTTTGCGTCGAGAAGTAAGTCGGCGACCCGCACCGCCACGCCCAAACTACCCGCGCTGCGGACCCGCGGCAGCCACGAGCGGCTCAAGCCCCAGCTCGCGCGCGTAGTCTTCCTGCGTAAAGATCTCAACCAGTTCAAACGTATCGGTCGTATCGTCAAACACGAAATGCAGCACCGAGCAGTTGCCCGGCACGCGCTCGCGCTCGTCGGCCTCCGTGCCCTTCACGTGATCCAAAAACTCCTTGATGGCCGACCCGTGGCTCACCGCGAGCACGCACGAATGGTCCGGGCGTCGCATAAGATCGGTCAGCGTCGTCACCATGCGCTCGCGCACCTGCATCTGGCCCTCACCGCCAAACTGGCGATAGAAATCGCGCCACGGGCGCTCGGGCATAAGCATCACGCGCTCGGCCTCAAAGTCGCCAAAGAACCACTCGCGCAGACCGTCCAGGCGCTCGTACGTCATGCCCGACCACAGGTTGGCGATGGTCTGTTCGGTGCGGTGCAGCGTAGAGGTGTAGGCGTGGTCGGGCTCAATGCCGCGCGCACGCAAGAACATGCCGGCACGCGCCGCCTGATCGCAGCCCAGCTGTGTGAGCGGCGAGTCACTCCACCCCTGAATGATACACTTAAGGTTGAATATCGTCTGTCCATGACGGACCAGATACAGATCTTTATTCATAGGGGTCCTTTCGTTCGTTACCAACCCAAGAGCGAAAACGCCCCATCGCAATAGCCAAAATGAAGCACGGCACCGTTGTCGGGCAGCTCTCCCCCGCCAGTCACATACTCAAGAAACTCCTGGCAGGCTGAGCCGTGGGAAACCGCCAGCACGCAGTCGTGCTGCGGCCTGGCCATGATGCGGGACAGCGCCGCGACCATGCGCGACTGAAGCTGCACTTCCGACTCGCCGCCAAAGGCCACCGGATAATCGCCCCAGGGCTGCGGCGGCATCTCGCGATTTGATGTGCCCTCCAGCGAGCCAAAATGCCACTCACGCAGGTCATCGACCAGCTCAATGGAACGGCCCTCGCCAACGATAAGCTCGGCCGTATGCCGCGCCCGGCCCAACGGCGAGGAATACACATGATCAAAGGCCACGCCACGCGCCGCAAACGCCGTACGCGCCGTCAGCGCCTGCTCGCGCCCGCGCGCCGTAAGCGGCGAATCGTGCCAGCCCTGCAAAATGCTCTGCACATTGAGCTCAGTCTGCCCATGCCGCACCAAATACAGATCTGCCACACACCCTCCCCTCGTACCACCACAAAGGGGACAGGAGCCTTTGTGGTGATTTTGCCGCCGGATTGCACCGCAACGACGCACAACTACAGCAGCACGTCGGCAAGCGGACGCTTGGGTACGTGGTGCACCCGCGCCTCGTCGCGCCAATAATTGATGGAGCCGTCGGGGTTGGAATCGATCGCATCGATCACCTGTGTCTCGGCCGGAATGCCAAACGCCATGATCAGCTTGAGCTCATACTTGTCGTTATCGAGCCCCATGGCATCGATCGCGTGGGGCGTAAAGGCCTTGAACATGCAGGCTGCCACCTCGGGCGTGGCGCTGCGGGCGGCGAGCATCATCGTCTGCGCGGTAATGCCCGTGTCGACATCGGTAATGGGAGCGGCGGGCTTGCCCGGAACGGCGCGCTCAGCAAGAATCGCGATGTAGCCGGTCGGGCGCTCGCCCTCATCGGGACCCGGCCAATCCTTGAGCGCACCGGCCCATGCAAGCTCGTCAAATACACGCGCGCAGTCCTCTGCACCGCTCACCACGTGAAAGCGCAGACGCTGAGCATTGGCGCCGCAGGGAGCCAGGTGCGCCAGTTCCGCCAGCTCGAGCAAAAACTCGCGCGGCACGCGCATAGACTCGTCAAAGCGACGGCACGTACGGGCACGACGGACCAGCGCATCAAACGCTTCCAGACCGAGCTTTTCGCAACCTTGCTTTGCCATCGATTCGACACTCGACGGTGCCTCGGGAACTGCTTCGTTCATAGGGACCCCCAATACAAGCCAATTGTCCTTAGGAAAATCTAACCTAAAACGTAGGCAATAACGAACAGGGCTGCAATGTTCTACACCTGTTGAATAGAAAACCGCGACGTGGGGAACAACGGAAACAATTCGGGACCTTTGGGTTACGTTTCGCCCTCCCCGACCCATACGCCAGCGCCTTTAAGCGATACTGGTTGTAACGATCAAGGCTTACGCCGCACGGAAAGGAGACGTTATGGGTATCTTTAGGAACGATGACCAAAAATCGAGCCAGTTTGGATTTGACGAGAAAAGTATGGCGGGCAAAGCCGTCAAGGCCGTGCGCTGGATCTACGCCATCACGGGCGTCGTGGCGCTCATTGCTGGCATCGCGCTGCTTTTTGCACCCGCCAAGTCCCTCGTCTTTTTGACGACCGTCCTGGGTTTTTACTTTGTAATCACCGCTGCCATCAGGCTGTTCACTGCCATTTTTGAGCCGCTGCTGCCCACTGGCTGGCGCGTGACGAGCATCATCTCCAACCTACTCATTATCCTGGGCGGCGTCATAATCCTGCGCAACCAGGCCTTCTCGACCGCGACGCTCACCACGATGGTGGTTATCGTGGCCGGCTTTGGCTGGATTGTCGAAGGTGTCATGTCCATTCTGGAGTCCGAGCTTTCGTCCAACCGTGCCCTCGCCATCCTGAGCGGCGCACTCTCCATCATCGCCGGCATGTTCGTGTTTATCTATCCGCTGTGGTCGGCCAAGATGCTCGTCATCTTTAGCGGCGCCGCGCTGCTGGTGTTTGGCGTAACGCTGATTGTTCGTGCTATTCAATTTGGCAAACTGGTGCACTAGATGCCGCGAACGCTCTTTATTGATGCAGACGCCTGCCCGGTCACGCGCGAGTCGATTGACTGCGCGCGGCGAGCGGGCGTCGCCGTTATTATCGCCGGCAACAGCACACAAAACCTGGAACGGCACATTCGCCGCGACGACCCGCGCGATGCCGAGCACGCGCGACGCGGCTTTTGGGTCACGACGCTCGATGTGAGCGTGGGCGCCGACAGCGCCGACTTTGCCATTGTCGAACGCCTGCAGGCGGGCGACGTGGTCGTGACGCAGGACATTGGCTTGGCGAGCATGGTGCTCGGGCGCGATGCCGCCGCCATCGGTGTGCGCGGGCGCGTGTACGACAAGGCGACTATCGACATGCAGCTGTTTATTCGCCACGAGGAAAAGAAGGTACGCCGCACCGGCGGACGCACTCGCGGACCGGCGGCATTTACCAGCGAAGACCGTGTCCGCTTTAAACGCAACCTCACCGAGTTGCTGCACTAACCAAGGTAGATTTTTGGGACATGCCTAAAAATCTACCTTTTTGTTTTGGCGGCGGGGAATGCCCTGGTCACAGAGGTAGATCGTAAGACATGTCCCAATAATCTACTTAGAGGCCAAAGGCGGAAAGGATGAGACCCCAGCCAGCGCCGATGACGTACATCATGATCAGGAACACGGCATTTTCGCGGGCGCTGCGGTTGGTGCGGAACAGCACCAGATAACCCACGCCGGCGGAAATGAGCGTGCCGGCGAGCATCGGCGCCAGTTGCAGCGCGCCTTCCAGATACAGCTGTGTAATGACCACGCTCGCCGAGCAATTGGGAATCAGCCCGACAAGCGCCGAACCCAGGACAGCGAGTGTCTCGTTGCCGCGCAGGAACTGCTCGATCGCGGACTCGCCGAACGTCTCGAGCACGGCGACCAGAATCAGCGTCACCAGAAAAATGAATACCGAGACCTGCACGGTGTGCGAGATCGCACTGCGGATGATCGACAGGACAGGCGTCCCTTCGTGGGAGTGAGAGTGACCGTGACCATCATGGTGTTCATGTTCGCCCTCATGACCGTGATCGTGGCCATGTCCGTGTTCGTGCTCGTCCTCGTCTTCATCACAACCGCAATGGTCGCGCTCGCACAGCTCGTGGATGTGGTCGGCGCTCACGCCTGCCTCGGCCACCTCGTCGATGATGTCACCGCCGCTGTGGTCGTCGTGCGCGCAGTTCACGTGGGCCGGGTTGGCCGCGGTTCCCAGCACGGTACGGCGAATCGCCGCGTGCGCGCGGGCGTTACGGCGCAGGCCGCGAATGGCAGCGTCCACGATAAAACCCGTGACCAGTGCGATCAGCGCTTTCGAAGCCAAAAGCATCGCCATAGTCTGCACGGGAACCTGCTCGGCAAGCAACAGCGGCAGCATCTCATCGGAGGTCGAAAGGAACACCGCCACCAACGTGCCCAAGGTCACGACACGGCCGGCGTACAGCGTTGCTGCCATGGCCGAAAATCCGCACTGCGGCACCATGCCCAGCAGCGAGCCAACCACGGGACCCGCAGCGCCGGCGCGCTTGATAGCGCCGTTGACGCGGTCGCCCGCAACGTGCTCAAGTGTCTCGAGAGCAAGATACGTCACCAACAAAAACGGCACCAGCGACAGCGTGTCCTTGCCGGCGTCGAGCAAAATATCAATCAGCAAATCCATGACGGATGGAACCTTTCGTGTCTTTCGGCAGCATTGTAAAAGTCCTAGCGGTCAACTAGGGTATTGTAGTTGACCTAGGCGTGGTGCCAATAGTTGCCCATGGTAAACTATCATCTCGCCATAACTCAGTAACCCCGAGCCGCGCGACGCGGCCCGTCCAAGGAGCAGCCTATGAACGTTTCGCAAGCACTCGAATACGAACGCCAACCGTTTATCCCCATGTTTATCTATGGCGATCACGGTGCCATGGAGTCTGAGCGCCAGAAGGGCGAAGAGGCCCTCAAGGTGCTCGAGACCGAGTACTTTACCGCCGAGGGCGACCCCGGCTTCGACTTTGCCACCGTGCGCGACCTGGCCGACCGCAACCGCGACCTTTGCGACCAGATTGGCGAGGCACGCCTGCGCAACGTGACGCCCGCGACGCTTTCGCGCGGCCTGTCC
>CAJMOP010000130.1 GCA_905215115.1 uncultured bacterium | reverse complement strand
GACATGCCCTCCATCATGGCCGGCCTGTGCTGCGGCGAGCCCAACATCCTTGGCTGGGATATCCTGCGCAACCACACCACCGCCTTCGTGTCCTGCCCCGACTGGGTCACCGCTCGCGGCATGCGCACCCTGGGCGCTCCCGAGAAGGGCGACCCGCGCGTCATCTCCGGCGAGTCCGGCGCCGTGACCACCGGCCTGGTCGAGACCCTCATGCTCGATCCCGAGTACGCCGAGCTCAAGGAGCTCATCGGCCTGGACAAGACGAGCTCCGTGCTCTGCTTCTCCACGGAAGGTGACACCGATCCGGATCAGTACCGTCGCATCGTCTGGGAGGGCGAGTATCCGACCTGCTAGCAGGTCTGACCTGTCCGGGTGGCGGAGCATATGTTTGCTCCCTGCTCGAACAGTCCTGCGCAAGACGGAAAGCACATTAAGTGCTTTCCTTTGCGTGCGGAACTCGCGACGGAGCAAACATATGCTCCGCCACCCTACGTTTACTTGCTTGTGGGGTGCTCAACCTCACGCTGCTTGGCACAAGTGATCTATCTGAAATATCTACCTGTAGGTAAACCCTTGTAGAAAGGTTGACTGTTATGACTAAAGAACTCGATTTTGATGCCATTAAGGCTGCTGCGGAGTCCCATCGTGCTGATATGACTCGCTTCCTGCGCGCTATGATCTCCCATCCCTCTGAGTCCTGCGAGGAGGGCGAGGTTGTCGCTTGCATCAAGGCCGAGATGGAGAGCCTTGGCTATGACGAGGTCAAGGTCGACGGCCTGGGCAACGTTATGGGCTTTATGGGCGAGGGCGACAAGATTATCGCCATCGACTCCCACATCGACACCGTCGGCATCGGCAACATCGAGAACTGGGATGCTGATCCCTATGAGGGCTACGAGACCGACGAGATCATCTACGGCCGCGGCGGCTCCGACCAGGAGGGCGGCATGGCTTCTGCTACCTACGCTGCCAAGATGATGAAGGACATGGGCCTCATCCCCGAGGGCTACAAGATCATGGTCGTCGGTACCGTCCAGGAAGAGGACTGCGACGGCATGTGCTGGCAGTACATCTACAACAAGGACGGCATTAAGCCCGAGTTCGTCATTTCCACTGAGCCCACCGACGGCGGCATCTATCGCGGTCACCGCGGCCGCATGGAGATCCGCGTCGACGTTCACGGCACCTCCTGCCACGGTTCCGCTCCCGACCGCGGCGACAACGCCATCTACAAGATGGCCGACATCATCGCCGACGTCCGCGCCCTCAACAACAACGGCTGCGACGAGTCGACCGACATCAAGGGCCTCGTCAAGATGCTCGACCCCAAGTACAACCCCGAGCACTTCGAGGACGCCCGCTTCCTGGGCCGCGGCACCTGCACCGTCAGCCAGATCTTCTACACCAGCCCCAGCCGCTGCGCTGTCGCTGACTCCTGCGCCATCTCCATCGACCGTCGCATGACCGCCGGCGAGACCTGGGAGTCCTGCCTGGACGAGATCCGCAACCTGCCGGCCGCCAAGAAGTACGGCGACGACGTGAAGGTCTCCATGTACATGTACGACCGTCCGTCCTGGACCGGCGAGGTCTACGAGACCGAGGCTTACTTCCCCACGTGGATCAACAAGGAGACCGCTCCGCACGTCAAGGCCCTCGTCGACGCCCACAAGGCCATGTTCGGTGACGAGCGCATCGGCTGCGAGCCCAGCATGGACAAGCGCACCGGTCGTCCGCTGTGCGACAAGTGGACCTTCTCCACGAACTGCGTTTCCATCCAGGGCCGCTATGGCATCCCCTGCGTGGGCTTTGGCCCGGGTGCCGAGTCTCAGGCTCACGCTCCCAACGAGGTCACCTACAAGGACGACCTGGTCACCGCTGCCGCCATGTATGTTGCTGCTTTGAACCTCTACGATCCGAGCCAGGCCGATGGCGACGCTACCGTGTTCCGCGCTGGTCTGACCAACAACAAGATCGACTAGTCCCATTCCTTGATCTTGTTGAGCCGGGGACAGCCTGTGTCCCCGGCACCCCCTGTTGACTTGGGGCCCGCGGTCGTTATCTCCCATGCTTCCTCAACGGTAGCGGGTCCTCGTCATAGCGCTCTGCATGTTCTAGCCACACGCGCATGCCGGAGCACATCTACTCATTGCGATCGTTTCATCTATGGAAAGGATATTTACATGGACGCCAAGTTTACCGAGCTCGTCGAGCAGCTGAACGGCCTCGATTTTAAGGGCATGTACGGCAGCGACTTCCTGCACACCTGGGATAAGACCACCGATGAGCTCAAGGCGCTCTACATCGTCGCCGACGCCCTGCGCGAGCTGCGTGAGAACAACGTTTCGTCCAAGATCTTCGACTCGGGCCTGGCCGTCTCCCTGTTCCGCGACAACTCCACCCGTACGCGCTTCTCCTTCTCTAAGGCCGCCAACCTGCTCGGCCTCGAGCTGCAGGACCTGGACGAGAAGAAGTCCCAGATCGCTCACGGCGAGACCGTCCGCGAGACCGCTACCATGATCTCCTTCATGGCCGACGTCATCGGCATCCGCGACGACATGTACATCGGCAAGGGCGACGCCTACATGGCCGAGGTCTCCGAGTCTGTCCAGCAGGCCTACGAGGACGGCGTTCTGGATCACCGTCCCACGCTCATCTCCCTGCAGTCCGACTCCGATCACCCCACGCAGTCCTCTGCCGACATGCTCTACCTCATCAACGAGTTTGGCGGTCTTGAGAACCTCAAGGGCAAGAAGGTTGCCGTCACCTGGGCCTATTCGCCCTCTTACGGCAAGCCGCTGTCCTGCCCGCAGTCGCTGATCAGCCTGCTGCCCCGCTTTGGCATGGACGTCACCCTGGCCCACCCCGAGGGCTACGACCTCATGCCCGAGGTCGTCGAGCGTGCCAAGGGCTATGCCGCCGAGTCCGGCACCACCTTTAAGCAGGTCAACACCATGGCTGAGGCCTTCGAGGGCGCCGACATCGTGATCCCCAAGAGCTGGGCTCCGTTTGCCGCCATGGAGAAGCGTACCAACCTGTACGCCGAGGGCGACGACGCCGGCATCGCTGCGCTCGAGAAGGAGCTGCTCGCTCAGAACGCTACGCATCAGGATTGGTGCTCCACGACCGAGCTCATGGAGAAGACCGCCAACGGCCAGGACACCATCTTTATGCATCCGCTGCCCGCCGACATCTCCGGTGTCTCCTGCGAGCACGGCGAGGTCAACGCCGACGTCTTTGACATGCATCGTGTGGGCATGTACAAGGAGGCCAGCTACAAGCCGTACGCCATCGCAGCCATGATGTTCCTGCAGAAGGTTGCCGATCCCGCCGCTACCCTTAAGGCCCTCGACGAGCGCAACACCGCCCGTTGGTTCCAGGCCTAAAGCTGGGCTGAGGTAAGCCATGTAAAGGGGGCGCTCTGCCAACCGGCGGGGTGCCCCTTTTTGCATCGTGGGCGTGCGGGATAAGCGCTTTCGATGTAGATGCCCCGCGACGCGAGTTATGGGTACGATGGTTTCAGGGGAGGTATCGCCATGAAACTTGGTTGCGTCATTATGGCTTCGGGCGAGGGCAAGCGGTTTGGCTCTAACAAGATGCTTGCCGATATCTATGGCAAGCCGCTGATTGCCCGGACCATCGATTCGGTTCCCCGGGGCTTTGACGTCGTGGTTTCGACGCGTTGGCCCGAGGTCGCCCAGATTTGCGAGGACAAGCATTGCCCGTGTGTGCTGCACGATGGCGAGCTGCGCAGCGAAAGCGTCCGTGCGGGCCTTTCGTGGGGGGCGAGCCGCGGCTGGAAGGGTTGCCTCTTTTTGCCGGGCGACCAGCCGCTCGTGAGTTCGGATTCTTTTGAGGCCATGGTTCGCGCGTTTGATGAGCGTGGCCGCAAGTATCCGGTGCGTCTTGCGTGCAACGGTGAGCCTTCGAGCCCGGTGCTCTTTCCGGCGGAACTGTTCGATGCACTTATGTGTCTTGAGGGTAAGGACGGCGGCGGTTCGATCCTCAAGGGCCGTACCGACGTGGTGCTGGTCGAGGCGCGTGCCTACGAGCTGTGGGACGTCGATACCGTCAAGGGACAGCGACGCATAACGGAGCATATCGCCGCCTGCTCGTATTTTGATCGCGTGGCCAACTGCATCAATTAATAAGGAGCAATTATGATCATCATCAAAAACGGCGCGCTCGTGACGCCCCAGGGGCTTCGCCGCGCCGATCTTGCCATGGATGGCGATAAGATCGTGCGGATTGCCGCGGCGATTGAGCCGGCCGAGGGCGATACCGTCGAGGATGCTGCGGGCTGCTGGGTGTTCCCGGGCTTTATCGACGGCCACACGCACATGCAGTGCTGGACCGGCATGGATTGGACGGCCGATAGCTTTGAGACCGGTACGCGTGCGGCTGCCTGCGGCGGTACGACGACCATCGTGGACTACGCGACGGCCGATCGCGGCGTGACCATGCCCGATGCCTTGGCCGAGTGGCATCGCCGCGCCGACGGAACCTGCACGGCCAACTACGCCTTTCATATGGCACTTGCCGAGTGGAACGAGCGCAACCGCGCCGACCTCTCGGCCATGCGCGAGGCGGGCGTATCGTCGTTCAAGACCTACTTTGCCTACGATCATCTGCGCCTGGACGATGCCGAGACGCTCGAGGTGCTGGAGGAACTCAAGCGTATTGGCGGCATACTGTGCGTGCATTGCGAGAACGGTACGCTGGTGAATGAGCTGCAGAAGCGCGTGTTTGAGCAGGGTATCCACGGGCCCGAGGGCCATGCGCTCAGCCGTCCGGATGTGTGCGAGGCCGAGGCCGTGAGCCGTCTGCTGTATCTGGCACACCTGGCCGGCGACGCACCGGTCAACGTGGTACACCTTTCGACCAAGTTGGGGCTCGAGGCCATTCGCGCTGCCAAAGCGCGCGGGCAGAAGAACATCTATGTCGAGACCTGTCCTCAATATCTGATGCTCGACGATACGCGCTACTTGGAGCAGGGCGAGGACGGCTTTGCGGGCGCCAAGTATGTGATGAGCCCGCCGCTGCGCCATGCCGGCGACCGTGCGGCACTGCGCGAGGCGCTTGTGGCCGGCGAGATCGATACGATTGCGACCGACCACTGCAGCTTTAACCTGCACGGGCAAAAGGACCGCGGGCGCGATGACTTCCGCGCGATTCCCAACGGCGGGCCCGGTGTGGGGCATCGCCCC
>CAJMOP010000129.1 GCA_905215115.1 uncultured bacterium | reverse complement strand
GTGGGGTGCCGCGACGCGTCGTACGACGTATGCGAGGTATCGACTGGGGCGCAGCGACGTTGTCGCGCTGGCTGGGCTTGCGGTGTTTGGCGTGGCCACGGCGGCAGTGGCGTGGACCGCGACGACGCAGTATTCGTTTTATCCGCAGCTCTCGGTGCCGGCGCCGTGGCTGGGCTATGTCGTGTACGCTGCCTGGATGATGCTGCCTTGCGCGTTGCACGCGATTGATGAGAAGAGGTTTGGCTGATGGCTCGGTTGGATAACTGCTCGGTAACGGGCGGGGCGTGCGGCTCCGATGTGCCTGCGATTGAGGTGCGGGGCCTGAGCTTTACCTACCCCGGGGCTGAGGCGCCGGTACTCGACGAGCTCGACTGGTCTGTTCCCCAAGGTGCATTTGCGCTGCTTGTCGGTGGTACCGGGTCGGGTAAGTCAACGCTGCTCTCGCTGCTCAAGCCCGAGATTTCGCCGACGGGCGAATGCGCTGGCGAGCTGCGCGTGCTGGGCGAGAGCGTTGCCGACATGAACGTTCGGGCGTCCGCGGAGCGCGTGGGCTATGTGTTTCAGGACCCCGAGAACCAGATCGTGTGCGAGGCCGTGTGGCACGAGATGGCGTTTGGCCTGGAAAATCTGGGTATGTCGCGCGACGAGATGCGCCGTCGCGTAGCCGAGACCAGCTATTTCTTTGGGCTGGAGGATTGGCTCCACCGCGATACCGATACGCTTTCGGGCGGACGCAAGCAGCTGCTGTCGTTGGCGGCCGTGCTGGCCTTGCGCCCGCGCGTGCTGCTTCTCGACGAGCCCACGTCCCAGCTCGATCCTGTTGCCGAGAAAAATTTTCTGCACGCGCTGTTTCGCGTGAACCGCGAGCTGGGTTGCACGGTTGTTGTGGCAACGCATCAGCCGCGCCCGATGCTCGAATATGCGACGTGCGCGTATCGGATTGAGGGCGGCCGCGTGCGCGAGGTGGCCGACATTGCCTCCTTGGGGCATCGCGAAGAGCTGTTTTCTGGCGAGGTGCCAGGGTGGGGTGGCTCGCGGCGTGCAAAAAACGGAATTTTCAGCATCGCTGGTGACCAGCAGGGCTCTTTGGACCCGCACGCGGACGTTGCGGGTGCAAAAAAGGGACCGAAAACAGACAAATCGGCTAAATTTGAGGCGCAAATCCTGCCGCAGGACGACTCGGGGGCGTCATCGCGCGCCGGTGGATGCAGAATATTCCCAAAAATGTACGCTGGCTCGGCCACCACCTTGACAGGAAGCTGGTTTCGCTACGATCGGGCGTCCGGCTGGGTGCTGCGCGGACTCGATGTGGCGTTTTCGACTGGCGCGGTGCATGCGATTGTGGGCGGAAACGGCTGCGGCAAGTCGACGATGCTCTCGGTGCTGGCCAAAACGGTCAAGTTGCAGCGTGGTCGCATGGTGCGTGGAGCGGCCTCGGCTGCGCTGCTGCCGCAGAACCCCAAGGCCCTGCTGGTTGCCGAGACAGTGCGCGACGAGCTGATGGAATGGGCCTCGACCTGCGGATATGACGAGGACGCGGCCCAGGAGCGCGCGGCGCAGCTGGGATTGGACGGCCTGGATGCGCGCCATCCGTACGATCTTTCGGGCGGTCAGCGTCAGCTGCTCGCGTTGGCAAAGCTGCTGTTGATTGGTCCGGAGCTGTTGCTGCTCGACGAGCCCACGAAGGGGCTGGACCTGACGAGCCGCCGCATTATCGCCCGCGCCCTGTGCGAGCATGCGCAAGCCGGCGGCACCGTCATCATGGCCACGCACGACCTGGACTTCGCCGAGCAGGTTGCCGACGACGTTGCCATGATGTTCGACGGCGAAATTGCCTGCATGGAGCCGCCGGCCGACTTCTTTGCCGACAACGTGTTTTATAGGGCGTGATGGGATGACGGATTATCGCGTCGCGCGCCTGCTCGCAAAACTGGAGATCCCGCTGCTGCTGGCGGTGCCAGCCGTGATGGCTGCGGCGTTGCTGGCGGGCGTTGAGCAGGCGGCACTCGCCATGCTTGTCGTGGTGGCGCTGGTGCTTGCGCTGTTCTTTGCAGGCTACGAGGCGTCGCGACCGGGCCTGCGCCAGATTATGCCAACGCTGGTTCTGGCGGCGTTGGCCGCGGCGGGGCGCATCTTGTTTGGCCCCATTCCCGACTTTAAACCCGTGAGTGCCATCGCCATTATCGCGGGGGCGACGCTTGGCCGCCGCAATGGTTTTATGGTTGGCGCGCTGGCGGCGCTGAGCAGCAATTTCTTTTTTGGACAGGGCATGTGGACGCCGTGGCAGATGTATGCCTGGGGGCTCGTGGGATACGTTGGCGGTGCGCTGGCGCATGCCGGCGCTTTTGATCGCGCCGATGGCACCGTGCGTATGCCGGCGCTGCTGACCTACGGCTTTGCTTCGGGTTTGCTGTACGGCGTTGTGATCAACGCCTACGACATTATCGGTTTTGTTCAACCGCTCACGTGGGCGGGTGCCATGGCGCGTCTTGCCACGGCGGTGCCGTTCGATATCACGCACGGCCTTGCGACCTGCGTGTTTTTGGTCGCCCTGTACAAGCCTTGGTGTCGCCGCATCAACCGAGTCGTCGTGAAGTACGGACTGTAGGGCTGGTTGCGCCGGGGCGGGAATCAATACTGCCGAAGTGCCATTTTAAAACTATGCCGGTTTACGGGGCCAGATTGGCACAAGCAGACCATGCCGGCTATTTTTGAAATAGAGCAAGCCGTTTACCTGCGGTTTTATTATCTCGGAATTGCGTATGGTTGGGGGTTCGCGATTCAGCCCCGTAAACCGGCATAGTTTTGGAATGGCTGGCTGATATGACGGGCATCGTGGCCCTCAGAGAGCCAAATTGATCCATTTTCTTCCGTCCCCAGATGTCCCCAGGGAATCAGTTGACGGCGCTTGCCACGAAACTGGCCTATCTACTACGTTTAGCTTGATACTCCCGACCATGACCGCGTTTTATGAAAAACCGCAGGCTTTCTACCTGCGGTTTTCTTTTTGCGTTGTTCGCTGTGGTTGAGGGTGGTGGCTTAAACGTAGTAGATGGGCGTGTTTCGTGGCGGATGGGTCACGCGGACACCCTCACGAGGCCCAAAATGATCCGTTTTCCTTCGTCTCCGGGGGCAGCTGGAGCTAGAGCTCCAACGTAAGGGTGACGGGGCAGTGGTCGCTGCCGAAGATGTCGCCGCGGATGCCGGTGTCGCGTACGTTGTCGGCGATTGCGTCGCTTACCAGGAAGTAGTCGATGCGCCAGCCGGCGTTGTTCTTGCGGGCATTAAAGCGGTAGCTCCACCAGCTGTAGACGCCCTCGACGTCGGGGTTTGCCGCGCGCCAGGTATCGGTAAACCCGGCGTTGAGCAGCTCGGTGAACTTGCCGCGTTCCTCGTCCGAAAAGCCAGCGTTGCCGCGGTTGGACTTGGGGTTCTTAAGGTCGATCTCCTCATGCGCCACGTTAAAGTCGCCGCAAGTTACGACGGGCTTGCCGGTCTCGCGTTCAAGCGCGCTCAAAAAGCCGCGATAGGCATCGTCCCAGGCCATGCGCACATCGATGCGCGCGAGCTCATTTTGGGCGTTGGGCGTATAGACGTCGACAAACCAGAACTTGTCGAACTCCAGCGCGCAGACGCGGCCCTCGGTCGCGGCTTGGGCAACGAGCTCGGCAGCCTCGCCTTCGCCGGCGTAGGGCAGCAGCGCATCGGCGTGCAGCACGCGCAGCGGTTCCTGGCGGCTAAAGACCGCAGTGCCTGAATAGCCTTTACGCTCGGCGTAGCTCCAGGTTTGGCGATAGCCGGGCAGGTCAATATCAACCTGGCCTTCTTGCAGCTTGGTCTCTTGCAGCGCCAGGATATCGACGTCGAGTTCTTGCGCGATCTGGATAAAGCTCGGGTCCTTTTTGAGCACGGCGCGCAGGCCGTTGACGTTCCACGAGGCGAAAGTGTAAGTCTGAGGCATGGTGTCCTTTCGACGGGGTTTGCAGGCTTAAGATTAGCGCAACAGGGGCGGGGTGGGCTCCGCGCGTGCTGACTCAAAGGCCGCATGCCGGGATGTCGCCCGATGCTGCCCGACCAACAAGGACGGAGGACTCATATGACGCAGGCAATATCGGACCCCAAGCAGGCCTCCGCCGCACTGGCGGAGCTGTTCGGTACCCACAAGCGTGTGGTGTTCTTTGGCGGCGCCGGTGTTTCCACGGCGAGCGGCATCCCCGATTTCCGCAGCGTGGACGGCCTGTATCATCAGCAGTTTGCCTATCCGCCCGAGACCATGCTCTCGCACAGCTTTTATGAGGCGCATCCGGCCGAGTTTTTCGACTTCTACCGCACCAAGATGATTGCGCTTGGCGCCAAGCCCAACCGCTGTCACACCAAGCTTGCCGAGCTGGAGCGCGCCGGCAAGCTTGATGCCGTGGTGACGCAAAACATCGACGGCTTGCACCAGATGGCGGGCTCGCAGCGCGTGTTTGAGTTGCACGGATCGGTCCATCGCAACATTTGCCAGTCGTGCGGAGCGGTCTATAGCGCCGAGTGGATTTGCTCGCGCGAGCACGAGGACGCCGCGGGCGTGCCCGTGTGCCCCGCGTGCGGTGGTCGAATCAAGCCCGATGTGGTGCTCTACGAAGAGCCGCTCGACGAGCGTGTGTTGACCGGTGCCGTTGCCGCCATCGCCGCGGCCGATGCCCTCATTGTGGGCGGGACCTCGCTCGTGGTGTATCCGGCGGCAGGCCTTACGCGATACTTTACCGGCGATACGCTGGCCATATGCAACCTTGCTCCCACCGATCAGGATGCAAATGCCGACCTGCTGATTTCTTGCGACATCGCGGCCGCGTTTGCGTTCTAGCCCGCGTGCGCGGATACAATAGAAAGACTGAGTGCAAAGCGACCCCGCCGCCAGCTCCCCAAGCTCGGCGGCGTGGGCATTTTAGGAGGATGTTCATGGCGAACGACAGCAAGACATGGCGGTGCGGAAAGTATGAGCTCAGCTTTGACCGTCCGCGCATCATGGGCGTCCTCAACGTGACGCCCGATTCGTTTAGCGATGGCGGGGAGCATTTCGACCCGGATGCCGCCATCGAGTACGGCCTGGCGATGCTCGACGCCGGCGCCGACATCATCGACGTGGGCGGTGAGTCCACGCGCCCCGGCTTTACCCCGGTCAATCCCGATGAGGAAGCGCGCCGCGTGCTGCCCGTGGTGCGCGCGCTGGCCAAAGAGGGC
>CAJMOP010000128.1 GCA_905215115.1 uncultured bacterium | reverse complement strand
GACCACGGCGGCTTCGGCGGAGACCTTCACGTCAAAGCTGAGCGTGCCCGTGGCGCCCGCAGCCTGCTCGCCGAGCGACCAGGTAAGGGTGCGCGTCGCGGCGTCGTAGGCGGCACCGTCGGCAGAACCCTCAACATAGTTAACGCCCTTGGGCAGGACATCGGTCACCGTCACGTCGGCCGCCTGCGCGGCGCCCCTGTCGTCGACGCTGTTATTGGCCCAGCCGATGGTATAGGTGAGGATATCGCCCACGCCCACCGGCTTGCCATCCACATCGACCTTGGCGCCCGAGGCGTTCGCCTTGGTGACGGTCTTGGTGTTGTCGTGCGGCGTGAAGGTGTTGGTGAAGGTCTTCTTGCCCCGCTCGTTGGAGATCTCGGCCTTAAGGCCGGCACCGGTCTGAGTCACCGCGATGTCGAAGGTGTAGGCATGCGCGTCGTCCTCAATCAGGACATCGCCGCTTGCTTTCTCGGTCACGGTCGCGTGGTAGGTGCCCGGATTGGTGAAGCTGAGCTCGCCAAAGGAAACCTTGCCGTCCTTGTCATTCTTCGCCTCGATTGGGTAGCCCTCGAGGACATTGCCCGCACCGTCGGTGAGGGAGAGCTCGAAGGTGAACTCCCCCTCCTGGAGGCCGGGCTTGCGGCCTCCTGCGAGCACCTTGGTGAGCTCGGGGACGGACGCCGTGGCGGGGGCGGGGTCGAAGGTGTTGGTGAAGGCAGCGGAGGCGACCTGATCGGCCGAGATGGAGCCATCAGCCCTAGATCCCTCGACTCCGTTCACCGCGGCTTTGTAGCCATCGGCGGCACGTTCGGTCACCGTGTAGGCGGTTCCCGCGGGCAGCCCCGTGATCCTCGCCGTCTGGCCATCTTTGAGCTTGAGGGTCGCCTTGCCGTCCTCGAACGTCGCGTCACCGTAGGCGCCGGATACTTTGCGGCCCGCGGCATCGGTGGCCTCAACCACAAACTTAAATATCTTGCCCGCGTCGACCGCCAGGCCCTCGCGCGCCGCGACGGTCTTGGAGACGTCGAGCTCGCCCGTCTTCACGGCGTTGGTCACGGTGAAGCCGCGCTCGGCGTCGCCGGAGACCTTGGAGCTGTAGCCCTCGACGGGGTCCTCGGCCACGGTGTAGTCGATCACGGCGCCGGAAGCATCACGCTGCGGCAGGCTGGAGAAGACGCCCTCCCAGCCGTCAGACTCGCTCAGGGTGATCGAATCGATGACGGTATCGCCGATTTTGAGATTTACTTTAACCTTATTAGGATGGGGAATCCTGGGGTTCTCCCAGACCTTTTTGATGGGAATGTTGATGTTCTCGGACTTACCGATGACGACACCGCCGTTGGCGCCGATGCCGCCTCCCCGCTCGGCCGTATTGCCAGAGATCGTCAGCGACGTCTGGCCGCCGCCGAGATTATACACATCCTCGTTCATCACAGATTTAAGCGCGACGTTCGGCGTGGCGTCGGTAAAGGACAGGGGCTCGCCGTTATCGCCATCGGGCGTGAATCGCGGGATTTTGGGGTTTGTTGCCGCAAAAGTGCCGACGGGGTTAAACAGCCCACCGTCTTTGTACCAGCTGACCTTTCCGCCGCCCGGAGCGCGGTTGGCCAAGGTCAGTTTGTATTTGGCGTCTTTGGCGCCGGTGAAGACGAAGTCGTCTCCCGCCTCGTCAGCCGTGTTCTTGGCGATCAGGCCGCCGTCCTGGACGTAGACCTTGGCATCTCCGGTCGGGCAGAACCACATGCCGCCGCCTTGCTTATCCGCATGGTTATCAACAACGAGGGCGTTTTCGATGTGGAGCGTGCTATAGCCATGAGCCTCGTTGCCTTCGCTATACACGCCGCCGCCCATGCTCCGAGCAGTATTACCCTTGATCTTGCCCGCGCTGAGCGTGACGCCATTCGAATAGGTATAGACGCCTCCGCCGGCGGAAGCGGAGTTGCCAGATATGAACCCGCCTTGCATAGTGAAAGCAGTATTCCCTGTTTCGCCGCCCTGACAGCCCGGGTCGACCACACACACTCCGCCGCCTTTGCCGTTGCCAGACGCAACGTTGTTCTTAATCTCTCCACCCTTCATGGTGAACTCGGCGTTGCCCTCAATGTGAACTGCTCCAGAGGGATCTAAGGGCCCCGCCTCCAGCTTACTGCTCCTGTTGCCGGAAATCTGACCACCAGTCATCGTGAACTTGGCTCTTTGGCTATCGCCCTCCCCCTCACTGTACGCAAGGACCGCGCTGCCTCGATAGCCGCTGTTGCCCTCGATGCTGCCTCCGCTCATGTCAAAGCGGACATTGCCCACCAACATGACGCCAGAAGATGTGAGGTGATAGCCGTTAGTGTCTCCGGTAACGACGATTCCGTTCTTACGGATAACGCCGCCCTTCATGACAACATGGGCGCCGTCCTTCGCGTGGACAGCGCCGCAATATGCGTCCTTAAGCTCGCACTGCTCGATAACGCCGCCCGTCATGGTAAGCGAAGCCTTGTCTCCTGACACGTCGATGACACCCGTATTGACGGTGTTCGCAGCGCCGTCGCACACAACGGCCTCGTCAGAGAGCGCAACTGCTCCCTTGCTAGAAATAATGGCGCCCTTGTTGTAGCGACCACTCAGGGACACTTTCCCCGACAGCTCGAGGGATGCCCTCTCGGCAACATTGACCAGTACGGAGACGCCGCCATTCTTTGTTGCCAAGATGGTATGGGGCTCATCCGACGTGATCTTAATCATCTTCCCGGCAGGAATCGTGAGCGTGGAGCCAAGCTTCACGTGCTTTTTCAGGGTGATGACGGTTTCCTTGCCATCGGGGGCCTCGTCGACCAGATCCTGAAGGGTCTTGGTGCTGTCATCGCTCACGGTATCGCCGACGCTGTCATCGATGTGCTCGCGCGTGTAGACGATATCGACGCCAGAGGACGGGAGGTTCTCCGAGCCGGTGATGTCGTCCCTGCTGTTTTCGATCGTGATCTTTTGAACCGTGCTGCCGTCAAACATGTCCCGGGGTATTTTGGTGAGGCCGCGCCCGATCGTCACATCCTTCACGCCATCTACGCCCGAGAAGGCTGCCGTGCCAACGGAAGTCACGGAATCTGGAATGGAAAGCTGCTCCGGCAACGTGCCGCGAAAGAAGGCGTAGTTGCCAATTTTCTCAAGTGTCTCGGGAAGCTGGACGGCGACGTTGCTCCAGATAAAGGCCCAGTCACCGATACTCTGCAGGCTGTCGCAAAGCCCCACGATCTTAACCGGCGCGTAGCAGAACGCATAGCCCGGAACGCTCTGAAGCGAGGACAGGTCCACGGACGCCCGCAGCTTTTTGCACTTGTAGAAAGCCCCCCAGCCCATGTTTGTCACCTTGCTTAGATTGGGCACGCTCACCAGGCTGGCGCACCCCTGGAAAGCAGAGGATCCGATACTCGTCAATGTGCCCGGGAAATCGATGCCGGTCAAACTCGAGCAATTCTGAAACGCCCCATCCCCGATGGACTCAATTTCGCTCAGCGCGGTGACGGACGTTAGAGAGGTACATCCGTCAAACATGTGCGAGGGGATCTTCGTAACCGAAGCGGGCAACGACACGCTTGTCAGAGACGTGCAGCCTTTGAGCAAGCCCGTTATGGTGTCGGCAAAGGCGACATCTTTTGGAAACTCGATGCTTGTAAGGGCCGTAGCCCCCCCGAAGGCGCTCGGGCCCGAAATCATTTTGAGGGTGGAGGGGAGATCGATCTCCGAAAGGCTTTTGCAGCCCGTGACCATCGAGTTGGCGCTAATCTTCTCGACGCCCTCATCGAAATAGAGTTTTTCGAGCGAGCCGGCGTTTTGCAGCGTGCAACTGAAGTCCTTGATGGAGCCAGGGATATGGAGCTCCTTGACCTTTACGAACTTCCGGAAATACCATCCGCGCACGTTTTCGAGCGTGTCGGGGAGCGTCAGCTGCTCAACGTTCTTGGCCACGATACGAGGCGAGAAAAAAGTTCGGTGACTTTGTAGGTCTGGCCACCATGCTCGATGGAGCTGGGTACACTCACCGCGGTCACACTGTCGTCGGCAACAATACATGTGATTTCCGCCGTGCCTTTATCCGTGGTCTCGCACGAATAGGTCACGCCGTCCTGGGTGATCTCAAACTCCTCCGCAGTATACGCAGCCCGCGATGCCGTGGCCGCATATGCGACACCGGCCGTCGCGCCAACGGATAAACATCCGAAGCCGAGAACCAGCGCAAGGCAGAGAGCAGCGACTCTCCGCCCCCCGCCGAAAACTTTCCTCTCCAATTCCCTTCTCCCCCTCTGGTGTCGCCCTCTCTTCCCAAGAGCGATCTATTGATTAGGACAGATTAAAGACAACATTATGCCCAAAGAGGTCCATCATGGAGATAATCCACGTCTTCGCCCGAAATGGTAATAAATTGGCAGGATTAATCGGCGAACAACTGAACGAAGAGCAATCTACTAATGGCACACAAATGGCGGCGCCAACACCTGAAGTGCATAGTCTCCGATCCCCAGACAACACCATCGAGCGCCGCAGGGCGCAGGATTAAATTGTTCAGATTCACATGCCTTTACGGGTGTTTTCCTAGTCCCAAAAAGACCGGTCTGACGCTGCGCCACGAAAAGGGCCTATCTACTACGTTTAGGTCGCAGGGGTCGACCATAGCCGACTTTTTCGGAAATCGGCAAGCTCTTTACCTGCGGTTTTGTTTTGCAAATTCCGGGATGGTCGAGGGTGACCGGTTTAACGTAGTAGATGGCCGCATTTCGTGGCGGAAGGTCCGACCCAAGGCCCAAGGCGGCCAGCCTCGGATGACCATTCACGAAGTTGCGGTGGAATACGGACTGAATTGGCACCTTAAAGGCAAAAACACTCCGTATTTCACCGCAAGTTATTGGAGGGATGGGTTTTAGAGGCGAGCGAGGTCATAGGCTTGGGCAGCCGCCTCGCCGGCACAGATGAGGTTGGTTGTGGCTTCTTGCAGATCGAGTGCCTGCTCCAGATCCATGGGCTTGCGGCAAATCGGCAAAACCAAGTCGATACCCTGCTCGTACACCGCATCCAGGTTGTCGGCACGACCGCCCACGACAGCGGCCACCGGCTTGCCATATCGCTTCGCACGGCAGGCCACACCCACCGGCGCCTTGCCGGCGGCGGATTGCTCGTCCATATTACCCTCGCCCGTTATGACCAGGTCGACATCGCGTACACGCTTGTCAAACCCCACGAGATCGAGCACCGTCTCCACACCCGAGCGTAGCTCCGCACCGAGCGCCAGCAGCGCGGCACCCAGGCCACCGGCGGCACCT
>CAJMOP010000127.1 GCA_905215115.1 uncultured bacterium | reverse complement strand
GAAAATCTCAAGCGCCGCATCAAACGAAAGACCGGCCGAAAGACCCAAGCGCACAACATCGATCATCTCGGACACTTCGCCGAGCGACACTCGCGCCGGGCCGCCCGCTCCAACCGCGCCCTTCACTCGCGCGGTCAGAGCATCGACCACCGAGCGACCAGCGGCAGCGACCAGCACCGCCTCGCGCTTGCAGGCCCCTGCGATCTTGCGTGCATCCGCCCGATCAAAACCCGTCGCGACAAATACACTCAGGGCGCACAGGCAAGCCGCAACTGCAACCGAGGCGCTCATAGCTCCACCCGCATAATGCGCCGGATAACCACCAGGGCAACGGCGTTGAGGGCAAGACCCAGCACCACAGCGCCCGCGCCGGCAGGCGTCGCAAGACCGCGACGAAAATCTGCCGAAAGCAGCGACAACACCGCGCACATGCCCGCCGGCATCGCCGCGACCATATGCGCAGACATGCGAGCCTGCGACGTCTTAACATCCAGGCGGCGCTTGAGCTCAATGCGCTCCCCCACCATGCTCGACGCCTCGGACAGTAAGTCGGCAAGCGGAGCGCCGGTGCGCTGAGACACCTTAAGCGCCAAGGTCACAAGCGAAAGACCGGGGGCGTCGATACGCACGAGCAAGTCATCGAGCGCGTCGGTCGCCGAGATGCCGCAATCGATCGCCGCCGCCACCCGCAAAAACTCGTTATGCACTGGCTCTTGCGCATGAGCGCCCACAAAGCGCATGCCCTGGGCCAGCGAATGTCCCGAGGCAAGCGACATGGAAAGTGCGGTAAACGCCTCGGGCATTGCCTCTTCTGCATCGTGTTGCTCGCGCCGGCTCTCAAAGCCATCCCGAGCGGCACCAACGGCAAACGGAGCAACAAGTCCCAAGGCAAATCCGAGGGGCGATAACGACACCATCGTTAGTAAAACGCAGCAGACACCGCTCGATAGCAGCAGAAACGCCAAACATCCCGAAGCATCCTCGATCACGAGGCCAAGGCGATGCGCCGGAGCCAGCGATGCCCACGAACGGGCGATCTTTTTCAGCAGATCGTTTTTCACCAGCTCACGCGGCAGCTTCTCTGCCACCGTCTCGAGCGCCTGACGTGCCAGCTCCGCCGGCGGTACCTGCGGCACACGAGGTTCCGCCCCGCACGCCGTCGCGACAGAAAGCCCTGCCAAGCCCCCTACGACGAGGGGCACAGCGATCTCCATTCGTCCACCTCCTCTTGTGTGAGCGTCCCCGACCGCAGGCCTTCTGCGATAAACGGCGGCTCGCGGTCAAGCGTCCAGGTGCGCTCGGCGGCATCGAACGTCACATAGCGCTCGAGCTCTACGCCGCCCGATGCGGCGCGTCGCACCCCCGAATACGAGGAGACAAAACGCCTGCCATCGGCGTGGCGCTCGGACATCACGATACCGTCGAGTGCCATGGCAATCTGCTCCTCGATAAGCTCACTCGGCAGATCGATCCCATAACGTGCAAGCAACGTCAAACGCACCACGGTCTCCTGTTCTGAACCCGCATGAAGTGTGGTGAGCGATCCGTCGTGGCCCGTGTTCATGGCCTGCAACATGTCGCAGCACTCGGCACCGCGCACCTCGCCCACCACGATGCGGTCGGGGCGCATGCGCAGGGCATTAGTTACCAGGTCGCGGATCGTCACCGCGCCTTCACCCTCAATTGAAGCCTCGCGCGCCTCTAGGCGCACCACGTGCGGATGATGCGCAAACTTGAGCTCGGCAGAGTCCTCGATCGTCACGATGCGCTCGCCGGTGGAAATCTCACATGACAACGCGTTGAGCAGGGTGGTCTTACCAGATCCCGTGCCTCCCGCAACCGCCAGGTCCTGTCGCAGCGACACCGCGCACGACAGCAGCTGCGCATACCAAAGCGGCAGCGACCCCAGCCCCACAAGCTCGTCCAGCGAGCAGATACGGTCCGAGAACTTTCGGATGGTGAGAATCGGTCCGTCAATCGCCACAGGCGGAATCACCGCGTTGACGCGATAGCCCGTTTTGAGGCGGGCGTTGACGATGGGGCTGCGCTCGTCGATACGGCGGCCAAGTGGCGAGATGATGCGGTCGATAAGCACACGGATCTGTTCATCATCCTCAAACGCATGCTCGATGGGGTACAAGACGCCGCCGCGTTCAAAGAAAGCCGAGCGGCAGCCGTTGATCATGATCTCGGTAACGGTGTCGTCCTCGATGAGCGGCTGCAACGGCCCCAAGCCCACCACGTCATCCAAAATCTCGTCGATGATGGTTTCGCGCTCGGGCGTCGCGAGATCGGTCGGCTCCTCAACATTGAGCGCCGCCTCCACCGCAGGACGCAATTCCGAGCGGGCAAGTGCCGGGTCGATATAGGCGCTGATACGCGCCACTTCGTCGTAACCCATGCGGTCCATCACGGCGCGCTTGGTGCGTCGTTTCACCGCGCGGCGACGCCCCGCATCTACAGGCGCTGCCGCCGCTGCAGCGCCGGCAGCCTTAATCCTCGTTTGCAGGCTCATCGCTGATCACCCTCGCGCAACCAGGGAAGGCGGATACGCGGGCGTTCGGTACGCGTTGCACGGTCGGCGACCATATCGCCCCAAGGGCCGACGGCGCACCCCAGTTCCACGAGCATCTCGCGCGTGGCCTCGCGCATGCTAGTCGCAAAAGCACTGGTCTGCCCCACCGCCTCGTCAGCGCGCCCAAACGCCATGAGCGCGGCGAGATCCTGCCCGCCATCGGCGATACGAATCTTGGAGCTCAACGCACAGGCAATCTCAAAGCGCATGGCGACGTCCTCGTCTGCCCCGCGCGCACCGAACCGGTTGAACACGGCGCTCATGCGCGTGCGCGGCACACCTACTCGACTTGCCAGTTCGATGACGCGCGACGCCGATGTCGCGGACGACACCGCCGCATCGCCAACGACCAGGCAACGGTCGCTCGCCGCCACCGCAGCCGCCACGGCGTCGCCCCAAAAGACCGAGGTATCGATAAATACCACGTCGGATTCGCGACGCAGGACATCAAGCAGTAGCTCCACCGGACGCGCCATGAGCTCAGCTTGCTCGGGCGCCGCGACGGGACCCCAGAGCGTAACGCCCGGCGCCACGCGCATCGATGTGGCTACGATATCCGGCTCGGTGAGCGTGCCCGCCGCCGACGGCTCGATAAGTGCCGCCATATCGCGCGGAGCATCGACGCCTAACAAGTCGTAAAGGTTTCCAAACATCAGGTCCAGGTCGAGCACGGCGGCACGCAAGCCCAACAGCGACGATGTGTGTGCCATGGTGGCAACGATCGTCGACTTGCCGCAACCGCCCGAACCCGAAATGGCGCAGATGACCGGAGCTCGATGCGGCGAAGCGGCAGCGTCTGCCGGCGGCATCGGAGGCGGCGGGGCGGGCGTCGGTGACAGCGTCCCCGTCTCCCCCGCCGCAACCACACGCTGCGTCCAAGCCGGCATGGCAGCTTGTTCGGTCTGCGAGGCAGGCTCGTTCTGCGCAATCTGCTCATGCTGCATCAGCGACAACTCGCCGCACCCGGCAAAGCCCTCAACTTCATCGAGTTCATCCGCCAGATTCACGCCGTGCACGTATCCCATATCTACAGCCGGGGAATCGCCAGCATGCTGCGCCGGCCCTCCAGCGTCATCGTGTACAAGGGGGTTCCGGGGGCGCCGACCATGCTCGGCTTCCGCTTTTCCATAATCATCAACACGCGGGCCTCTTGTAGCGCGAGGCGCCCCGGGTTCCCTATCAACAAAAGCATCGGGCTCAATCGTCATGCGCCGATCGGAATCAACCGCTCCCTCGCCCGCGCGCCCGTTGCCGCATATACTGTGTGCAGCGATGACCTCGGTCGCCCCCGCGCGAAACAGCCCCTCGATATCCGACGGATCGAGCGCTTCTATCAACACGACCACGCGGCTCACGCGGCCTTCGGCCGTCAGGCGCGCAACAGTCTTGCGCACATCTTCGGTATCAAACAGAGACGCCGCGATGATGGCAGCCCCGCGGCGTGACGGAAACGCCCGCGCCATGGAAACCAGCCCGTCCAGGTCACCCACACGAAGCACCTGTGCACCCACATCACGGCCCTCGACTTCCCGCTGCAACAGTCCGTAATCGCCGCACGCGCAGCACGCAAGCCAGATCGCCTTCATCACTCGTCGCCTCCGCTCTTTTTGCCGCGCGCCGTGGCGGGAATCGTCAAGCTGACCGTTCCCTTGCCCGAGGCTCCCAGCAGTTCCTTGACGTCTTCGGGGTCAGCCGCCAGCGTCACCCATTCGATCTTGCCCTCGCGCGTGGCACCGGAATCCTCGCTGGTATCGATCACGTACGCGCCGCACAGCCGATCGGTCACGCCGTCTTTTTGCACATACACATCCACGTAGCTGCCCACGCCCGCAGCACCGCCGACCGAGTGCTCGGCATCGACCGCCACCGAAACGGCGACCTTGCCCTTAGGCACCTCGAGCTTGTGGCTCTCGGCCTTGGTGTAGACATTGCAGATCACGGCGTTTTTGGGAATACGCGAAGTCGTCACGTCGCCGCGCACCTGGCGCAGCTCGGTCGCCGCGTCACGCGGCAGCAGGCTCGTCAGCCATTCCTGGGTTATGACATTGGTCTCATCGAGGGTCTCGCCCACATCGATATCGCGCGCCGCGACGCATACCTCGACGCGATCGCCACCGTACTTGGCCAAGGTCTCAGCCTGGACCTGTTCGGCTCGTGAGCGGATCGACGAGCCGTAAGCCATGCAGAGCAGCGCAGCGAGCACGCCCGCGACCAGACTGATGGCGATGCGCTTGCTCTTGTTCACGGCCGCTCCTCTCATGGCAGTGCCGGGCGAATGCCCGTACCACCATTGTCTGGGCGGTCAGAGCGCAAAGCGGCGCAATCGCGATCTTGGTTTTCGATGTCAAACCAATCGCTGACCAAAAGCTGACCTGCCCGTCAAGCTCGTGGCAAGGTTTTGGTCAGCACGTCAGCAAACTGCATGTTTCGAGGCTTTTCCGCAGCAAAAAAGCCGTCTCCCGAACAGTTGGGAGACGGCTGTCATAGGAAAAATCAATTACAGATGGACATCTGGATCGAGCATTTGAGCGCTCACGCGCATGGATGACGCCAGGTTTTGGAACGTTTCCAGACGCAGGCTGTCAATCTGCCCGGCGTCCTCGGCCTCGCGAACGGCGCAACCCGGCTCATGGGTATGCGTGCAATCGCCAAACCGGCACGCGCGCGATGCCTCGACAATCTCGGGGAAGGCGCGGGCCAGCCCCCGCTCGTGACCCACGAGCGGTAGGCTGCGCAGAC
>CAJMOP010000126.1 GCA_905215115.1 uncultured bacterium | reverse complement strand
CGGTCCCGTTCCGAACCCGGAAGCTAAGCCCCATCGCGCCGAGAGTACTGCGGGGTGAGCCCGTGGGAGGCCAGGGCGCCGCTGACCGGTGGACGGCACCGAGCCGTCTGATGACTTGAAGAAGGGGGAGGCCTCGCGGCCTCCCCCTTTTTTGTATCTCGGGCAATTTGTCTCACATAGTAGCTGTGTTTTATAACCCTCGTTTGTCGCATCTTCTGCGAACGGGCTACAATAACTTAGTCTGTGCGATATGGAGGTGAACATGGCTGAAGCTGGTATCGGCGTTGATATCGTCGAGATTTCCCGCATGAAATCAATTCTTGAAAAGACGCCGTCGTTTGCTCGGCGTGTGTTTACCGAAGAAGAGCGTGCGTATTGCGATGCATCATCGCGTCCCGCTGCTCACTATGCGAGCCGCTTTGCTTCGCGCGAGGCGGTGCTTAAAGCTCTCGGCACGGGTTTTAGTCAAGGCGTGGGTCGCAAGGATGTTTCGGTAACGCGTGATAAACTCGGCAAACCGAAGGCGCTGCTTTCGGGCCGTGCTCTCGAGATCGCTCAAGAACTGGGCGTTGTTGAGGTCGCTCTTTCCATTACGCTTACGGGAGACTTGGCCGTTGCGAATGCCATCGCGATTACCGAAGATGCTCGGCCTAAGCCAAAAGATGAAAAGGTGAGCACCAAGAAACGCGTTGCGCAGACATTTAAAGAGGCTCGCTCTGTATTAGATGAGCTCGAGCAGCTGCAGAATTCAGCATTGACGGAGCACCTGGGCGATGCTTCGCAAGATACGCTAGGAGCATAGATGAAACCGGTTTTGAGTACCGAAGAAGTCGTTCGTCTCGAGGATATCATCGAACGCGAAGGGACTTCGAAGGCCGAGCTTATGGAGCTAGCGGGTGAGTTTGCCGCTAACGAGGTCTTGAAGCTCAATCCCGATCGGGTTCTCGTTTTGGTCGGTTTTGGTAATAATGGCGGCGACGGTTGGGTTGCCGCCGATATCCTGAGCCATAAGGGTGTGGACGTGGATATCGTTTCTCCGGTTGAACCGGATGAGATTCCTGCTGCTCTGGCACGTCATGTTGCTCGTCGTACTGCCGGCCGCGATGTGCACGTTTGCGTCGGCCCCTCGCGTGATGAACTCGAGGTTTTGATCGATAAGGCCGATGTTGTTGTCGATGCCATTTTTGGTACCGGTTTCCACGGGAATCTGCGTGCGCCGTTCTCCATTTGGATTCCTACGGTCAATGAATGCGCCGATTGTGTCGTATCCATTGATGTCCCCTCGGGCCTGAATGCAGAGACGGGCGTTGTTGATGACGACTGCATTCGTGCCGAGCGCACGGTGACGATGATTGCGCCCAAGATTGGTCTGTATAGCGCTGATGGTCCTGAGTATGCTGGCGATTTGATCTGCGGCAATCTTTACGACCGTCTTGACGAGGTCATCGATGATGTCGACCACGCCGCCGAGATTGTCGAGCCCGGTGACTTAGTTGATTACTTTGCTCCGCTACCATCGAATATCGATAAGTATTCCCGTGGCTCCGTGCTTATTGTCGCCGGATCTGCGCAATATCCTGGTGCTGCCATTATGGCGGCCAAGTCTGCAGCTCGCGCGGGTGCTGGTTACGTGGCAGTCGCGGCTCCTGACGCCTGCGCCAATCTCATTCGCATGGCACTTCCTTCGATTCCGGTCTTTGCTATTCCGTCTGATTCCCGCGGCTCCTTTGGCGCCGCTGCGCGCATGACGGTGTGCGAGATCGCAAAGAAGTACAGCTGCGTGCTGTGCGGTCCCGGTATGACGACGTCTGCCGGCGCTATGCAGGTGGTTTCGGGCTTGCTCGAGCTTGATGTACCGCTAATTTTGGACGCCGATGCACTCAACTGCCTTGCTAAGATTGCCATTGACGGTATTGATAGTAACCCCGAGATGTATCGCCGCGAGCAGCCGTTGGTTATGACGCCGCACTATCGTGAGCTTTCGCGCCTGGTTGCCGGTGACGAGGTAAACGACCTTGGTACCGCGATTGCGGCCGCGCAGAAGGTTGTCTGGGCTGCAGGCTCCGACAATCTGGTGGTCATTGCCAAGGGGCCGACGACGGCTATCTGTGGCGTTGAGCGCGTGCTGCTGCCGCTCTCGGGTCCGGCTTCTCTGGCAACTGCCGGTTCGGGTGATGTTCTCGCGGGTATTTTGGCCGGCACGCTTGCCACCATGCGCGACGAGATGGATCGTTGGGAGTTGCTGTATTCGTACGCCGTTGCACTTCACAGCTACGCCGGTTTTGCTGCGGCGACGGAGTATGGTGAGAAGAGCGTTATCGCGACCGATCTTATCGACTTGATCGGTCCTGCCATGGAGCTGGCGGCAAAGGATGCGCTCGAAGATCTGGGAATCATGGACGAAGGGTCGGATGACTAATCATGAATAAAGCCGATTTGACGCGCTGGTCCTGGGTCGAGATCGACCGCGGGGCGCTCCGTCGCAACACGAGGGCCTATAAGAACTTGTTGAATCCGCGTCAGCGCCTGTGCTGCGTGGTCAAGGCTGATGCTTATGGTCATGGAGCTGTTGAGTGTGCCAAGATCATGTATTCGGCTGGTGCCGACATGTTTGCCGTGGCGACGGTTAACGAGGGCGTTGG
This sequence comes from uncultured bacterium, assembly GCA_905215115.1. Lineage (GTDB taxonomy): Bacteria > Actinomycetota > Coriobacteriia > Coriobacteriales > Coriobacteriaceae > Collinsella. Next base: position 2,751 of record CAJMOP010000126.1, on the reverse strand, counting down.
GCTCCGTCAGGGCGGGATTACTAAGCCCGTCCTGATTCTAAGTGAGCCGCCTATCGAGGCTATTCCTGCATTGCTCGAATTCGATATCATGCCCTCGGTCTATACGTCCGATTTTGCTCTTGCGTATGGCGAATGCGCCGTCGCGGCGGGCAAGGTGGGCAAGTACCATCTTGCCATCGAGACGGGCATGAATCGTATCGGTGTTCACTACACACAGGTGCTCGACTTTGTACGCGGCATCAGTTTCCATCGCGGCATCCAGTGCGACGGCGTATTTACGCACTTTGCCACGGCCGATGAACCTTCGGGTTGGGACTACAAGCTGCAGTGCCAGCGTTTTACCGAGGCCGTTCAGGCCATTAAGGACGCAGGTTTTGAATGCGGTATCGTGCATTGTGCCAATACGCCGTCCTCGATGCTCGATTCTTCAATGCACTTTGACATGATTCGTGCCGGCATCGGTTTGTATGGTCTGCAGCCATGTGAGCTGAGTGGCCGCGTGATGCAGCTTGATCCCGTCATGAGCGTCCACGCGCGTGTGACGCGCGTGGCGCATCCTGCGATGGGCGAGGGCGTGGGCTACGGCTTTACCTACCGCGTACCGCGCACGCGCGTTCAGATCTGCACCCTTCCGATCGGTTATGCCGATGGCCTTTCGCGTACGCTTTCCAATCGTATGGACGTGCTGTATCGCGGCGAGCGTGTGCGTCAGGTGGGCAATATCTGCATGGACCAGTTTATGGTCGCCATTCAGTCCAACCCGGCGCATGAGATTCCCGAGGCCGAGTATGGTGACGAGATGATCATTGTCGGCCGCGATGGAGATGCCGAGATTACCATGGACGAGATGGCGCGCCTACGCGGCACGATTAACTACGAGGTCGCTTGCGGCTTTGGTATGCGTCTCGACAAGGTCTACGTGTAGGAGTCGCTATGGGCGTCATGCACATCCCCGGCCATAGCCATCAGGCGCCGCGTGAGGTCGCACTCGAGGAGATCGAGGCCGTTCTGGGCGATTGTCACCTTTGCCAGCTTTACCAGTCGCGCCATAACATCGTATTTGGCGTGGGAAACCCCCACGCTCGCGTGATGTTTATTGGCGAGGCGCCGGGCCGCAATGAGGATTTGCAGGGCGAGCCCTTTGTGGGGGCGGCAGGCGAGGACCTCAACGGCATTTTGTCGCTGGCGGGGCTCAAACGCGAAGACGTCTACATTGCCAACGTGCTTAAGTGCCGCCCGCCGGGAAACCGCAATCCGCGTCCCGAGGAAGTGCTGGCTTGCTCGCCGTTTTTGCGTGAGCAGATTCGAAGCATCTGGCCCGATATTATTGTGACGCTCGGCAACCCCGCGACGCACTTTGTGCTAAAGACCGAGATTGGCATTACTAAGCTGCGCGGCAGGTTCCACCAGATGGGGCATTTTGTGGTAATGCCCACGTTCCATCCGGCAGCAGCGCTGCGCAATCCGGCGTGGCAGGAGCTGCTGGAGGAAGACTTTAAGATGCTGGGCGACTATCTGGAGCGACATCCCGCGCCAGAGGACGCCTCGGAATAATAAGGAGCATATATGTCCCTGGAGCGCCTGGGGGTAGGTACTTACAAAACGACTTGCGCTGCCGATACGGAGTATTTTGGCGAGCTAATTGCACCGTGCCTTGAGGACGGCGACGTGCTCATCCTGACCGGTGGCCTGGGAGTGGGCAAAACTCACTTTACCAAGGGCGTCTCGCGCGGGCTGGGCGATGGGCATATGGTTACGAGCCCTACGTTCGCGCTCATGGCCGTTCACGATCAAGGTCGTATTCCGCTGTTTCACTTTGATCTATACCGCCTGGAGCATGCCTACGAGCTCGAGGATACGGGCATTTTCGATGTGCTGGGCTATGAGGGTGCTTGCCTGCTGGAATGGGGCGAACAATTCCAGGACGAGCTGACGGATGAGTATCTTTCGGTGACGCTCAAGCGTGATGAGGGCGACAGCGATGTGCGAACGATAACGCTCGAGGCACACGGTGACCGCGCAATGGAGCTTTTCCATTTGATTGATAAGGCTGTACAAGATGAGCTTGCATAACGACAACGCGCTGGTGGTGGCGCTCGATACCTCGACCGACATGCTTGCCTGCGCGGCAAGCTGGATTGATGGGCAGACGGGCGAGACGAAGCTCGTGAGTGGCGATCACATGTGTCGCCGTCACGCCAACGTTGAGCTCGTGAATACCGTTGATGGCGTGCTGGCTCAAGCCGGTCTGGATCGCAGCGATGTTGGTTGCTATGTGGTCGGCCGCGGCCCGGGGTCCTTTACGGGTGTGCGCATCGGCATCTCCACTGCCAAGGGCCTCGCGCGTGGTGCCAATGTTCCGCTGCTGGGCGTGTCGACGCTCGATGCTTGCGCTTGGACGGCGTGGAAGGCTGGCGTGCGCGGCAAGCTTGGTATCTTGGCCGATGCTATGCGCGGTGAGGTATATCCGGCGCTGTATATGCTGGTCGATGAGGGTCCCGAGCGTCAATTTGAGCGCGAGCACGTGGTCAAGGCCGCCGTGGCGCTCGATGAGTGGCGCCAAGCAGCGGACTGGGACCAGGTTCAGCTGACCGGTGACGGTCTCGTGCGCTATGGCAAGCTGCTGGGTGAGGACGAGACCGCCCGCTGCGTGGAGCACGACCTGTGGTGGCCTTCGGGCGAGGGCTTGCTGCTCGCGCACGCTGCGGGTGACGGTGATCCGGCCCGCGTCCTGCCGATTTACACGCGCCT